>DASYAR010000400.1:0-29854 GCA_036501235.1 Planctomycetaceae bacterium
CATCCGGCCCGAGTCGTTGAGCTCCTGCGTATCCGGGTCGAAGTGCTGGTCGTACAGCGTGGTGTTGGTCAACCAGCCGGCCGCACTCTGCGCGGCAACGTGGGCCCGCACCGACGAGCGGTCCTGCCAGCGGTACGGATCGGGCCAGTAATGGGCGGTGTGATAGCGATGAATGATCGGCTCGGGGCAGCCCTCGGGACGGGGCGCCAGGGGCCACTGCTTGCCCGAATGATATTCGGTGCGAACTCCCGGGAGGGAATCGTTTTGCGGATAAAAGAACTCGGAGTCGCCTGCCGAGAGCAGCCCCGCCAGCGAAAGGAGTGAAACAGGAACGACAGCCAGTGCAGCTTTGCGATGCATAATTCGGTTCCGGAAATTCCGAGATGAGAATGCGACTCGGGCCCCCCACCTGATCGTTATCGGCCGGCGACCGTAGCGGAAATGACGATAGCGCGAGATTTGTCGGAGACGCCGGCCATCTCTCGATCGGATTGGGCAATCTGGGCAGACTTTACCGACGAGCCAAGGGCGTTAACCCCTCGGGTGGCATCGCGCTGGCGTTGAAGATGAAGAAACGAGTGGAAGTAGAATGAAGAGAGAAGAGATTAAGCAAGAAGAGCGACTAAGCAATAAAACCCGGCGAGCGGGGGACGTCAATCCCGGTGGCACCGCGCTGGCAACGCCCGCCGCCCGCAGAATCGATCCGCGCCTTCCCTCTTCTCTCTCTTCCCTCTTCACTCTTCAGCGTCTTCACGTGCGACCTCATCCGGGGGCTGACACCCCCGGCTCGCCGGGCTGGCGGTAACTCAGCCACAATTCGCGGGGCAGGCATCCGATGCCGATAATGGCGAGCTGGCTGGAGATGAAAATCCCCAGCGTCATCAGCACACCTTCGGTGAAACCATAAGAGTGCAGTCCAACCCCCAACTCGTTGACGCCGAACCACGACCACGACGTCACGATGTTGCCGGCCACGGCCAGCACCGCCATCCCGCGGTCTTTCACCAAGCCGTCCCACCGCGCGTGCAGAACCAGCGCGTTCCAGAGCACGATCATCAGGGCTCCGTTCTCTTTCGGGTCCCAACCCCAGAACCGGCCCCAGGAATCGTCGGCCCACAGGCCCCCCAGCACCGTGCCGAAGAAACTGAAAAACAGTGCGAAGCACAGCGTGCCGTAGATCATCCGACCGAGGTCTTTTTCGACCTTCGGCGTGAGCGTCCAGGTGATCGCCCCGCGCAAGATATAGACGACGCCCAGAATGCCAGCCAGATACGTGGGCGCGTAACCCAGGTTGATGCAGACGACGTGCGTCGCCAGCCAGAACTGAGTGTCGAGCACCGCCTGCATGACGGTGAATGTGTCACCGTCACCAGCCAGATTGTAGGCGATCATCGACGTCGCAAACCCGGCGATTGTCGAGACGAGATTGCCGATGCCGATCCGAAACGTCCGTTCGATGATCATTCCGCCGATCACGCACGCCCATCCGATGAAGGGGGCCGTGGAGTACAAGTTGGTCACCGGGGGCCGTCCGGAGATATACATCCGCGAAATCAGTGCGAAGGTGTGCAAGCCGAACGTCAACAACGTGAGCAGAAACGCAGCCCGATTCAAGGGGCCCGACCAGCCCAGCCAGGCCAGAACCGACAGCATAAATGCCGTCAGATACAACGGCCAGGCATAGAAAATCGGCGCGAAGCCGTTGAAGTACGCTTCGAAGGCGACCTTTTTGAGGTTGACGTCGCTGGGGGCTTCGCGGGCCATGAGCTCCAGGTATTTCCCGACCGCCTGGTTGAAATCGTCGGGCAAACCCTTGTCGTACGCGGACAGGATTTCACCCCACGTCTCGACCAGGGGCTGAGGCGGCCGGTCTCCCAGCACCTTCGACTCGATCGCGTCGCGCAGATAGGCCGAGTAATAGGGCTTCCATTCGTATTTCGGCGGCTCACCGGTTCCCTCGCGGACGGGCACGGCCAGCGGAGGATGTCCTTCGGCGCGCTGCTGTTCGTCTTCATCGAGCATTCGCGCTAGGGTGCCGCGCCGCTCCTTGGCCAGTTGGCGCGTCTCTTCGTCCGGGTTGTCGAAAGTTCTGGGACGACTGAAATTGCGATCGAGAAAACCGGCCGCAATGGCGGTGAACGCGCGGACCCGTTTGTCGAGCTCGAGCAATTTGCGTTCTTCCACGTCGAGCTGCTCGACCGGCTTTTTGCGCGCCTTCCCGATGGCGTCGTAGAATTTTTCCAGCTTTTCCGATTCCTGGCCGCGAATTTCGTCCAGCGAATACAAGTGCGATTCCCGCCGGTTCAAACTCAACAGCCCCAGCACCTGCGGATTGTCGATGCGGAACACGCGATGCCGGGCGGCGTTTTCGTTCCCCGAGATCAGGTCGAGCAGCCAGCGCATCGCCGGCTGCGATTTCATCTTCGGATTTTCGTCGGAACTGGAAATCGGATATCCCGATTTGGGCACCTTGAGCGTCTCCCGGCCGGAAACGACCTTGAGCGCGTTGCGAGCCAGCGTATCGAGCGGCTTCACGCGCCCTTCGTAGACGACCGGAATTCGGCCGGCCGCCGCCAGATCGATTTCCCCGGCGTGCGGCCGGGCAGGCATGGCCAGCGCGCCCACCGTGACGACGAACCCGGCGACGACCGCGCTCGTTAGCAAGGTATTTCCCAGCGAACGCACCGGCCTGCCAGTTGCCGTAAAATCCACGTCGGCCGCAGCGGAGCCCGCCCGAGCGACCCCTGGCCTGGCGGGCCGATGACCTGTTTGCCGAGTTGCCAACTGACTTCGGTCGCCATCAGTTGCCTTGAGCACTTCGTCTGCGGTTGCGAACTTCTTGATCGCCACGGACGACCGCTGCCGGCGATCAAGAAACCGCAGCAGCGTCTGCCCGAATTGAAACACCAGCCCCACCACGATAATCATGCACGAGACATAGGGAATCATCCAGCCGGTGTTCGTCACGACCTGCAGCCCGGTCGATTCGGCCCCCGTGATCGGGTCGTTGCCGACCGACGATTGATAAAAAGTCTGCCCGGCGAACCGCAACGGGTTGTTCATCCAGATCGTCACGTCGGTATCGATGTTTCGCGACGGATCCGTCAAACGCAACTTTGACGAATAATTCTTGGGAGTGTTCGTCCCCACGTATTTGTCGAACCGCACGTCTTCGAGTTTCATCGAATATGGCTCGTACGTCCGCTTGAATCGCAGGGCCAGACGAAATTGTTTTCCGTCGACGTCGAAATCGGTCGGCTGGCTCATTTTGAGAACGAACGGCCCGACGCGATAGCGGGCCCGAATCTCGGCTTCCGAAAGCCCGGTCCGCAGACGCGCCTCGGAAAGTCGTGACTGGATCAATGTCGACAGGTACGTCCCCAGGCTTTCGCTCGTCCCCTTCTTGAAAACCTCGACATAGACGGCGCTCTCGTCGACCTTGCCGTCGGAACTGGTTCCCACTCCCGCCTTGATCTCGGCGGCGATCATGCTCAGGCCCAGCCCGGTTGTCGCCGGGTTCTTGTCCCCCGGTTCAATGGCGCGCAAGTCTGAATTCTGGAGGTAGTCGACGATCTTCAAATCGAACGGGAGCGCTTCGTGCTGAATTTTGTCCCCCCGCTTGAGAAGCCCCTGCGGGATCGCGACGACCTTTTCGGTGGCAGGGTCCGACGTGTCGATCACTGCCAACTCGTTGGTGCGAATGTCCTGCACGAAGTTGACGGTCTCCCCTTCGACGAGGTGCATCTGCGCCTCGACCGCCGTCTTGCCCACCCACAGCTCACTGAACATCATCAGCCCCACGCCGCCGTGCAAGAGCACGATGCCGGCCCGCTTTCCGAAGATCAGCCAGCAGCCCGCCAGCAGAACCAGACCGGCGAACGTCCCTTGCAAAAGCTGCCACAGGATGCGCATCGACGGATCGAGCAGCGGCGTTACCTGAAACGCAGTCCCCGAACCGCCGAGGACGACGCCCGTCGTGACGACAGAGCCGATCGCGACCACTCCCAGGCCGACCAGGAGCCGTGCGTCTTTCGCCTGCGCCCGAAACCGCACGAGGTGCGCCGCCGCCAGGTTGACGGCCATCGCGGCGCCGATCGCCCAGCCTCCCGGATAGGGAAAGCTCCCGCCGATTGCCCCCAAGTCGGGAAAGAACGATTTGGGAAAGAACACCTGGAAGGGAATCCAGACGTAGGCCGATCGGAAGTATTCGCGAACGACCACCCAGATGTCGTGTTGCGTCTGCGCCAGAGTGCCCACGAACACGATGAAGATGGCCATCGCGAATAGCGCGACCGTAATTTTGAGCGACGCCAGCGCCTTTAAGATGGCCAGTACGGCGCGCCCTTCCGATGACGCAGCCGTCTGCGGAAAGCTGTATGCCGACTGCGGCGTCTCGGTGGGTGCAGGGTCGTTGATTTCGATGATCGCTGCCATAAGCTATTTCCTGTGCCGGTCGCCCCGGCTCATTACAATTTCGCATTGTTTAACCCGGAGCCGGGCAAAACGAATCAAAGCCCCGTTGCGCTGTGAAAAGTTGTGCTGTGGAAAACTGTCACCGGAACCTGATCGATTTCACGAATTCCTCGAAGTGTTCTTTTTCGCGGGCCGCGAGTTCGGCATCCCCCGTGAGCTTGATAAACCATTGTTTGCCCTGCGCTTCGACGACTACTCCCAGGATCGTCTTGCGCGGCGAGCTCGCTTCCGGGCCAACCAGTTCCACAGACGTTCCGTCGTGGCCGTCGATTTGGATTTTTTGGCCCTGCTGGTCAATTTCCGCGGCGCTCGCATCGGCCAAGCCCACCTGACCGCGCCAGCGATTGATGTTGGCCGCCAGATTCCCGCCGGCCGTGCTGATGGTGATGCTGGCCTGTCGGTCGCCGTCGCGGACGTCGAAAGCGGCCAATTGAAATTGTCCGGGTTGGGCCGGGGTCCAGCCCTCGGGAACCTGGCAATCAAACGGAAGCTTGCCCCCGGAGCTCTTCGTCGCCGCCGCCTCGCGCGGAGCTGGCCGCTTGCCGGCCATGGGCCCGCCCATTGAGTTACCCTGACCCTCCCCTACAAAATCGGTGAACCAGACCGGTTCGCCGTTCAACTCGAATTTGATGACCTCTTTGGAATCGGCGAGCTGGGCGGCAGTCAGCGGCCCCAGGCCCACTTGCCCGCGCCAGCGGTTCACATTCGCCAGCAATTGCGGTTCGAACTTTTCTTCGGCGCTCGGCAGGGGAATCACGCTCATTTCAAGCGGACCCTCGGCGGAAGCAATGCGGATCGTCGCGAACCGCATTTCCGATCCCGCTTCGGCCTTCCACCCCTCGGGCAGATCCCATTCGGGCCCCTTGTCGCCGAATTTGACCGAATTGATAAAGTACACGAAATCCTTCTTCACCACGGCAACGGCGGAGGGCGTGCCGGTCAGCTTGAAGAACCAGATCATCTTGCCGCGCGGCGTGATGGCCCCCAGCATTTCTGTCGGCTGCCCCACAGAGGCATTGCCTGCCCGCTTTCCTGCTGCGGCATCGCGATCCGGCACGGCCCCATCCGGGACGCGCCCCACCGAATGCACGTCGTCCGTCTCGTTACGCTCGACCGGCGGGGGCTTGGCCACGGTGTAAACGCGGATTTCTTCCGGCTTTTCGCATCCCGCCAAGCCGCCGGCCAAGAGGGCGATCGCCACCGCCGACAGAAACAAGGAATGCGGGTCTGGAGACAATGCAAAACGGATCAAAACAATGTTCCCTCTCGTGGGAGCGTCCTCGGCGGCGAGAACGCGGGTCTGGACGAGCTGCACAGGCGCGGGGAGAGGCTCTGAAAAATGTCCTTGGCGCCCGAAATCCCCAATTGCCGAAACTTCCAGCCGTCGAAATCCAAGGTGGGCCAGCACGTTTATTATAGGCCCGACGCGATCGAAAAGTACACGTCGGCAAAATTGAATATGAGGAATTTGCCCCACTCGTCAGGGAATTCCGTTCCCAGGCCCTCTATCTCGCCGTAGAGCAGGTTTCCCAACCTGCTCGGAATCCGCTGCACGCCATCCATATCGATCCCGGTCGGTTTGTGCCGCGGATCTCGGCCCATTGGGATAGTCCCGATTGCCGGCGATTCAGGAGATAGGGGAATAGGGGGATACGGGAATGGACAATTTCACTCCAAAACCTTGCCGTTCGAGGAGCGATTACTCGGATTGCTGCGCCTGGTCAAGCCTATGGATTTCCGTCCGAATTCATCCCGCGACCCGATCAGCACGCGATACATCGAATTGGAATTTCTGCATCCCCCTGATCCCCCTATCCCCTGACTCCGGCAAACGACCCGGCCCTGTAGATCGCCAGCCGATCTCCGTCCTGTTTCGTGCCTTCGTGCTTTCGTGATTCAATTTGAATCGTTCGCTTCACGTGCATGACACCGCTACGATCAGGTCGTGCTGGATCGGTGTTTGATCGATCATTCATCCACACTACGTCCGCAGCCCGCGAAACCGTTCCGCAATTCGGAAGGAGGGAGACCAAGTCATGTTCTGGATCCGCGTCGTGTTCTGGATTCGAGGTCCCCTGCCTTGCGCTTTCACGGCCATCGGGACTTGTTCGATCGCGGGTTGGGCCTGTGCCGAGGAGCCGGACGAACGGCTCCCCGACGACGTGGCGGTGACTTACAACGTGCGTTATCGCGAAGGAGCCGTTCCGAACTGGACGCTCGATATCGCCGTCCCCAGACAGCCGGCGGCCAAGCCGCGGCCGGCGATCGTCGTGATCCACGGCGGCGGCTGGATCGAAGGGGACAAATCGAGTTTCTCGACCCCGAAGAACCGCCCGCCCGGCAACATCATCGATTTCGCACGGCTGGGTTTCGTAGCCGCCACGATCAATTACCGTCTGTCACGAGAAGCGCCGTTTCCCGCCGCCGTTCACGATTGCAAGAATGCCGTCCGGTTTCTACGGGCCAATGCCCAGAAATATGAAATCGATCCCGACCGCATCGGCGCGTGGGGCAACTCGGCCGGCGGCCATCTGGCACTCCTGTTGGGAATGACCGAAAACGACCCGCGTCTGGAAGGGGACGGCCCCGACCACGATCAATCGAGCCGGGTGCAGGCCGTCGTCAGCGATAGCGGGCCGATCGACCTGATCGCCACACACGAAGCCGGCACGCTGCGATCGATCATCGAACAATTTCTGGGCGGCCCGCCCGAAGGCGCCCGAATCGACGACTACAAACTGGCCTCCCCCATTCACCGCATTTCGAAACCCATGCCTCCCGTGCTGCTGATCTACGGCGAAGTCGATAACCAGGTGGGCGTCGACACTGCCGACCGTTTCGTGCTGGAGCTCGGCAAAGCCGGCGTGAAAGACGTGAGCTACCACCGCCTCGGCGAGGTCAATCACTGCCCGCACTCGCTGATCCGCGTCCCATTTCTCGTCCCCGTTGTGAACGACTTCTTCGTCCGCACGCTACGTCCGTGAATGTGGGCCAGGCGCCGCGCTTTCGAAAATGGCAACAAGTACTCGCTGCGTGGCCCACGTGAGACGATGAGCGCCGTTTCGTCGAATTGTTATGCAGACGTTTCGACTGCCGGCGGGGTTGGGGGCTGTGTGCGATCCGAAAGGCAGGCGAGATGCCGGCACCACAACAACTCGGATCCCGTCCTGTTGAGCAGCGACGCGGCTCGATTTTGCCTTCTCTGTGAACCTTGGGCCGTCGTGGATTCCGGCGGTATTTCGCGCGCGACACGCGCATCCCGATGGGATTGCGGTTAACCGATTCCGAACAACGGGCCGGCGTCACGCGAAGCGAAGCTTCGGACGCGGCATTCCCAAGCGGAGCTTGGGAACGAGAGGAACCAGAGGAGGCGGGGCTTGGGAACGAGGATGGCGCAGGACCCGCCCGGATCCCGGTTCCGTTGGTTGCAGGGTTGTTGCCGCGACAGCTTGTGCGATAGACTGGGAATTGCGCGAGTGAGTCGGTTCGATCGTCAACACCTCACGGATGTGACCGGGAGCGCCCTTGTGACACGTCCACCACGCAAGGGATCCGGGGAATGAAAGTGCCTCGCCTCAGCAGGCTCGAGGACGTCTGCCAGTTCGCTGGTCGGATGCGCCGACCGTTCCGCGTCAAACACCCGCATCACGCCAGAATTGCAAATTGCAATTTTTCAATTCTCAATTTTCCATTTTCAATTTTCCATCGGAAGCACGTCTCGCATCTTGACCTCACCCCCCCTCCCTCCCCTTATGAAAGGGGGGAGCCAACACGGCGGATCGCGTCTCCGCTCGTGACGCTCTGGCTCCTCCTGACTTTCTGCACCACATCCGCCGCGGCCGATTACGTCCAGATCGCAGGCCTGTTTCGCAGCGGCCAATATGCTGAATGCGTCGAGGCCGCCGCCAAGGGAATCGCCGATGACGAATTCAACGAGAACATTCGTCTGATCAAGATCCGGTCCGAGATGGAGCTGGGGAAATACTCGGAGGCCCTCCAGACTCTAGAAACGGCCCTGCAGCGCTTGCCCACCAGCATTCAATTGCGCTGGCTCGGACGCGACGTCTGCCGGTTCAACAACCAACTCGAACGGGTGCCGAAGCTGGAAGATGAAATCGGCCAGTTCGTTCGGCAGATCCCACAGCGCTACAGCGATTCGGTCAATCGGGTCGTCGTCGGCCGCTTCCTGCTGAGCCAGGCGATCGACCCGAAGCTGGTGCTCGACGGTTACAACGCCATCAAAAAACAGCAGCCGAACCTGGCTCTGGTCTGGCTCGCCGCCGGCGACCTGGCCCTCGACAAGCAAGACTACGCTCTCGCGGCGCAGAACTACGCGCAGGCGGCCAAGCTCGACCCGGCCGAACCCGATGCCCAGTACGGCCTGGCGCGGGCGTACGTCTCCGGCGAAACGGCTAAAGCGACCGCCGCATTGCAAGCCGCTCTCGAACGCAATCCGAATCACGTCGGTTCGCTGCTCGTGATCGTCGAAGATCAGATCGATTCGGAACGCTACGACGAAGCCGACAAGGCCCTGACGCTGATCGCCGGCGTCAATCCGCATCATCCCCGCGCGGCGGCCTGCCGGGCGGTGCTCGCCCATCTGCGGAATCAGCCCGAAGTGGAAAAACGCGAGCGCGAGGCGGCGCTCAAGTTCTGGCCCACGAACCCCGAGCCGTATTATCTCATCGGAAAAAAGCTGTCGCAGAAGTACCGATTTCGCGAAGGAGCAAACTACCAGCGCCAGTCGCTGGCGCTCGCGCCCGATTACCTCCCCGCCAAAATGCAACTGGCGCAGGACCTACTGCGGCTGGGCGAAGAGACCGAAGGCTGGCGGCTGGCCGACGAGGTGTATCGCGCCGATGAATACAGCGTGCTGGCCCACAACCTGACGACGTTGCAGGAAAACCTCGATAAGTTTCGCACGATCGAAGCTGATGGGTTTCTGCTGCGAATGGACTCGCGCGAGGCCGACATCTATGGCCAGCGGGTCATCAACCTGTTGTCGCGGGCGAAGGCGACGCTGTGCGCCAAATACGGGGTGCAGCTCGACCGGCCCGTGATCGTCGAGATGTTTCCCAATCAGCAGGACTTTGCCATCCGCACGTTCGGCCTGCCGGGGGGAGCGGGATTTCTGGGTGTCTGCTTTGGCACAGTGATCACGGCCAACAGTCCGGCCTCTCAGGCGGCGCATCCCACCTGCTGGGAAGCCACGCTGTGGCACGAGTTCTGCCACGTCGTGACCCTCAACAAAACGCACAACCGCATGCCCCGCTGGCTCAGCGAGGGGATCTCGGTGTATGAAGAGCGACAGGCCGATTCCGCGTGGGGACAAACGATCAAGCCCGCCTATCGCAAAATGCTGCTGGGGGATGATCTGACTCCGGTCAGCCGGTTGAGCGGTGCGTTTCTCAACCCGCCCAGTCCGCAGCACCTGCAATTCGCCTACTTCGAATCGTCGCTGGTCGTCGCCTACCTCATTGAGACGCACGGGCTGGAAACGCTTCAGAAGATTCTGGTCGATCTGGGGGCCGGGGTGACGATGAACGACGCCTTGTCGCGGCACACGGTTCCACTCGAACAGCTCGATGCGGCGTTTGCCGATTATGCCCGCGCGCAGGCGAACGCGATGGCCCCCGACGTCGACTGGTCCGAACCCGAATTGCCCCGCCGGGCCGATGAAAAACTGCTGACGGTGTTTCTCCAGGAGCATCCGCAGAATTACGCGGCGTTGCAACGGTTGGCCCGCCAGCGAATCGCCGAAAAGAGCTGGGCGGCCGCCAAAGAACCGCTCGAAAAAATGCGGCGCATGTATCCGCGCGACGCCGGGGCCGACAGCCTGTATGCTTTGCTGGCGGTCGTTCATCGAGAATTGAAAGAGACCAGCGACGAGCGGCAGGTGTTAAATACGCTGGCCGGCCTGTCGGATGACAATGTCGACGTGCTGGCGCGGTTGACCGAATTGACGTCCGCGGCGGGAGACTGGGAAATGACGAAGAACTATGCACAACGCTGGCTGGCGGTTTCGCCGCTGCGGCCCGAGCCGCACCGGCGCTGCGCCCAGGCAGCCGAGAAACTGAACGACGATCGCCTGGCGATCGAATGTTATCGGGCGCTGCTCACTCTCAGTCCGGTGACGGCGGCCGAGCTGCATCTGCAACTGGCGACGGCCCTGGAACGCACGGGCGATCTGGCTGACGCCAGAAAACACGCCTTGCTGGCGCTCGAAGAAACACCCCGGTATCGTGCCGCCCACAAGCGACTCCTGGAAATTACCCGCAAGCTCGACGCCGCGCCGCGCGACACGAAGTCGGTTCAACCGCAACTGAAAAATGAAGAAAGGAAATTGTAGCCGCGGATGACGCGGACGGACGCGGATAGAGCAATTGACCTCGCCCGTATTGATCCGCGCGTATCAGCGGCTCTGTTCTTGTTTTTTATTGAGGTTGGAGCAAATGTTTCGCTTTCACCAAGAGCCGTCGGAATGAAACGCAAATCCTCATTCGTGCTGATTCTGATGGTTCTCCTGCTGATTGCCGGCGGGGTGGCCGTGGCTCAGCGGGGATACGGCAGGCGGCGCGGCGAAATCCGTCCCGAGATGGTCGATCGGGGCGACGTGCCGGTCTGGAACGTCGAAGAGCGCTTCAAGGCCGACGTGTTCACGTTCGTGCGCATCCGGTATTCGTCGGGAGGCTGGGGGCGTGGGGGCTGGGGCGGCGGACGATGGTCCACCGATTTCCCCGACAGCGACCTGAACTTTTCGTATCGCCTGCACGAGCTGACGGCCCTCGAAGTCGATCCGTTCGGCAAGATCATCGAATTGACCGACGAGAAGCTGTTCGATTATCCATTCATTTATCTCATCGAGCCGGGTGGCCTGTCGTTCTCGGAAGAAGAGGTCATTGCCCTCCGTCGATATCTCTACAACGGCGGCTTTCTGATGGTGGACGATTTCTGGGGGGAGTACGAGTGGGCCAATTTCCATCGCGAAATAAAACGAGTTTTTCCCGATCGCGAGCCGATTGAGCTGCCCCTCGAGCACGAAATCTTCCACTGCGTCTATGATCTGAAGAAGAAACCACAGATCCCCAGCATCGGCTGGATACGCCACGGGCGGACCGATGACGGGCGCCCAGACGCGCCGGAAGCACACTACCGCGGCATCTTCGACGACAAAGGCCGGATGATGGCGATCGTCTGCCACAACACCGACCTGGGAGACGGCTGGGAGCGCGAGGGCGAGGATGCCCGGTATTTCAAAGAGTTCTCCGAAAAGTGGGCCTACCCGCTCGGAATCAATATCGTGACGTACGCGATGACGCACTAAACATCGGGGAGTAAACGAAAGTGGCCGAGGAACTTGACGAATACCAGCAGGAAGAGCAGGCGGTCGAGCAGCTCCGCAGCAGCCGCAAGCGGATCATTGGCGAACTCTCGCGGGTGATCGTCGGTCAGGCGGACGTGATCGAACAACTCCTGATCGGCCTGTTCGCCGGCGGGCACTGCCTGATTACCGGCGCTCCGGGATTGGCCAAAACGCTGCTGGTCCGCTCGATCGCCCAGCTCTTCGATCTCGTCTTTCAGCGGATCCAGTTTACGCCCGACCTGATGCCTGCCGACATCACCGGCACCGAGATCCTCGAACAGTCGAGCGACGGGCATCGCCGGATGCAATTCGTCAAAGGGCCGATCTTCGGGAATGTGATCCTGGCCGATGAAATCAACCGCACGCCCCCCAAGACCCAGGCCGCGCTACTCGAAGCGATGCAAGAACATCAGGTGACGGTCGCCGGGGTCCGTTACTTGCTCGAAGAACCCTTCTTCGTCCTGGCGACGCAAAACCCGATCGAAATGGAAGGGACGTATCCCCTCCCCGAAGCGCAGCTCGACCGGTTCATGTTCAACGTGCTCATCGACTACCTCCCCGAGAACGACGAGGTGGCCGTGGTGCAGCAGACGACGTCGCGCAGGCCCGCGCCGATCGAGCCGATCTTCAGCGCGGCCGACGTCCGCCGCTTCCACGACGTCGTCCAGAAAGTGCCGATCGCCGAAGACGTGGTCCGCTATGCCGTGCGGCTGGCGGCCGCCAGCCGCCCCGGCCGTGCCGAAGCCCCTGCCTTCATCAACGACTGGGTGGCGTGGGGAGCCGGAACGCGGGCCGCGCAGTACGTCGTACTGGGTGCCAAAGTGCGGGCGCTGTTGGCCGGGCGAAGTCACGCCACGGTGGAAGACATCCGCGCGCTGGCGGCGCCGGTTCTGCGTCACCGCATCCTGGTCGGCTATCGGGCCGAAGCGGAAGGCGTTTCGGTCGAAAGCGTGATCAGCCGCCTGCTGGAAACCGTTCAGCCGCCGGCAGCGAAATGACACCTGTCGCTAAAACTTCTTCCCGTCTGAGTCCTCAATGACCGAGCCGGCAACTACGACAGGAACAAAGACGGGCGCGGCGGGCGCGCGCGGGTCGTCGTTCATCGATCCGGCGGCGCTGATGCGGATCAAGAACCTCGAAATGCGGGCCAAGCTGGTCGTCGACGGATTCCTCAGCGGCCTCCATAAGAGCCCTGTGCACGGGTTCTCGGTCGAGTTCACCGAGTATCGGCAGTATTCGCCGGGCGATGACCTGCGATTCCTCGATTGGCGGCTCTATGCCCGGTCCGACCGCTATTACATCAAGCGCTTCGAAGACGAAACGAACCTGCGCTGCTATCTGCTCGTGGATTTGAGCCGCTCGATGGGTTTCCGCACGCTGGCCTACGACAAAGCCGAGTACGCGCGCACGGCCGCCGCCACGATCGCCTATTTTCTGACGCTGCAGCGCGACGCCGTGGGGCTGGTCACCTTCGACGAGGCGATTCGCGAATACCTGCCGGCGCGGTTTCGCCCCGGTCACCTGCACCGGCTGATGCTGCTGCTCGAAAAGTCCCCCGCCGGCACGGGAACCGATCTGGGCGCCCCGCTCGAACAGGTGTCGCGCACGGCCCGCAAGCGCGGGCTGGTCATTCTGCTCTCGGACTTGCTGGCCCCGGTGGAAACGATTGAAACGCGGCTGGGCCATCTGCGATCGCAGGGACACGAAGTCGTCGTGCTCCGCATTCTCGACCCGGCAGAGGTCGGCTTCGAGTTTCGCGAAGAGTCGCTGTTTTTCGATCTCGAAACGGGACGCGAGTTGTACGTCGATCCGCTGGCCGTCCGGCAGCAGTATCGCGAGCGGTTCGCCGAGCACGCGCGGGCCATGACGCGGGTCTTCAGCGAGCTGGGGCTGGACTACTACGAATTGACGACTGATCGCCCGCTGGAAAACGCACTGTTCGATTTGCTCAACGCGCGGATGCGCCGCGGTCGCCAATTCGCCCGCCGCCGGTCTCCCGCCCATCGTGCGGTTGGAGGTCGGGTATGAATCGTATTCTTCATATGAATTACGCCGCAGCCACGGCCGAATCGCGACGCGACGACGATGCCCCCCACCGAGCTTGTCTCGGTGGAGGCAGTGATTTTGCACTACTAAAAATCGCGACACGACCACCCCCCACCGAGCTCGTCTGGGTGGAGGCGATGATTCGGCTCTATGTGCCGGGCCGCAGTGAAGAATCATTCGCTCTACGGAGTCGAGCTCGGTGGGGGCGGGCATTGTTGGCGATATCTCCGGTAGGGCAGAATCATTTTCACCACCGACTCAAGTTCGGTGGCGTCGCAGCGCAATTCCGTTTGAAACGACTTGCGGCCAGTACGCAAATCCATGAGTCGGGCCACCCGCAGCACAATCCTCCGCCGGAGAACTTGTGATGGGCTGGCTGATGCCTCTCTACCTTGCCGGACTGGCGGCATTATCGCTGCCGCTCCTGTTTCATCTCGTGCGGCGGACGCCGCGCGGCCGGCAGGAATTCAGTTCGCTGATGTTCCTGTCGCCGACTCCGCCGCAACTCACGCGCCGCAGCCGGCTCGATCAGTTGCTGCTCCTGTCGCTGCGCCTTCTCGCGCTGGGGCTGTTGGCATTGGCCTTCACCCGCCCCTTTTTGCGCGAGACGGCGGCGTTTTCGCCTCTGGACCTCCCCGGACGCCGCGTGGCCCTGCTGATCGACACCAGCGCCAGCATGCGCCGTGGCGATCTGTGGCCGCAGGCCCTGCGCCTGGCGGAAAAGCAGCTCGACGATCTCAATCCACAAGACGACGTGGCGCTGTATGGATTCAACGACCGGTTGGAACGTCTTGTCGATTTCGAAAGCGAAGGCGCGTCGACCATCGCCGCGAAAGCCGGGCTCGTGCGGCAGCGGCTGAAGGAATTCGAGCCGGGCTGGGGCGCGACCGATTTAGGGACGGCCCTCGTCGTGGTCGCTGGAGAAATGGATTCGGCCAGCGACGTGACGCAGGCGGTGCGCGAGCCGCTGCTGGTCGTCATCAGCGATTTTCAGAAAGGGGCGCGCATCGAAGCCCTGCAAGGGTACGAATGGCCCAAGCAAGTATCCGTCGTCATGCGTCCCGTGACGGCCGCCAAACACACGAACGCCTTCGCCCATGTTCTTCCCGACGACGAAGACCGCGGCGATGCCGACGTCCGGGTCCGCGTCGCCAATGCGTCCGATTCGTCGGCCGAACAATTCTATATCACCTGGTCGGCCGATCCCGCACGGGCCATGCGACCGGCCGAGGTGGCCGTGTACGTGCCCGCCGGACAAAGCCGCGTCGTGCGATTGCCGCGCACCGTCGACAGCCTGGACGCCGACCGCATCCTGCTGCGCGGCGACGATCATCCTTTCGACAATACGTATTTCGTCGTTCCCCCCCGGAAGCAGAAGGCCACCGTGCTCTATGCCGGGACCGATGCGGCCGACGACGTGCATGGCATGCAGTACTATCTGCGGCTGGCGGTCGCAAACGACCCGCTGCGGCAGATCGACGTGCAAATGGTTGACGCCGCGAAACCGGCGGCTGTATTTACGGAGACGGCGCCGCGTCTGGCCGTGTTGACGCAGCCTACCTCGGCCGAGTTGCAGCACGCGCTGCGATCGTTCGTAGAGGCCGGCGGCACACTGCTGTGCGTCCCCGCCAGTCACGAAGCGGCCCTGACGCTGCCGACGTTTTTCGACGACGTCGAAGAAAAGCCCGCCGCGCCGCGATCGGGCGGCGATTATCTGCTGCTGGGGGACATCGACTCCACGCACCCGCTGTTCGCCCCGTTCTCCGGCCCGCGGTATGGCGACTTCACGAAAATCCATTTCTGGAAACATCAGGCGCTGGCACTCAAGGCCCCCGCCGTCACTCGCATCGTCGCCCGCTACGACAATGCCGATCCGGCACTCCTGGAACGATCGTTGGGCAAGGGGCGCGTCCTGGCCCTGACCAGCGGCTGGAACCCAGACGACAGCCAGTTCGCTCTCTCCAGCAAATTCGTCCCGTTCGTGGCCAGCCTGCTCGATCTGGCCTGTGGCGAAGCCCATGTGGCGGCCAGTGCGACCGTTCACGAAAACATCGTCTTGACGGCGGGGATGGACGACGGCGCGATCATCGTCCGTCCGCCGGGCGGCAAACCGGTGTCGCTGGCCGCCGGCGTGACGGCGTTCGCCGGAACCGATCAACCGGGAATCTATTCTGCTCGGGCCGGGGCGACCGAGGTGCGTTTCGCCGTCAACCTGGCAGCCGCCGAAAGCAATACGGCACCGCTGGAATTGGAACAACTGGAACAGCGCGGCGTGCGCGTCGGCAAGGGGGCGTCGCGCAGCGAACGGATCGACCGCATCCGCCAGGAGCGCGACGTCGAGCTGGAAGGCCGTCAGAAAGTGTGGCGCTGGCTGATCGCCGCCGCCGTCGGCGTCCTGCTGCTGGAAACATGGCTGGCAGGTCGGGCGGAGGGTAAGATGAGAAAAGAGGTTCTCATGGCCGGCCAGACGGCCTAGCAACGAAGAATGCGTCAATGAGCAGATGATCAGCGTGAGTCGACACCTGCCACCTTGTGTGGCAGGTGATCGAGATTCGTCCTCAGAGGAGATTGTCCGTGATCAACCACCGACTCTGGCAGGAACTCGACAAAGTCGCCGCGCGGGACCGCAGATTGCGATTCTGGAGCGCTCTGGCGGCCGCGTGGTTGATTGGCGCGATGGTTGGCCTCGCCCTGTGGGCGAGTGGTCTCGCACCGGCCGGAAACTCTCGCGTAGCCGTGCCGCTGCTGTGCGGTGTGGGACTGGTTCTGGCAGGCGCGTGCCTGTGGCTCGCGCGGGCTTCGGCCCCCGGTTACCTGGCGCTCGCCCGCCGGATCGAGTCCGAGTTTCCCGAGCTCCACAGTTGTCTGCTCGCGGCCCTCGAACAACAGCCCAGTCTGCACACCGGCCGGTTTGGGTTCCTGCAGGAGAGCGTCATCGGCCAGGCCCTGATCCATGCCGACCGGCACCCCTGGCGCGACGTCGTTCCCGCCCGGCGGATGGCGCTGGCCGTCTCGGCCCAGTTCATGACACTGTCGCTATTCCTGTTCTCGCTGGTCGCCGCCGCATTCTGGGTCACGCCGGCAACGATCAGCGCGGCCGCCAAAGAGAAACGGCGCGGCAATCAGTCGGGCGAGGCGATGTCGTTCATCGTCGAGCCGGGCAACACCGAAATCGAGCGGGGGAGCAGCCTGCTCGTCCTGGCGCGGGTCACCGGGCCGCTCCCGGCGGAGGCGGCTATCGAGTTCGAAGCGGACGGAGAAGGGACGCGGTCCGCCATGTCGGCCAGTCTCGACGATCCCGTCTTCGGCGCGCGGATCCCCGCCGTCAATGAGCCGCTCGATTATCACGTCGAGCTCGACGGCAAGTCGTCGCCCACATATCACGTGGCCGTATTCGAATATCCGCGCCTGGAGCGGGCCGACGCCCGGCTCGTCTATCCGAAATACACTGCCCTCGAAGAGCGTCTCGTGCAGGACTTCCGCACGGTGTCGGTCGTCGAAGGGACCGACATCACGATTATTTGCCATCTCAACAAGCGCGTGGCGAGCGCGGTGTTCAGCGAGAAAATAGGCCAAGAACGTGGCGGCCAGGAACCCGGCTCCGACCCGCTGCTGCTTGCGCCCACCGACGCGGAACACGCCGACTACCAGGCCACGTTTCGCGCCGAGCACTCACGCCGGCTGAAGCTCGAACTGGTGGACGACGCGGGACGGGCCAATCTCGTCAAATCCGAGCTGTCGATCCAGGTCGTCGCCAATAAACCGCCGACGATCAAGCCGGTCTTCCCCGCGCGGGACTTCGAAGTCTCGCCGCTGGAAGAGCTCGATTTGAAAGCCACAGTCTGGGACGACTTCGGAGTGGCGCGATTCGGCGTCTCGTATGCGATGGCCGGTGAGCCGCCGGTCGATCTGGTGCTGGGCGAGAAAGCCGCGGCGCGCCAGAAGCATGAATTGGCCACTCGCATCGACTTCGAAAAACTCGCCGCCGAGCCCGATCAGTTGCTGTCGTACTATTTCTGGGCCGAAGACTTCGACGGCAGAGGCGAGTTGCGCCGCACCTCGGGGGACATGTACTTCGCCGAAGTGCGGCAGTTCGACGAGATCTTTCGCCAGGGACAGGCCCTCTCCCGCGAAGAACAGCAGCGCCAACAGCAACAGCAGCAACAACAAGGGGGACAAAACGCGCAGGCTGCCCAACAGTTGGCCCAACTGCAAAAAGACATCATGAACGCGACCTGGAAGCTGATCCGCCGCGAGATCGGCGCCACGCCCACCGACGGCTTTGCGGCCGATGCCAAAGAGGTCGCCCAATCGCAGGCCACGGCCCGTGCACAGGCCGAGAAGCTGTCCGAGAACGTGCGCGACAGTCAGTCGCTCGAACACCTGAACGCGGTGTTCGAGGCGATGGACCGCGCCATCGCACAACTCGAGGCGGCCCAGACTGAACCAACTGCCAAACCGCTTCAGCCGGCCCTCGCTGCCGAACAGTCTGCGTACCAGGGGCTGCTCAAACTGCGCGCCCGCGAGCACGAAGTCGTCCGCCAGCAACGGCAGCAGCAACAGTCGCGAAGCGCCCAGGCGAACTCCGCCCGTTCGCAACAGCAGAGGCAGCAGCTCAATCAACTTGAGCTGTCTAAAGAAGAGAACCGCTACGAAACGCAGCGCGAGGCCCGGTCGCAACCCGAAGAGCAGGCCGACCGCGAGGCGCGGCAGGTGCTCAACCGGTTGCGCGAGCTGGCTCGCCGGCAGCACGACTTGAACGAGCGCTTGAAAGACCTGCAGTCGGCCTTGCAGGAAGCTCAGACGCCCGAGAAGAAAGAAGAGATTCGCCGGCAGCTCAAGCGGCTCGAAGAAGAACAGTCGCAGATGCTCCGCGACACCGACGAACTGGCGACGCGCATGGACGCGCCGGAAAACCAGGAGCGGATGTCCGACGAGCGCCAGCAGTTGGAGCAAACCCGCGAACAGGTGCGCCGCACCTCGGAATCGCTCGAGAAAGAACAAGTGACGCAGGCGGCCGCTTCGGGCACCCGCGCCGAGCGCGAATTCGAGGAGCTGCGGAATGAATTCCGACGGCGGGCTTCCGGCCGATTCAACGAGCAGATGCGCGACATGCGCGATGCGGCCCGCGAGCTCGACCGCCGTGAACAAGAAATCGGTCAAAAGCTCGCCGCTCCCGCAGGTTCCGATTCCTCGAAGAAATCGCTGCGCGACGAAGACAACCGCCAGTCCGACGTGCCTCGCGAGATTGCCGAACAGCGACAGCGCCTCACCAGACTGACCGAGCAGATGCGCGAGACGATTCAAGAGGCCGAGCAGACCGAACCTCTGTTGTCGGAACGATTGTACGAAGCAGCGCGAAACGCCCAGGACCAGAACGTCGACCGGGCCCTCGATGCGACGAACCGTTCGCTCCGGCAGGGGCTGCAAGATGACGCCAGGCAGCTCGAACGAACAGCAAGCAAGGGAATCGAAAAGCTGCGCGAAGGAGTCGAGCGGGCCGCCGAGGCCGTGCTCGGGGACGAGACCGAGGCCCTGCGGCGTGCTCGCGAAGAACTGCAAGACTTATCTCGCGAGTTGAATCAAGAAATCTCGCGCAATGCTCCCGAGGGACAGCAGCCACGCAGTCCACGCGGCAATTCGTCGACAGCGCAGCGCAATCGTTCCGAAACCGGTGAACCGGGTGAAGGCGATCCGCAGGCGGAGCGCGACAGTCAGGGCGAACCGCGGGACGGACAGCAACAGTCCGAGGAGGGCCGGCAGGGTGAGGGGCAACGTGGGCAACCCCGCGAGGGCCAGGGCGCACGCAACAATCGCGGCCAGCGCGGGCCACGTGGCCAGCAGCCGGGCGAACGCCAGCCTGGTCAGGGACGGTCAGGCGAAAATCAGTCTGAGGAAGACCAGGCCGGCGAACCTCAAGAGGGGGGCCAGCAGCCGAGCGATCAACCGGGTGGCGAGCAGCCCGGTGAACGGCAACCCGGTGAACAACAGTCCGGCCGGCAGCAATCCGGTCAACAGCAACAGCAGGGGCGCGGTCAACGTCAAGGGGGGCAGCAGCGCGGTCAACAGCGTGGGGGCCAGCAAGCCGGCGGCCAACAGCCAGGCCAGGCGCAAGATGGCCAGCCGCAACCGGGTGATCCGCAAGAACCCGGTCGCGAGCCGCGCAATGGCCAGCGCGGCGGTCAGCGCGACCAGGGTGGAAATCGCGGCGGCCCGCGACGACTCGACAATCAGGCCGGTCCCGGAAATGGGCCGCCTGAAGAGGGGCGCAACTTTGCGCCGATCGCCGGAGGCGACTTCCTCAATTGGTCCGATCGGCTGCGCGACGTGGAAGAAATGGTCGACGATCCCGAGCTGCGAGCCGAAGCCGCACGCATCCGCGACCGGGCGCGCAGCATTCGGGCCGAGTTGAAACGCCATTCGAAGACCCCGAATTGGGACCTCGTCCGCATGCAGGTGGCCGAGCCGCTCGTCGAGCTCACCGATCGGGTGGCCGAGGAAGTCTTGCGCCGCAATTCGAAGCAGGCGATCGTCCCCCTCGACCGCGACCCCGTCCCGCCGAAATACTCCGAGAAGACACGGAAATACTACGAGCAACTCGGCACGGGGAAATAGGAAATCGTACGACAGGCGGGTCGGATTCGAACATCCCTCGCTCGCAGTTTAATGATTCAACGCTTCCCAGGAGAATTCAAGTGAGGAAGGCACCTCTCGATGCCACTTGCTGAAATCGTCACCGGTGCACCGCGCTGGCTGGTGATCGCCATCCCGGCGGTCGTCGTGGCGACGGCGCTGGTGATCTGGTCCTATAGAACGGCACGCTCGCGGGGGCCCGTGCGCGTCGTGGCGGCGCTCTTCAAGTGGACGGGGATCGCCATTCTCGCCGCCTGCCTCGTCGAGCCACTGATCAACACGACCCGTCCCCGCCCCGGCAGCAACTTGTTCCTGGTCATGGCCGACAACAGCCGCAGCTTGCAGCTTGCCGATTCGGGAAATCGCGAATCGCGCGGCAAGTTGATGCAGGCCGAACTGGCAGACCAATCGCCGTGGCTCGCGCGGCTTGGCCAGGATTTCGACCTGCGCCGCTACGCCTTCGACACGGCCCTGCATCCCGTCTCGTCATTTGCCGAACTGACGCTCGACGGCGAGGCCTCGGCCCTGACAGAGTCGCTCTCCTCCCTGGCGGATCGCTTCCGCGGGCAACCGGTGGCCGGCATCCTGCTCCTGACCGATGGCAACGCGACCGACCTGGGCGAAACGGTCCGCGACTGGAAAGGCCTGCCGCCGGTCTACGCCGTGCCGATCGGATCCGAAAAGGGGCTGGTCGATCTGTCGGTCTCGCACGTGGCCGTCACGCAAACGAATTTCGAGGCGGCGCCGGTCACCATCACCGCCAGCATCGAGGGGCGTTCGGTGGCGGGCAAAGAAGTGGGGGTGCGCGTCGTCGACGAGAACGACAAAGAGCTCGAACGCCGCGACAAACTGTCGATCGTCGAAGGCGAGCCGCTGGTCGAACGGTTCCTGCTGCGCCCCGAGAAGCCGGGGGTCAATTTCTTCACCGTGCAGGCATTTCTGAAGGGAGAAGAGCAGCTCCCGGCGAAACCCGGTGCGACGCTCGAGGCCACGCTGGCCAACAACCGCCGCATCGCCACGGTCGACCGGGGAGGCGGGCCGTATCGCGTGTTGTATGTCGGCGGCCGGCCTAACTGGGAATTCAAATTCCTCCGCCGCGCGATCGACGAAGACGACGAAGTCCATCTGGTGGGGCTGGTCCGAATCGCCAAGCGGGAACCGACTTTCAAATTTCTCGGTCGTAGCGGCGAACGGACGAATCCCCTGTTCCGCGGCTTCACGAACCAGGCCGACGAGCAGGCCGAGCAATACGACCAGCCCGTGCTGATCCGCCTGCACACCGAAGACAAAGACGAGCTGCGCGGCGGCTTTCCCAAATCGCCCGACGATCTGTTTCGCTACCACGCCCTCATCATCGACGATGTCGAGTCGGCGTTCTTTTCGCCCGATCAGCTTTCTCTGCTGCAGCAGTTCGTCAGCCGGCGCGGCGGAGGCTTGTTGATGCTGGGGGGCAAGGACTCGTTCTTCGAAGGAGGATACCAGCGCGGCGCGGTGGGCGAGATGCTGCCCGTCTATCTCGACCGCGCGCCCGAAGCGTCGTCCGCCGCCGGATACCGGCTGCTGTTGACGCGCGAAGGCTGGCTCCAGCCCTGGGTTCGCGTCCGCACGAACGAAACCGACGAGCGGCAGCGCCTGGCGGGCATGCCCGAATTCAAAACGGTCAATCGCATCGAGCGGATCAAGCCCGGAGCGCAGGTCTTGGCGCAAGTGACGTCGTCAGACGGCGCCGAGTCTCCCGCGCTCGTCGTGCAGCAGTTCGGCCGGGGCCGTACCGCCGCGATGCTGGTGGGAGACCTGTGGCGCTGGAACCTGCGGCGGCCCGATCCGGCCGAGAGCGACCTCGACAAATCGTGGCGACAAACGGTGCGCTGGCTCGTTTCCGACGTGCCGGGCCGGGTCGAGGTGGAAACTCGCCGCGTCGCGGGGGCCGCCGTCCCCACGATGCAGATCTCGGTGCGAGCCCGCGACAAACAGTTCGAGCTGCTCGACAACGCCACGGTCACGCTGCGCGTCGAGACCCCCGACAAACGGCAAATCGAGCTGGTCGTCGAAGCGGGCGATTCCGGACCGGGTCGCTATGAAGCCACGTTCGCCGCCCGCGTGCCGGGAGTCTATCGGGGGCAGGTGTCCGTCACGGCCCCGGACGGCAGCGAAGTCGGCCGCCGCGAAACGGGCTGGTCGGTCGAACCGCAGACCGAAGAGTTCCGCACCTTGTCGGTCAATCGTTCGCTGCTCGAAAAAATCGCCCACGATACGGAGGGAGAAGTGATCTCCGCCGACGGATTGGACGACTTTGTCGCCGGCCTCCCCAACCGCAAAATTCCAATCGTCGAAACGAAACCATTCGAATTGTGGCACCGCTGGCAGGTGTTGTTCGCCGCCATGTCCTGCCTCGTTGTCGAATGGGGCCTGCGCCGGTGGAAGGGGATGCCGTAGTTGTCTGGCATTCCGTGAAATGCTGGCGAGCAAGACAAGGAGAGGGGGAGACCCGGAGAAAGATGGTTCACAAGGCGATCGCCTGATTCAGAACACGAAAGAGTTTGCCATAGATGGACACAGATACGATTTGCTTCCTCGCAGGCTATCGTCTTACTCGCGTTCATTCGCGTTAATTTGCGGCTCACCTGATTGAGATTCGAAATACTTAAAATGAACTCTCTTCTCCTTTTAACCTGTGCTCTTCTGGCCGCCGATTCGGCCCCGAGGCAATCCGTAGTGGTTGTCGTCGGTGCCGACGGAACGCCCGAATACGGCCAGCAGTTTCGCGAATGGGCCGGGCGGTGGAAGACGGCCGCCGAGCGCGGGAATGCCGAGTTCTTTCCAATCGGCATTGCCGATGCCGGCGATACGTCCGACCGCGATTTGCTGAAACAGCGGTTGAAAGAAGCCGCGTCCAATCCGGGCAGCGAACTGTTGTGGTTGATTCTGATCGGCCACGGCACCTTCGACGGCAAGACGGCCCGCTTCAACCTGCACGGCCCCGACATTACGCCGGGAGATCTCGCCGAATGGCTCAAGGACGTCGGGCGGCCGGTGGCCGTCGTCAATTGTGCGAGTTGCAGCAGCCCGTTCCTGAATGAGCTTTCGGGCCCCGACCGCGTCGTCGTCACGGCGACCAAGAGCGGCTTCGAGCACAACTTCGCGCGGTTCGGCGATTCGCTGTCGAGCGCGATTATCGACCCGCAGGCCGACCTCGACAAGGACGATCAGGTTTCGTTGCTCGAAGCGTTTCTAATGGCCGCCGCCGGGGTGCGCGAGTTTTACGCGAAGGAAGGCCGGCTCGAAACCGAACATGCTCTTCTGGACGACAACGGCGATCGACTGGGCACCCCCCCCGACTGGTTCCAGGGCGTTCGCGCGGTGAAATCGGCCAAAGACGGGTCGTCTCCCGACGGCCTGCGCGCCGCCCAGTTCTGCCTCGTCCGCAGCCGTCCTGAGCAGGAACTTTCCGCAGCCACCCGCACCCGCCGCGACCAGCTCGAACAATCCCTCGCCCGCTTGCGGCAGCGCAAATCCAAGCTCTCCGAAGACGAATATCTCAACCTGCTTCAGCCAGTGCTGGTTGAGTTGTCGCAGCTTTACGAGACCAAGTAGGACCGGCGGCTCATGATGAATCGGATGATTTCATCGCCGGCAAATCACCGTTCGGAGTCAGTGTCAAAATCTCTTGCTCTCCATCAAAAACCGCCGTGAAATAGTCCAAGAATCCGGAATGGCCGAGAATCAACGATTCTTCATCAGGTGACGGAAATTCGAAAAACTGCACGTGCGCCTGCCAGCGGTAGCATTCTGCGTCGCTGCCGATTTCTAAAATAATGTCTCCAAACCATGTCGCGAGTTGTTGCCCGCCGAACGCGGTCATTGGCGGACCATTCCCAGCCACGAGAGCGATTCCGAGTTGTCGGGCGATCGCAACAGGAAAAATCGAATAGTCCGCGCCCGTGTCGACCAGTGCCTGCGAAACGGCGGAACGACTGGTGCCGATTAATCGAAGTGGAATCTCCGGCCTGAGGATGAGAACGGGATCGCCAGTTTGTGCAGACAGTGTGATGATAGGACAATAGAAAAAGTTCATAGCCGGCCCACGATAGTCTCATTGAGCCGGCGGACCCGCTGGAAAATCGCGTTTGGCTGGCTGGCAGCGGTCGCCGCGTTGTGCACCTCGGCAAAAGTCCTAGCGTGGGCGATGATTTCTGTCCGTTCGGGATTCCAAGCCACCCATTGGCCCGCGTATTCGATGGGGGCTGGTTTTGGGCGGCGGGGATGGTCAATGATTTTCTGGCTGTGCATGGTGAAATCCTCCAGATTCATCGTACTACAATTACGCCGATGTCTGAAGCCAGAACATTTTCGAATTGCTTCCCAGCTGAGATCAGTCAGACCGTCCATTCACCTCCCGTTGGTTGCGATTTTCCGCCAAAATGTCCAAGATGATCGCGTCACTCTTCCATCACCGCTCCAGGATCGCCCTCATGCTCAAGCCCCATCGCCTCGCCTGGCTCGTCTGTCTTTCATCTTTCGTTTGCTCGCGGTCGTTTGCGGCCGACGACGCCAAGGTCAAACCGCTGCAAGTGCTGCTCGTGTGCGGTGGATGCTGTCACGACTACGACAATCAAAAGGTGTTCATCGCCAAGGGAATGGAAGAACGGGCCCACGTGCAGGTGACGGCGGTCCAGCAGGGCGGGACGGCCACCACGTCGAAGATCGAGCTGTACGAAAAAGACAACTGGTCGGAGGGTTACGACGTCGTGATCCATGACGAGTGCTTTTCCGACATTCCCGATCCCACCTGGACGGCCCGTGTTTTGAAGCCCCACAAGGCCGGTTTGCCCGGCGTCGTGCTGCACTGCGCTATGCACTGCTACCGCGACGGCACCGACGAATGGTTCAAGTTCTGCGGCGTCACGTCCCGCCGGCATGGGGCGCACTACGCCCACGAAGTCACCAACCGCGATCCCAAGAGCCCGATCATGGCCAATTTCGGAAAGGAATGGGCCAACCCCGCCGGGGAGTTGTACTGGATCGAAAAAGTCTGGGACACGACCCATCCCCTCGCCGTCTCGAAGAACCGCGAGAAAGGGAACGACGAGGTGTGCGTCTGGACGAACGACTACGGCAAGACGCGCGTATTCGGCACGACGCTCGGTCACCACAACGAAACGGTCCGCGACCCCGTATATCTCGACCTCGTGACGCGGGGCACGCTGTGGTCCTGCGACAAGCTCAACGACAAATACTTGAAACCGGTGAAACCGGTGCCAGCCGCGGCGTCGAAGTGAGTAAAAATCTCCCTTTTTGTGATTCGCCCCAGAGCCGCCGGGACCACCCTATCGGGCGGTGCCCTCCCGGCGGCATCCGGTTGCTCTCCACCGACCCCGCGTCTATTGTTCCGGAATTCGGTTGTCGCCCCATGTCCCTCGCCAGTTTCAGTTTCGGTTGACGACTGGGCAATTCTAACATGCTGTCGGCGAGGCGAAATCATGTTTTCTTGGATTTTCCGGCATTTTGACGGTCTTAAATGTTATAGTGTTCCATTATATATGTTACTACAACTGGAGCACTTTAACAGGATGCCGCCGTGCTCACAGAAACCGAACAAGACATCGTTCGCTGGCTCCGACGGGAGAAAGTTGCCACCCTGCCGCAGTTGCAAGGGCAGTTCAGTGTCTCGCACATGACTGTCGTCCGGGCCCTGAAGAAACAGGGCTACTTGTCGAGCTACAACCACAACGGCAAGTACTACGTTCTGGACGACGTCCCTGCGTTCGATGACTGGGGTTTGTGGACCTGGCGGGACGTTCGCTTCTCCCAGGCCGGCACGCTTCGCGACACGGTCCTCGCCCGCGTCGAACAGTCGCCGGCCGGCTGCACCACTGTCGAACTGTCTGCACGGCTGCTGGTCGATGTGGCACATCTCCTCTCGCGGCTGGTGCGTGAAGGACGGATCAGCGAGCACCCGCTTGCCGGACGGCAGGTCGTGTATCTGGGCGCAGAGTCGGACCGGGCACAGCAACAGTGGCTCAAGCGGCAGCGACTGCCCGCCGCACCGGCGCTGCTGGGGAGAGTCGGCCTGCCAGACGACGTCGCGGCGGGGCGAGTGATCGAAATCCTTCGGCAAATGATCGTTGCTCCCAACGGTCGCCCCAGCCTCTGGACGCGGCAGTTGAAGGCTCGCGGCGTGACGGTCGCTGAGGAGGACGTACGGCGCGTGATCGAGCACTACGGGCTGAAAAAAAACGACGGAGTTGAGCATCGCCAGCCTGCTGTACCAGGTCGTACGGGAGGTGAACGAACAGTTTCAACAGGCGGCGCTGTTGCCCGACGACGTCCGTTTCAATTTCGGTCCGTGGCGGGAAGCCTGGGCGCACGACGCTGCGCTCAGGGATGCCGAATGCTCCGACAGCGTGACGCCGGGTGCCAGCGTCGTCGCCCTGTCGACCAGCCCGAGTCCCGCGCCGAAAGGCCGAGTCTTGAAAACGACCCGACGCACCGTGGTCAGCCTCAACCACGGTCGCTTTCAGGCCCACGAAACCGTCCGCCAATGCACGACGCCCGAGGGACGGCAAATCACGCAACATTCCGCAGAACTCGGGGGGCTCGTGCCCCGCGGCGGCTGTTATGCGTTCGATCTGATCTCGTACGTCGGGGTCGAGACGTTCCTTCACGGCCGGTCGTTGGAAGACGTGCGGCAATCGCTGGCTGAGCGCCGGCCGTCCGTCCGCATGGCACTCAGCACCCTCTGGGACCAGCAACAACGATTCCTCTTCTGCCTCGGTCAGTTGCACGAGCGCTCGGCCCCTGTGATCCACGGCTTCCTGGCCGGCCAGCCGCATGTGACCTGGCTGATGGACGGTACGCTCGAGCCCGACACGCCCGTGTTCCTGGGCGTGCAGGATGCAGCCTCCGGCATGATGCTTCGCGGTGGGAAAATCTCCAGCGAAAACGCCGACGACATCGTAGCGTGTCTCAGGCAGGCCGCCGAGCGCTATGGGCGTCCGGCGGGCGTATTGCACGACCTCAGTCCGGCGATGAGCAGTGCCTGCGATGTGGCCCTGCCCGGCGTCCCGCACCGCGTCTGTCATTTTCATCTGGCTCGCGATGTGGGGAATGACCTGTGTGCGGCACCGCAAATCGCCCTCACCAAACGGCATCGCTCGCTGAAAATTCTGGCACGGTTGCGGGAACAACGGCGTGGCCACGCCGAATGGCTGCGCGACCGGCTGCGCCAGCCGGAGAGCGAGCTCGTGTTGAACCGCTTACTGGTCGGCGCGTCGTTGGAGTCGGTGCCGTTCCACGCCACGCTCAGTCACGAGGTGTTGCTGGCGTTTCACTTCTGGATCAACGACTACCGTAGCGACGGCCGGCGGCGCGGCTTCCCGTTCGATCCCTACACGCTGTACCTGCACCGGCGGCTCTGCCGCGCCAGCGCAGCCGTAGACCGCCTGCTCTCCCTTCCGGAAGTCAGGCGGCAGGCGCCCCCCGTGCTCTGCAACTTCCAAAAACTGTTGACGGAATATCGGAAGGACGCCGAAATCGTGGCGGCAGCGTCCGCCTACGAGCACGCCTACGCGATGTTCGACCGGCTGCGAGTCGCGTTGCGGTTGTCGCCCGACGAGATGCGCAGCCTGCGTCAGCCATACGACTTGCCGGAATTCGAGCGCGAGCCACTGCGCACGGCGCTGCACGACTTCCGCTCCGACTTGCGGCGCCAGATCGAGCGACCTGACGGCAAGGCATCGCCGTCCATCGAGGACAGTCGACTGGCACGTACCGTGCTGACCCATTTGGACAAGTACTGGGAGTATTTAGTGCCCCAGAGCGGTAGCGGCGCAAGCTGGACACGGACGACGAACCGTTTGGAGAGCACCTGGGGGCAGTGCAAACGTGGCCGTCGTCAATCCCACGGTCGGGGCAAACTTACGCGCGACTTCCAATCGCTGCCCGCGGAGTATCTGTTGGTGTCCAATCTGGAGGACGCACAATATGTGGATCTGATTCTGGGCGGCAGCTTAGAGTCGCTCCCGTCAAAATTCGTCGCTGCGAGCATTGGAGGCGAAACCTTCGCAGATTGGCGAAACAACCACAGTGCCGGGCTGCTCGGCCGACCGTGCCGCGCCGAACTCCGTTCCCCCGTCTTACTCGACAAACTGATCCAGATCAGCGCGGCCCACAGCGAACCGGACGACCTCCGCGCCGCCTAATCCGCCGGTACTAATCCCAGGCCAACCGAATTCCGGAACAATAGAGACAAGCTCGGTGGTGAGCAGCAATGAGTTCGCTAGGGGTCGCTGTAGTGCAAAATCATGCCCCTCCACCGAGGCAAGCTCGGCGGGGGGGGAGTGTCCATCCGTGTGCATCTGTTGCTAAAATGTCGTATCGTTCAATGTTTCGAAGAAGGTGCGATCTGATCGCCGGGGAGTCGCAGCGTGCGGGTCATTTTGTCTGAAGCGGAAATCAGCGCCGGCATCGCGCAGCTCGCGCGTCGCCTCTCGGACGATTACCAGGGGCGGCCGCTCACGGTCCTGGGAATTCTGACGGGCAGCCTGATTTTTCTGTCGGACCTGATCCGCCGGCTCGACCTGCCCCTCAAAGTCGGGCTGATCCAGGCGTCGAGTTACCGCGGCCGCGCCACCACGCCCGGAACGCTCTCCGTCGGCGATCTGAGCGGGCTCGACATCGCGGATCGGGACGTGCTGCTCCTGGACGATATTTTCGACACCGGCAAGACGTTGAGCGAAATCACGGCGTCGCTCTGGCACAGAGAACCAGCCAGCCTGCGTTCGGCCGTGCTGTTGTGGAAAGAGGGACGGCAGCAGGTGACGCTGACCCCCGACTATCACTGTTTCCGCATCCCCGACGTGTTCGTCGTCGGCTACGGACTGGATTACAACGACGAATTCCGCCACTTACCACACGTGGCGTCCCTGGAAGAGCACGAACAATGATCCCGGTTATTCGAAGTGATCGCCGCGCTCCAGGGTCGGCAACTCGCGAATGCCGGGAGTGCGCGGCATCCAGGCACTGGTTTGCCAATTGTCGGCGATCGGTCGCGCGGGAAAAAAATCGGGCAGCTTGAACAGAAAGTAATTCGCCAGGCCGTTCACGAACGGTTCGTACATGGCCCTCAATTCGGCGAGCTTCTTTTCCGTCGCCGCGTCGCCCGGAAACGAGATCCCCTCGCGCTGCAGCAATTCCACAAGTTGGCGCAGAGTTTCCGGGCTCAATCTGTCGGGGTCTGGCCTTGTCGGCGTAATTTTGAAGACCAGTGCAATATCCACGGCGGCATGGCGGGCTATCGCGAACGTCAGACGGGCTTGATGATGATTGACGCCACGACCG
>DASYAR010000401.1:0-19592 GCA_036501235.1 Planctomycetaceae bacterium
GAACGGCGCCGCCAGCAGGCGAAGTAGCCCGCCGCGGTTCGCCGTTCACTCGGCATGCCCGCTCGGCCACCGCACAACGGCGCCCCCACGCTGCCCCTCCGGCCGTCGAAAACGGCGGACGGTGTTCACTGGACGGATACGTAAGTACCAATCACACGATCATCAGCGCTCGGGTTTCACAAGACCAGCAGATGACCGGCGGGATATTTGCCTTCCCAACGGCAGGGCCAACGGCCTTTGTCGTACCAGACGAGCAGTTGGCCGAAGAATCCTTGCACTTCAATCTGTTTTTCGACGGCCGCCCAAGCGAGATCACGCTTGACGCAATGGGCAACGTCTCGCTCGTCTTCGATTCGCCCCGCATCACCGTCCGGGAAGAATCGAGCGAAATAGGCAATTAACGGATCAAATCGGCGCAGGTCTTCGTCGATAACAGCCGCAACGTCGTCGAAGAGCGCGTCAATGTCGGCGTCGCTCAAGTGTTGCTTCGCGATCGATTCCAATTCGTGAGTGCGCTCAGACCAGAAGCGGCTATCCAAATAGACCGGGGCATCCTGCGGCGGGATCACTTCCGGGCAACTGCTGACCTGCCCGATATTCGCCACGAGTGGAAATGTTCGCAGCCATTTGAAGTAGTCCTCCGGGATCTGCCTCCACTGTGTCATGCCATCTCCATACCACGAACCTGTGACTCGTAGGACAATAAGTGTGGGTCAAGCATTGCCAAGGATCAGGTCCACCGCCCAGCAGCCACGCACGTGCGACTTTGGTTGGCGGCAGTGGTCAAGGATGTCGGCGTCACCGCATCCAGTTGCCTCAAGGGCGTCGGCCAAAATCGGAAGACGTTCGAAGGCATTGTCGTTGTAAATTGTTTGGGCGAGACTGACGACCGTTGCGGTACGCAACGCTGGCGCAAGAGAAATGGTTCGAAACGGTAGTGGGCCGAAAATACAGCGAATGAGCCGACTCTGCTCCCTTCGTTCCCCGACGTAATCAGCCAGCCCCCTCGCGGCAAATGTGGCGTGGTGTGCGGTAGACGATGAAACTAATTCACGATAAAGCATCAGGGCCACGATATACGGATCATCCATACCGATGCATTTGCCTCCAAAACTATCGTCACTCGAAGGCAAAGCCTGTCGGACACCGTATACTATTCTTCTATCCAACTCGATCTCTTCCGCCGCGTTTTCCAGCATTTCGATAGCCATTTGTTGTCGGCTGTCCGGCAAAAGACGTGCGAAACGCCGAAAGCAGGCTGCGGCGAACAACCGTAGTTTACGCTTGGTCGCCTTCGTCCGAACAAATTCGAGCATCATTTCCGAATTGTCATTCTGCGACCATTCGGCTTCCGTCATCGGGGGTGGCGGATGGATCAGCGATCGGTCCGGCTCAGGAACCGTTTGATTGATGGGGACCATGCCATCAGGATACCGCTGCCGGCTTTCAGAATGTATCCCAGTCATTGTTGTTCGCGTGCAACGGTTCAGTCGTCTTCGCACGCATAGATGATGCCGCGCCCATCTGCCACACGTTCCGCCGTGGAAAGTTGAAGGATCAGGTGGCCGTGTAAGTAGACGAACAGTCCGTGCTCATTGACGAACAGGTCTTTGAACTGCGCCCCGCGCCGCTTGGCGACGAGCGACGACGAATCCATCTCCCGCAGGCCGATCCAGCCTAACCAGTCCAGGGTCACAGGGGCCGCCCCGACTCGATGAAACCCATCCCAGGCACCCGGCTCGGGCGACGGGCGCACCGACCATTGGACGTCCGTTTGCTCGATCCAGACGCAAAGGCTCAAATCGCAGTCAAACCGGATCACCCACTCGAAGAGGGTCCAGCACGCATCGACGAACATGCTGCCTTTTAGCTGATCTGCGTCCCGACGCGCTTCGGTGAGCCGTGGGTGGGACAGGGCGTGCGTCACGGCGGCTTCTATCGAGGGGAAGTTACGGGCGCGCGGGTATGGCCTGACTTGGATCGGTTCCACTTCCTCTGGTCCACCCTCTCTTTCCTTGTCAGGTTGAATTGTGATTACGCGACAGATGGCATGATTTTCAGACGCCAGGCAGATTGACAGCGCCAAATTCGCCTGAAAAGATCGAATGAATTTTACCGAGCTTCCGCGACGTTCATCAGTTATCCGGACGCGGAGCGATTGGGAGGCGTCCGTGGCAGCAATTCCTGAACGGTATCTCGATCAGCTCCGCGCAGGCAAGGGCAGATTGATGACGAGATGAATTCGTGGATGTTATTGAGCTAAGACGGCGCGTTCGTGAAAAACGAACGTTCTCGGATGCGGTTGAAGCGTTCTTTCTGCTTGCCCTTCAACCTGAATTGATTTGGCGGGATTTGCTCGACGGCCTGGAGGATCCCGGGCTAATTGCCGAGACCTCAGTGATCCGTTTGCACAGCGCGCTTGACGTTCCTCTTCCCCCTTCCGGATGGGTTTTCGAACGGGGCTTTTGGGAACAGGGATGATGCCATGAAAGAGAGTGGTCCCCCTGGGATGATGGCCGTGTACGGCGTATCGCTTGTGAGGATCGCCAAGGTGAAGCCATTTCATGGACCAGGAGGACCACGTTATGTTGTACGTCGGTATCGACCAGCACCGCAAGCAATTGACTGTCGGCGTTCGGGATGAATCGGGGAATGTCATCCTCAGGAGGCAAGTCAGTACGGAGTCGAAGAAAGTTTGAGACGGCCGGCGGCGACTGCCGAAAACCCCCTCATCCCCGGCCCTTCTCCCGCGGGGAGAAGGGAGTGGAGGGCAGGCGCAGTTTTCTGCCGCTACGGCTTCGGTGGGCCACCGGACAACTGTTTCTGCAGGCGCTGCAGCTCTTCCGTGAGCTTTTCCATCTGCTGCCGCAGCGTCAGCACGTCGCGGCCGATCTGTTCGATCTTTTTCTCCATGTCGCTCCGCTCAATCTGGATGGAGGGGACGGCCACGAGAGGGTCGTTCGCCGCCTTGGCGGCAGAATCATAAAGCCTATGCACTCGTTCGAGCGACTTGTCGCCCGGCTCGATCGGCACCGCGTGCAGTTTGCCTTCGGCGTCGACGACGTAGATCGAATCGGGCCGGATCGCCGTCAGTTTGACCGGCTTTTGCGCCGTGCCGGTCGCGGGAACAGGGGCCGCGACAGAACCGATTCCAGAGGAGGAGCTTCCACTTCCAGAGGAGTTGCTGCTTCCACCGGCCGAATTGGCGGCGGGCACGGGCGTGAGTGTCACTTCAAAATCCTGCTCTTTGCCGTCGCGGCGGATCGTGACTTTCACCTTCTCCCCGGCCGCATGCCTGCTGACCAGGCGCATGACCTCTTCCGGCAAGCCGACCTTCGCGCCGTCGATCGCCAGAACTTCGTCGCCGTCACGGATTCCAGCCGCCGCGGCCGGCGAATCGGGCGTGGGATGCGCGACCACGACCGGTGCATTCGCGTCAGTCCGAGACAGTGAGATGCCAATCATGCCGCGCTGCACAACGACAGCCTGGTCTCCCCGTCGGACCTCGAGCAAAGCCTGGACCGCCGATACGGGGACCGCAAAACCGATTCGCTGTGTTGGGCCGACTCGGTTGATCGCGACAATTCCCAGAAGACGTCCCTGCTCATCCACGACCGGCGCGCCGGCGCTTCCGATGGCCAGGCCTGAGTCGAGCTGCAGCAGGTTGGTCCCCATCCCTGGCAGGTCGCGCCCCGTCGTGGCGATGATCCCGCGGGCCGCCGCACGCTCTTTGGCGCCGAGGCAATACGTCCAGGTCACGTCTTCGCCAATCTGCGGGGGCTGGTTCAATGGCTCGAGGAATGGCAGGCCGGCGGCATCGATTTTCAGCAGTTTCAGTCCCGTGCGGCGATCGTCAACCAGCACGTGCGCCGTTAGCGCGCGCCCGTCGCCGAGCGTCACCGAATACTCTCCCCCCTCTCGGGGCTCGATCATGGTCACGATCAACCCGTCGGCGGAAACGATGGTCCCGCTGGCCATGCCGACCTGATTGAGCGCCGTCATTGTCGTCCGCACGGCCCTGTAGCGCATTTCGGTAGAGACGACGGTCCGGGGCGGTGTTTTGCCGACCTCCTCGGACACAGTCTTTTGCGGAACGGCTGGATTCGCCGGCGGGGCCTTGGCCGCCGTGTCGTGCCATTCGACGAAGACAGTGGCAGGAAGCGCGCGCTGGACCGATTCGCGCACGTCGGCTCGCGCGCGGGGCGCCGCCACAGTCAGTAACAACAGAACGCCCACAGACAACGTCACGCCGCCGAATCGGCCGCCGCGCTTCGTCAGCCGCAATTGATTCGCATCCATCGCCGGTTTCTCCTATTCAAATGGTTTCATCTTAAATTGTTTCATCGGGGGAAAGTTCGTAATCCGGTCCGAGCAGTTGCGACACGGCGCTGCGCTCGGCCGGTGAAAGATTGCGTGCATCGATCTCCTCGACCTGGCCCGGAACGAACCAGGCGGAGACGAAATTCTGCTCGCCGTCGCTGCCAGTCTGCGGAATCAGAATGGCGATCGCCCCGCCGGGAACAGAGTCTGGCTTGGCGGTCATTCTCGAGATGTCTTGACCGAGCGTGTCTGACGGAATTCCCTGTCGAGCTTCCGCCTCCGGCGTAGGATCGCCCCCGCCGTTGGTCACGACCTGTGCGATGTCACGTGCCGGCCGAGGTTTCAGGTTGGTCACGGTCAGCCCGACGGCGATCATGGCCGCCGTCGCGCACAAGGCCTGCGCCAGCATGCGCTGCCGGCGGCGGCTGACGAATTCGGCCCGCAGTCTGGCGACAGGAGGCCGCTGTGGCGCGCCGGCCAGCATCCGCTGCGCTTCGTCGGCGAGGCGTTCTTCCAGCGGTGAACAGGTTTCATGCTGCCGCTGGAGTTCCGCCTGCAGAGGGTCATCGAATTCAGGGTCGTGCATGTTCAGTCAGCTCTTTGTGCAAGGTCCCCAGTGCGTTGTGCAGACGGGACTTCACCGTCCCGATCGGGCATTTCAACACCTGGGCAATTTCTTCGTAAGTCAATCCCTCGGCATAGCGCAGGACGACCGCCTCCCGCTGAAACTCGGGAAGCAGAGCGACCGCAGCCCACAGACTTGTCTGCCATTCGGCGGCAACCAGCCGCGTCTCTGGCGAGCCGGCCGAGGCGTCGCCCGGGTTCCGATCGAGCCAATCCAGGCAGCGCCGCCACAGCCTTTTGCCCGAACGCAGCCTGCGGCGGTGCTGGTTGAGCAGAATCGAATACAACCACGTCCCCTCGCGACTGGCGCCGTTGAACCGAGACCAGCCCCGCGCGGCTTGGAGCAGCGTTTCCTGTGCCAGGTCGTCGGCCTCCCAACCATTGCCGTTGGACAATAGGAGCGCGGCCCGGCGAATTCGCGGGTAATGCGACGTAACCATGCGTTCGAATTCCTGCTCGTCCACCATGTACCGGTCGTCAAGATCGGGTTGACGTCATACTGGTTTGTTCCCGCCGTTCAGGATTTGTTCACACATTATTCGCCGTTCCTGGTGCGTCCCGAACGCTCACGGTCAATTGCTTGCGGTGCCGGTCGATGCCGACGTAAAACATTACGTGATCCTCCTCTTCCATGAAATGGCCCCACCTTGGCGATTCTCACAAAGGATGCGCCGTACACGGCCGTCATCCGGGGAGGACGACTCTCTTTCACGGCATCAAGCCTCTTCGGAACGCGAGGAAATGGGCAGTAATCGGACTTTGTTAATAGGCGACCGCCGGCATCATTTACGATTGAGCATGACAACCCGGAGGGGCTTCGTATGCTAAAACGCAGCCATCGCGTATCAATCCTTTGCATGCCGCTTGTCTGTTTCGCCTGCACGGCTTGCCTGTTTACTGCCTTTTCCAATCGGAAAGGGGCCATCTGCGACCTCTCGTTATCATTTCAACGCTTTCCACGAAATGTGGAATACCTGAATATCGTCACAGTCGTGAAATATGGTGGCCGCGAAAAGACGCAGCTCTGGGATCGGTACTATGCAATGCCGGGGTCTGGTGGATTGGCACGGGTTGACGATCAGCTAACAGCGCGCGGCGTTGTCGGTCGCGAGGGGATCAAGTTGATGGTCCGGCCAGAATCCAAAGCGGTTCGATACGGCTTCGTCTTCCGCACGTACTCACCTGGTGGCGCGAGAATTAATGACGACGAAGCGAGAGTCTATTGGATATTGCCGGAGGAGTTGGCTGACGCGGATCGTATTGGCAAAATCGACATTCCTCCGTTTGATGGACTACCTCTCTTCGATTTCCATAGCCTTCGATGAATGAAGTCTGATGCGAGGCCTTGCAGGTAGAGCGCAGCGGAGGCAACGAGATTTGCCTCATCTGCCGATTGGCAGGGCAGGGGGGCCACCCATCATTTGGCGCCGCCCGATATGCCATTCAGCAACCTTGGGGACTTCGGCGTTTCGGGATGAACCATCCATGCGTAGATTGCGTCGAAGACGATCTTGAATTGCCGGCCGTACTTCTGCTCCAGCGCGTCGAGCGTGCGCGCGAGGTCGGCATGGGAGCCCAGAATCTGACACGGACGGGCGTCGCGATGAACGGCAGTCGTTTGTGGCTGCCAGGATTGACTCATGGCCTTCGCAGCACGTAGCGCCCCGTTTTTTTGCCGCCCGTTTTTTCTACCAGTCCCGCGGCCAGCAGCGGATGGAGCAGGTCCATCGCGCCCTGCTTCGAAACGCCCAGAGCTTTCCAGATTTCGGCCGGAGCCATGCTGCCATGATCGCGCAACAAATTCAGCAATCTCTCCTGCCGGGGACGCAACACCAGTCTTTCCGGCGACTCCACCGCAAACGCCTTGATTCGCAGCCAGGCTTTTTCGAGAGTTACCCGCAGTCCCTCGGCACAATATTCCAGCCAGTTTGTGAGGTCTTCCCCTGCGCGGCGGACACCGTCAAGTTCGGCGTAATACCTGGGCCGATCCTCCCAATAATATTCATCGACCGCAAACACGTGGTGCGTGTCAAAGTCGCGCCTGTAAAGTTCCCACAACGCCAAGGCCCGCCCGGTCCGGCCGTTTCCATCGGCAAAAGGATGAATCGCCTCGAAACGGTAATGGACGATGGCCGAGCTCAGAATGGGCGATAGTTTCACGGATTCTGCGTTCCACCACTGCAGCAATTCGAACATCAATCCGGAGACAGCGTCCGCCGGCGGAGGCCGATATGTCCCGACGCGAACTGCAATGCTGCGATATTGTCCTGCCTGACCCTGGTCCATCACCGAATCGGCCAGAAGTCGGTGAAGTGCGAGGATATCGCTGTGGCGTATCGTCTTTTTCGCTGCGTTCTTTTCCACATACCGCAAGCCCGCGAAATAGTTGACGACCTCTCGCTGGGGCCGCGCAGCGGAGGCCGATAGCTCCCGGCCTTCTTCCAGAGCGCGGACCTGCTCAAGTGTCAGTGGGTTGCCCTCGATGGCGGTGGAGGCGTGGACGTTGCGCGTCCGCGTGTCCTTCTGGAGGGCGGGGACCCAGGCCAGCTCGACCAGAGCTCCTTGGATCCGCTCGCGCAGCGCCGCAATCTGCTCGACCTGCGTCAGCAGTGCCGGCGTGATCGTGAATTGCGGGTCGTAGGCCATGGGAACGATACTAAGAATTAGTCCAGTATAAGTCAAGTTTTGAGTCAAGTGCGTTCGGAATGATTGGTCGGCGAGTCAATTGTCGTGTCAATTGGTCGCAGGGTCGGGAATCGTGGTTTGACCGGATTGCGCGGTCATGTCAGTGGGTGGCATGGCTGAGGGGATTTGGAGGGATTCGCGGCGGATGCAATATCTGATTTTGTGGTCACGGCGCACGCCTTTGAAGGTGGACCGCACACTCCGTGTGCGGATGACGGCACACGGAGTGCGCCTGCTACTCTGAGGTCTGTGACGAGGGCCGTGCCGTCGCGGTCGAGGGTGACGACGGCGGAATCGATCGTGTGCTGTCCTGGAAGTGCCGGCTGACGATCGAACCGCGGGAATCGAATGACTGGTTCACGGCCAGGCCCTGTTTCGTGGAAAGGAAAATGAGATCGCGGCGACTTACGCGCCAACCTATTCCTGAATGAATATCCGCTGCGGACAGGGGGCAGGAGACCGACGACACGCACCGAGGGACTTATGTCCCCCGCTCGCCGGGTTCGACGCGGACTTCCGCGCCGGGCATGACGTTCAGCATGCGCGCGGCGCTCCCGCCGTTCACGGCGATTTCCAATCGCCCGAAACTGCCGATCAATGCCAGCCAGGCGCCCACCGGTTGGTCGGAGTAGCAATGCCAGAGCCTGCCGATGATCCTGCCGGCAATCGAGATCTCGACTGGTCCGTCATCCAGGTCCGAGGCGGCGATGTTCGTAATCAAATTGCCGAACGAATCGGCGTATTCAACTCGCCCGACCAGTGCGCTCCCGACCCGGTGCGGCCGCGGCACGTGCAGCGGCACGAGAGAATCCAGCTCAATTGTTGGACCAAATTCGGTCGGGTCGACGTCCAGGCTCCAGTGGGCGGCGACCGGCGCCAGAATGTCGCGGCCGTGAAACGTCGAGGAAACCGGATTGCGCCAGAACCGATCGTTCTGCAACTCACGTATCTGGCCGGGGGGCCACCTGTTGAAGACCGGTGCCAGCACACCATTATCGGGAGCGAGAAATCGCTGGCCGGCCGCCTCGGCCGCCAGCAGCCGTCTCGAGCTGCCCACACCTGGGTCGATGACGGCCACGTGCAGCGTTCCGGCGGGAAACGCCGGGATGAACGATTCGATCACAACTGCCGCACGAGCGACGTCCTGCGGCGGGATCGAATGCGTGACGTCGACGATCCGGGCGTTCGGGTTGACCGCCAGAATCACCCCTTTCATCTGGGCGACGTAACTGTCGCTGCTGCCAAAGTCGGTGGTGAGAGTGATGAGGGGCATTGTTCAAATTCGGAATTCCGAATTCCGCACTCCGAAGTTTTAGACGATTTCCAGCACGCCAATCTTGCGAGCTTCTTCGCGCAGCTCGGCGTCTTCCAGCCGGCCCTGCGAGACAAGCGACGTTTCGGCGAGCAGCCCGGTGGCCGGATCGCGGCCCTGGACCGAGATGCGTCCGTCGCTGGAATAGCGGCACACGACCTCGATCGGCGTGCGTTCCGGCAGGTCGGCAGGCAGGCCCGCCAGCACGAACTCGCCGATCTGCACGCAGGCGTCCGCCTCGTGCGCTTCGCCTTCCAGAATGCGCACCCGCACCTGCCGCTGGTTCGGGCTGCTGGTGTGATACGTGCGCGAACGTTCGGCCGGGAGGGGCGTATTCTTCGGAATCAAAATGCTGTTCGCGTATCCCTGTGGGGTGCGCACGGCAATTCCCAGGCTGTGAGAATTGACGTCAACCGATTCGAACCCGATCCACATCCCGAGCGCGCTGTCGGTAATCGATTGCCCTGCGCCTCCCATCCGGGCCAGAAGAATTCCGCCGTGCAGCGCGGCGCCGTGCGCCACGACCTCGTCGGCCGAAAGGCTGCAATCGGGCTCCTGGCCCGACAGGCGTTTGATCATGGCGCGCACGTGGGGGACGCGCGTCATGCCTCCCACCAGCAAGACGCGGTCGATCTGCGCCCAGGTGAGCCCGGCGCTTTCGACCACGATGTCGGTCGTCGCCTCGGTGCGCGCCAGGAGATCGGCCGTCAAGTTTTCGAACTTCTCGCGCGTGATCTCGAACGACAAACGCTGCGCGTCGTGCGTCACCAGGACGCGCGTCGTGGTGCGCGCCGACAAGGCATGCTTGACCTGTTCCGCCTCCTGATACAAGAACGCCAGAGACTGCGGATCGTCGCGCGGATCGCTCCCATGGGTGATCTTGAATTGCTCGGCCAGAAATTCCACGAGCCGTTCATCCCAGTCGCGCCCCCCCAGGCGCACGTCGCCGTCGGTGGCCAGCGTCTCGAAACGGTCGGAAGAAATTCGCACGATCGAGACGTCGAATGTTCCCCCTCCCAGGTCGTAGACCAGCGCGGTCGTCGGCTCTCCGGTCGGGCCGGTGGCGAACGCGTCGGGTTGCTCCTTGCGGCGGCGGTGCGTCTCGAATGCATAGGCCAGGGCCGCGGCGGTCGGCTCGTTGATGATGTCGAGGACGCTCAATCCGGCAATGCGGCCGGCGTCCTGCGTGGCCTTGCGGCGCGTGTCGTCGAAGTACGCGGGGACGGTGATCACGGCGTGCTTCACCGGCCCGAAACGGGCCTCGACGTCGGTTTTGATTCGCTTCAGGATCATCGCCGAGAGGATTTCCGGGCGGTACGTCTTGCCGGCGATCACCCGCGCGTAGCGCGTGCCGCCCATGTCGCGCTTGACGCACACCGCCGTGCGGTCAGGGTACACGCATTCGCTGCGCTTGGCCTCCCGGCCGACGACCACGACGTCGTCTTCCAGGACGAGGACGCTGGGAGTAATCAGCTCCCCCTCGCGATTCGGGATGGTTTGCGGGACCCCTTCGCGCGACAGCCTGGCGGCGCACGAATACGTCGTGCCCAGGTCGATGCCGATCAAGCCGGTGAATTCAGCCGCTTTTGCCATGATTCCAAGATAACAATTTGCAAGCGACCTTCCTATGGCCTGAAAATCTGACTTTCCGCAAATCGTCGAGCGCTATAGAATAAATTGATCGGCAAGTCTTCAGCTCACTTCGGAGAGTTTTATGCGACGCACACCTGGGGGTCGGACGTCTCAATTTGCCTGGCTGGGCGCACTGCTGGCACTGGCAGCCACGATTACGATCCTGCCTCCGGCGACAGGCCGGGCGCAGCAGAAACGCGCCGATCCCGAAGGCCTGGCGGCCGAGCCGCACACCTTGCAAACCGAAGACGGGTTCAATCTGCGCATCAAGTATTACCGGTCGACCCTGGAAAAAGACGCGGCGGTCGTCGTGCTGCTGCACATGAAGGACCGCAATCGGTTCGTCTGGGAGCCCGACAACGGTTTCGCCAAAGCGCTCCAGTCCAAAGGATTTGCCGTCATTACCGTCGATTTGCGGTATCACGGCGAAAGCAAAGTGGGGGGCGCCGCCCCGGCGGGCACCGCCAACCAGGGTAAAACCAAAGGCAAGAAGGATTCGGGCCTGCCGCTCAAAATCGGTGATTACCAGGCCATGTGGGAATTCGACATGGAGGCTGTCAAGAAGTTCATCTTCGAAGAGCATCAGGCGGGACGGCTCAATATGAATAAAATGGGGATCGTCGGTCCCGAAATGGGGGCCAGTATTGCCGTGGCATTCACGGTCTTCGATTGGAACAAAGAACCGTTTGACGACGGTCAGCCCGGTTTCCAGACCCCGCGCGGCCAGGACGTGCGGGCGCTCGTGCTGATTTCACCCGAAGAAACCTTTCATGGCAGCGGCATCAAACTGCCGCAACTGATGCCCGCCATTAAAGACCCCGGCAAACAGATTGCCGTCCTGATCTGCTCGGGCAACGATCTCAAGGAAGAAGCTCAGGCGAAAAAGATCTTCGACATGGTCAACCCGCCCATCGTCGGCAACAAAGAGAAAGACCGATTGAACTCCGATCGGATGTACCTCGCGAAGCCGTTTCCGGCCAAACTGACCGGCACAGACCTGCTCGACAAGCAATTGGGCATCGAAAAATTGATGCTCAACTTCTTCGAAAAGCACCTCAAGAACGCCCCCAGCGTCTGGCGCGACCGCGAAAGCAAGCGGAAGAAGGTGAAAAAGTAACCCCCGGCGTCGTGCGAGGACCATTTCGACCCAGTCGCAAAAGCCACCAGTTTGCCCGTAAGTCCCAGGTTGTCCGCAAGTCGAAGTCGATTGCTGCGACGTCCAGCCTACTTCGAGTCGGGCAGCTCGCTGCGGGCATCGTTTCCGATGGCCACTGCAGCCATATCAACTTCGACCAGCGAAGTCCTCTGAAATTCGGCGTCGGTCGCATTGATGTTCTTTTGCTCGACTGTCAGCGTCACCTGGTAACGCGCCAGACCGAACGGAACCTCGTCACTCCGCCACAAAGAGGCCGCATTCGTCGAACGGCTGGTATTCATTTTGATGACCCGGGTCCCCTTATACAGCCTGGCGTCCACGGCGTTTCCGCCGATCTGGATCTGTTCGGGTTCTTCTGCTGCGGCCTTCAAATCGGGATAATACGTGACGAGCGCGACTGTGGGATAGACCGCCAGAGCTTTTTCGGCGACGGGTTCGACGTCCCGCTGGCCGACCCGGCGATAGCCCTTCACGATCGGCAAAAACGTGACGGGGATCGTGTCGTCATCGACCGTTTTGCCAATCACGCGGTTTTCCGGGATCAGGACTTTGTAGACGTACAGATCGGCAGGCCCGGCCTTCTTGTCGACGCCGGCCCGCTTCGTCTCGGTCTTGAATTCGACCCAGCGGCACGGGACTTCTTCGGAGCCTTCGCTCACCGCGGCGTTTTCGCGACCGAGAGAGCTGATCGTCAACTCGCTCCGCCATTCGAGAACTTCGTCGCCGGCATTGGAATTCGGCCGCGCGCGGGTTTGTTTGTAATTCCCCTCGAACCGAATCCAGGCCCCTTCATCTTCCGGCAGGCTCCAGATCAGCATCTGGGCCGAAACGGGCGTCACCAGTCCTGCCAGCCAGGCCGCCACGACAGTCAAACCGCCAATCAACCTTGCGCGCATTTTCAACCTCGCTGATCCCCTGGACGTGATAGGAAGAAACTCGTGCGGCCTGAGCACCGCCCCTGGAGTACATTTCGCAGCGGAACGCGGTCACCGTCACCACGCGCTGCACACACGGGCGCTACCGCCCGCTGGCCGTCCCAGCGGCGACTCCTTCACCGGCGGAATCGGAAGCGCCGGTGCTGGGCTTGGAAACGATGGGCGCCTCGTCGGGATGAATCTTATAGGTCTTGGGTGGATTTTGATCGATCCACTTTTTCAAGTTCGCCAGCGCCGGGTCGATCTCCTGGGGATCGCCGATGACTTTGGCGACCAAGGGCAGGACCACCTCGAAAGCCTCCTGGACCGTCTTGCGATGGGCGGACAGGGCCGGTTTGCCTTCGACCTGCGTCAAGAGGCCGCGTTTGGGCGGGGTTTTGTCCTTGGAGACGTCCTCGTCTTCGAGCGGCTTGAAGCCTCCGTAAATCCGGATCAGGCACAATTTCCAAATCGCCTGCTTCGGGGCCTTGTCCTTGTTATAGCCCTCGACGATCTGCTGCGTCAGCCGCGCTGTTTCGTAGGCCAGCAGGCTCACGTCGATCGGCGGAGCACTGTCATACTGCAAACGGCCGAGCGACTGCGCCGCTTCAGCACGAACCAGGAGCGGACGGCTGGTATCGACCAGCACCATCGCCAGCGCCTGCGGAACGACCGGCCGCTTGTCCTGATTTTGAATGACGGTGAGTTTTCCGAGCCCTTCCGCCAGCCGCAATTGATACCATTCATGCTCTTTGCCGCTGGAGTTCATCTGCGCGACCAGCAGATCGACCAGCCGGTTGCGAAGCTGCGAATTGATGCCGTCGAGCGTCGCCACCCGCACCAGCCCATTGATCCCCCACACGCGAACCGCCGTCAGTTGTTTATCGTCGTTCACGAGCTCGATCAGCGGGTCGACGGCGCGCAGGCACGGGACGGCCGCCTTTTTGACCCCCTCGGCTTCGGTCTCGTTGAAATCGGCCAAATGCGCCAGCAAAATCGCCCCTTGCAGCCGGGCCACGAAATGGTATTGGAACAGTCGGGGTGCTTCCTCGGCAATCGTCTTGAGGGCCAGAATGCGCGCTTCGCGCGGCGGCGGTTTGTTGGAGGAGCCATCGATGTCTTTTTCGAGCTTCAGACGCAGCTCGGCGGCCTTATCGCGGTATTCCTTTTGAGTCAGCTGCGCCAGCCGATAACGAATCATCGTGACGACAAGCTGCTTATCTTCAGGCTTGCGGAATTCACCCGCCTGCATGACGGTGCGAAAATCGCTATCCATGCGGCGCGTCAAACTCGCCTTTCCCTGGCCGGGATCTTCGAGCCATTCCGTGTCGATATTAAACGCCTCGGGCGGCTCCTGCGGAACTTGATAGCCGGGCGGCAGACTTTCGTTATCGTACTCTTCCGTGGCCCCGTCAGCGGGTTTCTTCCGAATTTCCGGCCCGCTCTTTTTATCGGCCCCGCGCATGCCCCCCATTCCGGGCATGCCACCCATTCCTGGCATCGGCATGTAACCGGCTCCGCCGCGGCCGGGACCGCCTCGGCCAGGTCCGCCTCGCCCGGATCCGCCGGGCATCGCGCCCCCGCCGGGGGCACTATGTCCCCCTGGCGCGCCGCCCCGCGCGCCTTTTCTGCCTTGAGCGGAGGCCGTGTCAGCCGTCAGCAGGCACAAACCGACAATCGCGCCCGCCAGTCCGGCGAGGCGAAAAACCCCGGCGGTGCGAAAAACTCGGCGCGGTACGACTCGAAATGGCGATGGAGTCGACGTCATGTTGGGCATTATTCTGCGCGGCACAGTTAGAGAGGAACGTGACTCACGAATCCGCGGTCGTGATGAGACGGCTTCTGTCGCGATTGGACTTGGGAAGCACTAAAATCAAATCATAAAATACCATTGCTGCGGGAGGAATGCCATCACCCAGACCTCATTCCACCGGCATGGATCCCTGGCATGGTTCCCTGAACGCCCAATGTTTAACGTATCAATCCCGATCGACGACTGTCAAGTTTTTTCCCAGCTCAGCCCACATATTGAATCATGCCGCAGCCGCAGCCCCCGATTCTTTATTCCGACCCGATTTTTCTGGAGCATGAAACCGGCCCGCATCCCGAGTCTGCCGAACGGCTCCGGCATCTGTCCGAATATCTTGAGACGCAGCCAGTGGCGAATAAGTTCCAGCGCGGCTCGGTCCGGGCGGCACAACCGGGACAATTGGAGCTCGTGCACACGGCAGCCCACGTGGACGCGATCCGCCGGTTTGCCGCCGCAGGCGGGGGCCGGATTGAAGCGGACACCGTCATGTCGCCACGGTCGTACGACGTCGCCTGCCAGGCAGCCGGGGCGGCCTTGGCGGCAGTCGATGCGGTGGTCGCAGGCGAGGCCCCCCGGGCCGTGTGCCTGATCCGGCCTCCGGGGCACCATGCCTTGCCCGACGGGCCCATGGGTTTTTGTCTCTTCAATAACGTGGCGATCGCCGCCGCCCATGCGCTCCAGCATCATGAACTAAGCCGGGTGCTGATCGTCGATTGGGACGTGCACCACGGCAACGGAACGCAGGACATGTTTTACGACTCGGATGCCGTCTTTTTCTTCTCGATTCACCGCTCCCCGTTCTATCCGGGGACCGGCGCTGCTCACGAAACCGGCACGGGGCGCGGGTTGGGGACGAAATTCAATCTCCCCGTGCGCTTTGGCACGCCCCGTCACAGTTACCTGGAGGCCTTCCACACGACGCTCGACCAGGCAGCGGCCCGCGCCCGACCCGATCTCGTCCTGATCAGCGCCGGGTTCGACGCCCACGCGGCCGATCCGATCGGCTCGTTGGGGCTCGACACCGAAGATTTCGCCCCGCTGACAAGTCTGGTGCGGCAAGTTGCCGACCAGCACTGCCAAGGACGCGTCGTCAGCCTGCTGGAAGGGGGCTACAATGTTTCCGCGCTCGCCGAATCCGTGACCTGCCACCTGGAAGCGCTCTCTTAGCGCTGATAAATCGGCAGATATCCGTTGTCGAGCTGCAGGATCGTCGAATTGATCGACGTCGTGTAGACCGGTCCGACGTGGCCGTCTTTCCAACTGCCGTCGGCCGATTGCTTGCGCAGGATGTTCTGGCTGATCGCGCGCGAGTAGTTCTTCCACTCTTCGCCTCCCATGCGATACATGACCTGCGCGTAGTAGTAATGCGAGTAGTGCCAGTGTCCGAAGGAGCGCGAATCGTCGCCGCTCGCCGACAGGTTGTTCTTGCAGAAATTCAGCAGCTTTTTGACGTATTCCGAGTCGTATTCGCCGGAATTGAACAGACACGCCACCGCGGCGGCGGTGATCGGCGGACGCGAGCCGCCCCCTTTGATGCTGTATTGCACGCCCCCTTCCGGCGTCGTGCATTTATGGATGTATTCAATGGCGCGGTCGATGATCTCCTTGGGAACCGGAATCCCCGCGTTCCGGCAGGCGCGCAGCCCCTGAACCTGCGTGATGCAGGTCGAGCCTTCGTCAAAATCCCCACCGTCCTTCGCCGAAACGTAGCCCCAACCGCCGGCCGTCGTCTGCGCCTGTCCGCAAAACGACACCGCGCGCGTCAACACGCGGCGGAGCTGTTCGCGGCGCTCGGCGTCTTCCTCTTCGCCAAAAATCTGCGACAGGAACAGCATCGAGAAACCATGCCCGTACATATAGTGATAGTCGTTCTTGTAGCCGATCAGGCCATTGGGCTGCGTGCCTCCGCCGGGCTCCGCCAGATCGAGGATGTAGTCGACCCCCAGTCGGATGTTCTTGGCGTACTTGCCGCGCGTGGTGGTCGAGCCTTCGCAGGCCATCGCGTTGCCGGCCAGCGCCGTCATCGCGACGCGGTATTGCATCTGGTTGGCTTCCCAGTAGCCCTGGCGCTTTTGTTCGCGGGCCAGCCAGTCGAGAGCCCGCACAATGGCAGCCTTGGTTTTGGCGTCGACGCGTCCCGCCTGCACCTGGGCCGTCGCGCCCAGCACGACTGCCGCCCCCGCCGCCAGAAATTGCCTGCGATCCATGTGTCAGCGCCTCCTTTCTCATAGGATAGGTCTTCGCGACGACACGAACAAGTTCAATCCGGCGAGCCAGGTCAGTGGCCACCGCCGTTGCGGCGCGCGTGGCCGTTGCCGTTTCCATTGCCGCCGGGCTTCCGCTTTTCTTTCGAGACATACTGCACGTTGCCGGCGCCGAGCACTTGTTCCAACTCCGTCGCCAGTTCCGTGTTCGCGGCCACTTTCAGCGACGATGCGGGCTGCAGCAAGTACCGGAACCGCAACGTCGGATTCTGGTCGTCATAGGAGTCGATCACGATCGCCACGTCGCAGCGACCGGGGTGCCGGCGCAGGATCTCTCCCACTCGATCAATATCCCCTTCGCCGTGCATGCCGCGCCGGAACTTCACCGCCACCTGATCGGTAAACTTGTGCGAAGCTTCTTCGATCGTGATCAGTGCGTTGACGACCACGTTCGGTTCGCGCCCGCGGCGATCGACGCGGCCTTCGATCAAACAAATCGCCTCGGTTTTGACGTGCTCTCCCAGACGGGCGTAGTCTTCGGGCCACATGATGCAGCGCACGGTGCCACGCACGTCCTCGAAATCGAAGTTGGCGTATTTCGTGTGGCCGTTGCGGCTCGGTTTCTTCGTATTCGTGCGCTTGATCGCCGAGATCATGCCTCCCAGACGGACGTCGGCCCCGTCGGTCAATGTCGCCAGATCGGCCGTCGTGTGCGTCGAATAAAGTTGCAGCTTCGACGCGTGCTCGGTGAGCGGGTGCGAGGTGAGATAAAATCCGAACGCTTCCTTTTCATCCGCCAAGCGTTGGCTGTGCGTCAGCGGCGGCACGTCGGGCAGCGTCACGGAAATCGCACCGGTCGATGCGAACGCCCCCTGTTGTTCTTCATCTCCGCCAAACAGGTTCTTTTGCCCGGCCTGCTTGTCGCGCAGCTTTGACGCGGCGTTTTGGATCGCCCGGTCAGACATTGCCAGGTGTTGATTTCGCTCGGCGCCGAACGAATCCAGCGCCCCGGCCCGAATCAGGATTTCGAGCACCCCCTTCGGCAATTGCTTGGGATCGACTCGTTCGCACAGGTCATAAATGTCACGGAATTTCCCACTGCCCTCGCGCTCGCGGACGATCGCTGACACGGCTTGAATTCCCACGCCTTTAATGGCGGCCAGCCCGAACGTCAGTTCTTTTCCCGCCACCCCAAACTCGACTTCCGACTGATTCACGTCGGGGGCCAGAACCCGGATCTTCATCCGCCGGCAGTCGTCAACGTGCTCGCAGATGCGGTCGGTGTCTTCCATGCCGCACGAGAGGAGCGCCGCCATGAATTCGACGGGATAATGCGCCTTGAGATACGCCGTCTGGTAAGCGATCGCGGCATACGCCGTCGAGTGCGATTTGTTGAATCCATAGCCGGCGAATTTTTCGATCAGGCCGAACAGGTTGGCGGCTTCGACCTCCGACATGCCGCGCTCCTGCGCCCCTTTGATAAACTCGGCCCGGTTCTTTTCGATCGTCTCGGCCTTCTTCTTGCTGATCGCTTTGATGCAGGCATATGCTTTCGAGAGCTCGATGCCCCCCAGGCGATTCAAGATTCGCATCACCTGTTCCTGGTACACCATGACGCCGTACGTCTCGGCGAGAATCTCGTCGACAACCGGATGCAGCTTGGGAACCGGCTCGATCTTGTTCTTGACGTTCACGTACGTCATCACCATGCCCCCTTCGAGCGGGCCGGGCCGGTACAGGGCCGAGGTGGCGATGATGTCGTTGAAGGCGTCGGGCTTCATCTTCGTCAACAGGTCGCGAATTCCGCCCCCTTCCAACTGGAAGATGCCTTTCGTTTCGCCGCGCTGCAGCAGCTTGAACGTCGCTTCGTCATCGAGCGCAAAGTTGAGCGGATCGAGCTCGATGCCACAGTGCTTTTTGACGTTCTGCACGGCCTTATCGAGGATCGTCAGGTTGCGCAGGCCCAGGAAGTCCATCTTCAACAGGCCCGCCTTTTCGACGTCGGCCATCGGCCACTGCGTGATGATGTCTTCCTTGCCCGAGATCTTCTGCAAGGGGACGTAATTCGTCAGTGGCTCATCGGCGATCACGACGCCGGCCGCGTGCGTTCCCGCGCTCTTGGCCAATCCTTCGAGCTTGAGCCCGTAGTCGATCACTTCGCGAACGGCCGGGTCCTGGTCGTACGCCGCCTTGAGATCGGCGCTTTCCTGGAGCGCATCGGCCAGATCGACGTTGGGACCGGTCGGCACGAACTTGGCCACCTCGTCGGCCCGGTCGAGGGATACCGACAGCGCCCGCGCCACGTCGCGGATGACGGCCTTGGCCCCCAGCGTGCCGAACGTGCCGATCTGCGCTACGTTGTCTTTGCCGTATTTCTCTTTGACGTAGTTCAGCACCAGCTCGCGACGGTCGCGACAGAAGTCGATATCGATGTCAGGCGCCTCGGCCCGATTCGGATCGAGAAAACGTTCGAACAGCAAATCGTACTTCAGCGGACAGACGTTGCTGAGGCCCAACAGATACGCCACGATCGCCCCACACGCCGAACCGCGGGCCAGGGCCGGAATGCCGTTTTCTCTGGCAAACCGCGCAAAATCCCAGACGATCAAAAAGTAGCTGGCAAAGCCCATGCGGTTGATGACCGACATTTCATATTCCAGCCGGTCGAGCACTTCCTGCGACGGATGATCGCCGTAACGCCACTTCAAACCTTCGATGCATTTCTGCTTGAGATAATCGACGTCGGTCATGCCGGCCGGCGGCGCGAACACCGGGAAGTGCCGCTTTTTCAGATCGAGATCGATCTGCACGCCGTTGGCGATTTCCTGCGTGCGGGCGCAGGCCTCTTCGTGACCGGGAAACGCGGCGTACATTTCTTCCGGCGTGCGGACGAAGAATTGCTCTCCTTCCATCTTCATCCGTTTCACGTCACTGC
>DASYAR010000402.1:0-27607 GCA_036501235.1 Planctomycetaceae bacterium
TGTTCGAGTCGAATTATTGCGATTGGAGCTGATGGTGACGGACGATATGACAGGAAACAGCATAATCTATTGTCGCACCGGATCGAAGATGTGGGTAGTTCTTTCAGCAGGTGCAGTGGTCGCATGTTTGCCGATCGCGACGCAGAGTGTCGATACGTGCGTTCCCACGCGGAGCGTGGGAACGAGAATTCGGTGGGCGGCGCGCATTTTAGCGGTCGGGCCGTTACAATGAAGGCAGAGTCATCGATTGACGTTGGGTTTCTTTGTGTTCGATCCGTGGAGATGCGTTCGATGTCGGCCAGGCCTGTGAGTGAATCCGGCGAAAAAGAATCCCGTCCCATGACGGTCCCCCGGTTCATCGATGCGAAACGGCAGGGGCGGAAACTGTCGGTTTTGACGGCATATGACTTCCTGTGGGCGGGGTTACTCGACGCGGCGGGGGTCGACGCGCTGCTCGTCGGCGACAGCCTGGGAATGGTCGTGCAGGGGAAGCGGACGACGCTGCCGGTGACTCTCGACGAAATGATCTACCACGCCGAGATGGTGGTCCGCGCGGTGAAACGGGCCCTGGTGATCGTCGATATGCCGTTCCTGACGTTTCAAATTTCCGCTGCGCAGGCGGTGGAAAACGCCGGCGCCATCATCAAACGCACCGGGGCCACGGCGGTGAAGCTCGAAGGAGGCGTGAACCAGGCGGCCACGCTTGCCGTGCTGTCGGCCGCCGACATTCCCGTGATGGCCCACGTGGGCCTCAAGCCGCAGTCGGTGCTCAAGCTGGGGGGCTACAAAATCCAGCGGGATGCGGAACGTCTGCTGGAGGATGCCCGCGCCGCGGAAGCGGCGGGGGCATTCGCGGTCGTGCTCGAATGCATTCCGCGCGGGATTGCCAAAGCAATTACGGCCGAGTTGTCGATCCCCACGATTGGAATCGGCGCCGGGCCGGATTGCGACGGCCAGGTGCTGGTCACACCGGATCTGCTCGGGCTGACCGACAGCCGGCGGCCAAAATTCGTGAAGACCTATGCCGATCTTGCCGGCGAAGCCACTCGTGCCGTGGGACGATACATCGCCGAGGTGGAAAGCGGCGAATTCCCCGGCGACGAGCAGAGCCACGCCTGACGAGGTCTCGTGAAACCAGCGGTGCCTAGGAACGTGCCGCAGTGAGCTGCAAGCCGCTAGGCTCTTCTTCTTCCGCACTCCAGAACAAAGTTTCTTCCCAATACGCGGGAGTCAAACGAGGACACGAAATCGCCAGACGAACATGGCCGCTTCGAATTTGCAGCACCGTAACGGAAACATCATGGCCGATAACCAACCCCTCGTTCTCACGACGGGAAAAAACTTTCATCTTGAGACCTCTCAAATCGAAATGCTGATTTGAAACTTCTAGAAGCCGGAATTTCTTCGAACAGCTTCGATCGCGACTCATTCTTACCAACCCGTGCATGAAGAGCAAGGAAGAAAATTTGTAATTTGTTTCGCTCGCGCAGAGGGCGCGCATCGCGACTTGACAGAACGCAACTCGGAATTCTTTTTGGGACGCCCGCGATCATGAAACTCATCATTCATCCCCCAGTCGACGAGGCCCGCCTCGCCCGAATTCGCGAAGCAGCCGGTCCGATGCAGGTCGTTAATGCCGACGCGCGCCACGTCGCGGCGGAGATCGCCGACGCGGATGCATTCTTCGGAAAGATCACGCCTTCGCTCCTGCAAGCGGCACACAACCTCAAGTGGGTGCAGTCGCCGACGGCCAGTCTCGAACACTATCTGTTCGACGAATTGGTGGAACATCCCTGCGTCCTGAGCAATATGCGCGGGTTGTTTTCGGACGTGATCGCCGACCACGTCATGGGCTTCGTGATTTGTTTTGCGCGTAATTTTCACGTCTATCTGCGCAATCAGTCTCGCGGTGCGTGGGAAGCAGTCGGGGGTGAGGCAGGACGTACCGACTTCGCCAGCGGTGCGGGCGTCGCCAGCTCGATCGACCGCAGCCATCGGCACCTGGCCGATTGCACGTTGGGCGTCGTCGGAGCCGGGGCGATCGGCGGCGAAGTCGCCCGCCGCGCCCGCGCCTTCGGCATGACGGTGCTGGCCGTCGATCCTCGGCCGCATTCGATCCCCGACGTCTGCGAGGTCTGGCCCACGGGCCGCCTGAACGACTTGTTGAAGAATAGTGATTTCGTCGTCATTGCCGCGCCTCACACCCCGGAAACTGAAAAGCTGTTCCGCCGCCCGCAGTTCGAGGCGATGCAGCGCGGGGCGTATCTGATCAACGTGGGCCGCGGGGCAATCGTCGATCTGGCCGCCTTGACTGAAGCGCTGCGAAACGGCGTGATCGCCGGGGCGGGACTGGACGTATTCGAGATCGAGCCTTTGCCGGCTGGACATCCGCTATGGACGATGCCGAACGTCATCATCACGCCGCATGTGGCGGGGACTTCGCCACGAATCGCCGAACGGCATACCGAGGTGCTGCTCGATAACGTCCGGCGGTTCGTGGCAGGCCTGCCCCCGGCGACGCAGGTCGACAAGCACCGCTGGTATTGAGAATGCGGCCTTGGCGGGATATGTCGAGAATTCCGGCGCGGCATGAGCCGTGGGAGGAATTCGCCGTGGCAGTCCGGTGTATTTCCCGGTCGCGCGGGGGAGGATAATCTAGAGTTGAGTGCCATGACTCCGATTGCCGCTTTTGCCATTGCCGCTTTGTTCGTGTGTCTGGGTTTCGCCGCGGGGGCGTTTCTCACTCGCCGCGGGACCGCAGACAAAGTGACCGGCGCCGGGTCGACCACCAGCCCACCCGCCGCTGGCGCCGAATCGGTCTTCGAAATCCGCGGGGACCGGGCGGCCGAGTTTCTCGACCGCATCCACAAGCTGACGGCCAACGTCGATTCCGACGTCGACCGTCACGCGACGCGCGTGGCGGCGATCAGCGGCGAACTGGCGGGAGACGCCGATTTGTCCGCAACGGCGGCCGGGACCGCAGCCGCGCAGCTTTTGGAGGCCAATCGGCAATTGCAGCACGACCTGGAAACGGCCAAGGAAGAACTTCAGGTCCAGCGCCGGCAGCTCGATTCCTACATGGCCGAGGCGCTCACCGACGCTCTGACGGGACTGGCGAACCGGCGCAAGTTCGATCAGGAGCTGAACCGTCGCTTCGCCCAATGGAAAGGGGGCGGGACGCCGCTGTCGCTGGTGCTGGTGGACGTCGATCATTTCAAGTCGTTCAACGATGAACACGGCCATGTCGCGGGCGACGCCATCCTGCACGAGGTCGCACACGTGCTGCTCGACAACGTGCGCGCCAATGACCTGGTGGCCCGCTACGGCGGAGAAGAGTTCGGCATCATTCTGCCCGGCACGACCCTCGAGGAAGCCCGACCGATCGCCGAACGAATCCGCGGGTCGGTTGCCAGTCACACGTTTCAGTTCGGCGATGCCGAGACCGCCGTCACGGTCAGCGCGGGAGTGGCGCAGGCGATTCTCACGAACGACAGCGAAGTGCTCGTGACGCGAGCCGATACGGCGCTCTATGCGGCGAAAGACTCGGGGCGCGATTGCTGCCATGTCCATGACGGACAGGGCTGTGTTCCCGTCGCCAAGACATCTTCGGCGAACCGCCGCAAGTCGGATTCGAGCCAGCGGATCGCGCCGTTCATCGACGGCCGGTTTCCCGATGCCGACATGTTTTCGAATATCGATTGCGAAGAAGTCTCGCAGCACGGCTTCACGTTTCTGACTCACGAGCCTCCCGAGTACGACAAGGTTCTGTTGGCACTCGGCGACGGCCGGACCCGCGCCTACGCTTCGGCCAGCGTGAAGAGCACCCGCAACATTGGGGCCGAATCCGACCCGCTGTATCGCGTGGCGTGCCAGTTCACCGTCCCCGTCGACCGCTTCGCCGAAACAGCGCTGACGTAGGCTGGACCGAGTGCCTCGCTGTAGGGCGGATTCTCCAACCTGCCAATGCTGGTCACCGTCATACCAGGAAGATTTTCTTCCGGCCGCCGAATTATGTCCGGCAGGCTGCGCAAATCGGATACAATCCATCCGGGCTCATTGGCGCCTGGTCCCAGTCAGGGACAGCTTCGGTCATGTCCTGGTTTGGCGATCTTGTTGTGCAGGAGTTTGGCTTGCATTCCGGCAGGTGCGACGCCTGCACCGTAACATGAGTTCACTGCGAGTTCTCCTTTAAGGACCATTACGACATGCAAGGACTGCTCATCGCTGCCGGCGCCCTGACGATGGGGCTCGTGCTCTTCGTCTCATTCATCGTATTCATGAAATACTTCAACCTCTGGTTGCAGGCGTTCGTGACGCGGGCCCGCGTGAGCATGCTGTCGCTGATCGCGATGTCGTTCCGCAAAGTCAACGCGCGAGTCATCGTCCGCTCGAAAATCATGGCCGTGCAGGCTGGGTTGCCGCTGATCTCGACGCAAGCGTTTGAAGCACATTACCTGGCGCAAGGCAATTTGCCGCGCGTCGTCCAGGCGTTGATTGTCGCCCATCGCGCCAAGATCGATCTCGACTGGGAAACGGCCACGGCGATCGATCTGGCCGGGCGCGACGTCCTCGAAGCGGTGCAAACCAGCGTCAATCCCAAGGTCATCGATTGCCCGGACCCGGGCCGCAGCGCGCGCACCACCCTCGACGGCGTCGCCAAAAACGGCATCCAGCTCAAAGCACGGGCGCGCGTCACCGTGCGCACCAATCTGGCGCAACTGATCGGCGGGGCGACTGAAGATACGATTATAGCCCGTGTCGGTGAAGGGATCGTCTCCGCGATCGGATCGTGCGACACGCACAAGCTCGTCCTGGCCAATCCCATGCTGATCACGAAGGCCGTTCTCGACAAGAGCCTCGATTCTCAGACGGCGTTCGAAATCGTCTCGATCGATATCGCCGACATCGAAGTGGGAGATAACGTCGGCGCCCGTCTGCAAGCCGACCAGGCCGAGGCCGACGTGCGCGTCGCCCGCGCCAAAGCAGAAGAACGTCGCGCCCGTGCCGTGGCTTCCGAGCAGGAGATGAAAGCGATCACCGTCGAAAATCGCGCGAAGGTCGTCCTGGCCGAGGCCGAAGTCCCCCTGGCCATCGCCGAAGCGTACAAAATGGGACGGTTGCGCGCCGTGGCGACGTAGTCGCCAATCAGTCCTCTCGTGCGTTCTTCGCCCAGGGAGCCGCTTGCGGCCAATCAAGAAGCGTGGAACAATAATTCGGTCTGCCCAGTCACTGGGTCATCGCGGAACATGTTCCGGGAGACGCCCGCTTGAATGACTTTCTCGAACAGTATCGCGCCTATCTCGGGCTGCTCGCGCGGCTGCAAGTCGGTCCGCGGGTTCGTGGCCGGCTTGATTTGTCGGGAGTCGTGCAACAGACGTTGTTCGAGGCGCATCAGGTGCTGCGCGAGGAAGATTCGCACACCGCCGAAGCACGACTGGCATGGCTCCGCAAATGCCTGGCGCATAACCTGACCGATGAACTGCGCAAGCTGAATGCGGAAATGCGCGACGTGCGTCGCGAGCGGTCCTTAGAAGCGGCGCTCGGTACGTCGTCGGCCCGATTGGGCGATTGGGCGGTAGCCGCCGTCCCTTCGCCCAGCGAGTACTGCCTCCGCGACGAGCGGGCCGTGCAACTGGCGGCGGCTCTGGAGTCCTTGTCCGAAGCACAGCGCGAGGCGCTGGTGCTGCAGCACTGGCACGGCTGGAAGGTGGCGGAGATTGCCACCCATCTGGGGCGCACGCGCACCGCCGTTGCCGGGTTGCTCAAGCGCGGGCTGGCGCGTCTGCGAGAAGAGCTCGATTCTCTGGAGCCGGCGGAAACCGATTGACATGTCCACCGCCGAATCCGAATCCCGCACCGAACGCATTGACGCGGCCATCGCCGAGTGGTTCGAGGCGCTGGAAGAAGGGCGGGCGCCAGGCGAAGCCGAGTTTCTGGCACGGTTCCCCGACGTGGCGGACGAGTTGCGGAAATTCCTCGCCGACCATCGAGGATTCGGCCGAATCGCCGGGAGCATTGCCGGGACCGAGATGCCGGGCGACTCGTCAACTGGCGCCGATCCGGTAGGCCGGCGGCTGGGCGATTTCGACGTCGTCCGTGAAATCGGGCGCGGGGGGATGGGAATCGTTTACGAAGCGCAGCAAGTCTCGCTGAAACGAATCGTGGCCCTGAAAGTGCTCAATCGCGGCTTTCGCGTCGACCCGCGCGCAGTGCAGCGCTTCCGGCGCGAGGCGGAGGCCGCGGCGATGCTGCGCCACTCCGGCATCATCCCGATTTTTGCCACGGGCGCAGAGGCGGGCCTCCATTACTACGCGATGGAGCTGATTCCCGGTCCGTCGCTCGATCGAATGAGTCCCCGATCGCTTCCCATAAGTGGCGAAGATTTCGCCAGAATCGCCGGACTGATGGCGGACGTCGCTTCGGCGCTCGATCACGCACACAGCCAGGGGATCATTCATCGCGACGTCAAACCGTCGAACCTGATCCTGGCGGCCGACGGCCGTTTGCGGATCGGCGACTTCGGTCTGGCGCGGTTCGCCGAGAATCCGGGAATGACGCTCACCGACGAAATCCTCGGGTCCCCCGCATATATGTCCCCCGAACAGGCGGCAGGACGCGTTCCCATCGACCGCCGGTCAGATGTCTATTCCCTGGGCGTGACGCTGTATGAAATGCTGGCGCTCCGTCCGCCATTCACGGGGGCGCGGCGTGACGAACTGCTGTTCAAGATCATCCACGATGAGCCTCTGCCTCCTTCGCGTTGGAACGCCCATGTTCCCTATCAACTCGAAACGATTTGCCTGAAGGCGATCGAGAAGGATGCTGTCCGCCGGTATCAGTCGGCAGCCGACCTGGCGCGGGACCTGCAACATTATTGCGCTGGACGAAGCATTGCGGCCCGGCGGCCGGGCATGATCGGGCGACTGTGGAACTGGTCGCGACGTCATACCGGGACGACGGTGCTGGCGGTCGCGGTTTTACTCGTTGCGATTCTCGCGAGCTATTTCGCCCACTCGGCACTCTCGACGCGAGAAGCACTCGCCCAGGCGCACGTGCAGGACGCAGTCGATGAAGCCCTGCTGGCGAACATGAGCGGCGATTCCGATGCGGCCGACAGGGCCGTCGCGCGAGTGGCCGCGCTCGCTCCCGATTCCGGCTGGCTCCCGTTTCTGCACGGTCACCTGGCGTTTCAGCGCGGCGACTACGACGAGGGAGTGCGGTATTTGCAGCAGGCGGCCGAGCGGTTGCCCGACAGCGTGGCGGCTCGGGCGCTGTTGGCCGCCGCATATGTGGGCGCAGGCTGGTGGGAACGATACGAAGAAATCCTGGACGACCTGGAGCAATCGATCCCGCAAACCGCAGAAGACTTCATGTTTCGCGGGCTGGCCGAATCGTATCTCGATCCTGCGCGGGCCCGCGCGTCGCTGGATGAAGCGATCCGCCGGCGCCGCCTCCCCGCGGCGTATGTGATGCGGGCCGAGGTGTGCGCCCACCAGGCGATGGACACCGCCTCCCGCGACGCTGCCGCCGCCGCCGTCTCCGACGCGAACCTGGCATGCGACCTTCTGCCGGGCAATCCGGCAGCGCTCCTGGGAAGATTGTTTGCGAATCACGTCGCTGCCGGGGTCTATACGCAGCTCGGCTTGGCCGACGAGGCAGACTCGTTGTTCGAGGCGGCCGAGGCGGATGCAAGTGCTCTCGAGCCATATTCACATCTCCCCAGCATCGCACGGGCTCGTGCCTGGTACTACTTATATACGGATCGTGAGCCAGTCGCCTTTGAGATTCTCGAGCAGGCGGCCACCGAGACGAACAATGCTCGCGTCGCGTACCGCTATGCCTTGCTCCTGTACCGCCGGGGGGCATTTTCCGAGGGCTTCTCAGTTTTGGATGGACGTGCGCAGCGCAGCAACAACGAAGAGCTGCTGCGGATCCTCCTGATGATGGAGCTTCCCGAAGGGGCTTCCCGCTCGAAAGGGGCCTATCGTGCGCTGGAAGAGAAATCGTCAGCGGGCCTGGCGGGCCTGTTCCGCCCCGCGCTGCTCCTGCTGCTGGGAGACAAACCGGCGGCTGCCGCCGACAGCCGGCAACTTCAAGAACGCCAGCCCAATCAACTGCCACCGTTGCGCCGCGACTTTTACGAGCGGCTCCTGCAATTCAACTGCGGCGATCTCGACGCAGACCAACTGCTGGTCGCGGCGGGTGATTCACAATGGGACCTGTGCGAGGCGAATTTCTTCATCGGCCTGACACGGCTCGCGGAAGGAAATCGCGACATGGCGGCCAAACATTTTCAGTCTGCCGTGGCCGCCCGTTGCAATGGGTTCCTGGCCTGCGATTGGAGCGGATCGTTCCTGATCCGCATGGCCGAAGACGCCAACTGGCCGCGATGGATCGCGCGGGGGCGGAGAATTGAAAATTGAAAATTGCAAAATGAAAATTGGCGGCAGGGGGGGGCAATTCTCAATTACAAATTTTCAATTTTCAATAATCGATCGCTGCGACGATTCGATTCGCCTCCGGCATCTCGAGCCGGAGAGTGGCAAAAGAAGATTGCGCCGTGTGCTCTACCACAGCACTTCCAGCAGATTACTGCGATCATCAGTCCATAGCACGGGGGAATGCCTGCCCGCGTCGCTCGACTCCGGTCCGATCGAGTCGGCGATCGTCTCTCTGTCGCGGGCCAGAATGACCCACACCGCGTCTTTGGCGGCAGTTCGCGGATCGGCACCGCTGGCTCGGATGACCGCGGTCATGCCGTATTCGCGCGCCAAGCCTGCCAGCACGGGTCGCAAATCGAAATGCAAATTTGAAATGTGACATGCCAGCAGCCCGTCCGATTTGAGGTGCTTGAGATAGACAGCCACAGCCTCTTTCGTGAGGAGATGCACAGGCACCGCATCGCCCGAGAACGCATCGAGCACCAGAATGTCGAATTCCTGCGGCGTCTCGAATTCGAGATTGAGCCGCGCATCGCCGATGACGAGGGTTTGGTGCGCGGCACAATCTTTCAGAAACGTGAAATGCTGCTGCGCCATCTGGACCACGTCGGGATTGATTTCATAAAGCCGATACCGGTCTCCGGGTTGTCCATAAGTCGCCAGCGTACCGATTCCCAATCCGACGACGCCGACGTGCTTCGGCTGGCGGGGCCGCAGCCCCGTCATCACCTGCCCGACGCCCGTCCTCTCCGCATAGTACGCAGTCGGAATGCGCCGCTTCTCGGCGGCAACAAATTGCGTGCCGTGAACGATCCGCCCGTGGAACAGTTCTTTGACCTGCTCGTCAGGCGACGACTGCGTCGATTGTTCGACCTTCAGGACACCATAGAAATTTCGCGACACGGCGACCGACCCCACGGCATGCCGTCCGAATTGCGACACGACGGCCACCGCCCCCAAAAGCAAGACGACGGCGGCGACGCCGGGCAGCCAGGCCGGCAATCTGACGCTGATCCGCCGGTCCTCGCGCACCAGCAGCGTGAGATATAACAGGCAGAACCCCAGGATCGCCAAATGCAGCTCATAGTACGAGACGAACAAGAGCGGCGCGAGAACACCGACGAACAGGCCCCCCGCCGCGCCGCCGGCCGAGATCGTCAGGTAAAAGGTCGTCAGATGGTTCGGAGCCGGCCTCAAGGCGACCAACTCGCCGTGGCATACCATGCAGCAGAAAAACAGCGCCGAAAAGTATCCCGCCACCTGCAGGATCAGCGGCGGCCCGATCGCTCCCTGCATGAACAGGAAGCAGACCAGCGCGAGCGACGTCCCGGCAGCGACGATGTAATTTCGCCGCGAGTACCAGCGATCGCTGTCGAAACACAGAATGAAAGTCATCAGGTACAGAGCCAGTGGAATGACCCACAGGAAGGGGATCACCGCGACATCCAGGCAGACCTGATTCGTCGTCGCCAGCAACATGACCGACGGGGTCATTGCCAGCCCGAACCACAGGCCGATCAGTCCGAACGCAGGCCGCGCGGAAGTCTCGACCGGAGTGACTATGCCTGGCGCCTGCACAGGCTGCGAATTGAGGGCCCGCCGCCACATCATGATGGCGCTGCCGCCGCACAGCACCGCGAACAGCCCGAACAATCCAGACCAGATCCACGATTGCACGACGGTCGAGAACGCCGGTTCGACGACAAACGGATACGACACCAGCGCCAGGAGCGAACCCAGATTCGACAGGGCATACAGCCGATAAGGGGATTGTCCGGTGTGCGTGCCGCTGAACCAACCCTGCACGAGCGGCCCCGTCGACGACAGAATAAAGTAGGGCAATCCGACCGACGAGGCCGTCAGCAGGATGATCTTGAGCGCCGGCCAGTCGCTGTTGGTCGGCTTCCACGACGGATCGGGTGTGATTGGCAATGTGACCAGCGCCAGAGCCAACAGAGCCAGATGGAGAATTCCCTGTTGGCGAGGTCGCAGGTAGTGCGACGTGACGTGGGCGTAAGCGTAGCCTCCGAACAGCAGCATCTGGAACACCAACATGCAGGTCGTCCAGACCGCCGGACTGCCTCCAAACCAGGGCAGGATGAATTTGCCGATCAGCGGCTGGACCTGGAACAGCAGAAACGCGCTGAGAAAAATCGTCGCCGCGTATGCGATCGTCAGCTTTTTGCCGGACTCGACAGTCTGCATGGTTGCCCCCTCGCGGCCTCCTCGCTCGGGTCGCAACGACTGCGCCGATTATTCCAGCCGGAAACCGCGACGCCGGCCGGGTATTGGTTATGCAACAATAGCTCGGATTTCGACGCTCTGACCCCGCCACGCACCGCACCTGCAATTGTCGTTCGTTACGAGTGTCCTTATAATCAGATCAGTGGCTGTTCATTTGTTGATGCCCGCTCCCTGGGCGGTGCGAAACCGCGATAAAGGCGAGAGATTCCTGGATGCGAACCCGCTGGCGAGTACTTTTTCTGTGGGGGCTGCTGTTCTCCAACGGGATCCCAGCCCAAGCGGCCGATTCCCCAACCCCGGAGCAAATCGAATTCTTCGAGAAGCGGATTCGGCCGTTGTTCGTTTCCCACTGCTTTGAATGTCACGGTCCGGATCGGGTCAAAGGAGGGCTGCGGCTGAACTCGGGCGACGCTATGCGGCGCGGCGGGGATTCCGGGCCGGTGATCGTTGCCGGCAAGCCCGAAGAAAGCCTGTTGATCGAGGCCGTCGGGCATCGCAGCGACATCAAGATGCCCCCCAAGGAAAAGCTGGCCGATGCGGAGATTGCCGATCTCAAGCGGTGGGTCGAATTCGGCGCCCCGTGGCCGGCCGATCAGACCGATGCCAAGACCGAGACGGCCCAGTTTACGATCACCGACGAACAGCGGGCATTCTGGTCGTTTCAGCCGATCCGTGCACCGGCCATGCCGCCGGTGAAGAATGGGGCCTGGCCGGCGACGGCCATCGACCGATTCGTGCTGGCGCGCATCGAAGCAGCCGGCCTGAAGGCGTCGCCCGAGGCCGACCGGCGCACGCTCATCCGCCGCGTCACGTTCGACCTCACCGGCTTGCCGCCGACACCTGATGAAGTGGACGCCTTCGTGGCCGACGACCGCCCCGACGCCTGGGAACAACTCGTCGACAGGCTGCTCAACTCGCCGCACCACGGCGAGCGCTGGGCGCGATATTGGCTCGACGTGGCCCGCTATGCCGAAGACCAGGCCCATACGTTTCAGGCTCGCAGATATCCCAATGGATACCTGTTTCGCGACTGGGTCGTGCAGGCGATCAACGACGACATGCCCTACGACCAGTTCGTGATGCAGCAGATCGCCGGCGATTTGCTCGAAGGCCCTGCGGAAAAAAAGCATGACCGAGAAACGGCCGTCGGGTATTTTGCGCTCGGCCCGGTGTACTATGCCGACGCAGGCTGCGCCTTCAAGGCATCGCTCGACGAACTGGACGATCGGATCGACACGCTGGCGCGCGGCTTTCTCGGACTGACGCTGGCGTGTGCCCGCTGTCACGACCACAAATTCGATCCGATTTCGCAATACGATTACTACGCCTTGGCAGGCGTCTTCCGCAGCACAGCGTACCGCGAGGCGCCGCTGGTGTCGGCCGACGTCGTGGCGAAGTATGAACAAGGGCAGAACGAAATCAAGGAGCAGGAACGGCAAGTCAAAAAGTATCAGGAACAGGAAGCCGTTCGCCTGAGCGAGCAGACGGCGCGCCGTTCGTCGCACTGTCTGACGGCCGTGTGGCGACTGGCGCATCCGCCGGCTGGGTCGGGGCGCACCAAGGCCAGTCAGATAGCGAGGGACGAACAGATCCCCGAAGTCGTGATCGAGCGCTGGCAAAAGTTCCTGGCGCCTGAGAATCGCGAACAACTGCCACAGCTTGCCGCATGGTTCCGTCTCGTCGACCAGGCGGCTGATCTGGCCGTCCCCGCGGACGGGAAAGGAGTTCCCAGCGCAGTCGTTGAAGCGGCGCTGATGTTTCAAGATGAGGTGCTGGCGGCGTTCGAAGCGCGCAGCGATCTCGAACGGCGCTATGCCGCGGCCCTTGCCGCTGCGCCCGCAGCGGAAAAGGCCAAGATCACAAAACCGACACTCGATAAGCCCCATGCCAATTTGCTGGCGGCCCTCGTCGGCCCCAAAGGCGTGTGCGGAATTCCCGCCGAGAAAGTTGACGGGCTGCTCGACGGAGCGCATCTCGTCGAACTGACGGCGATCAAGGCGCGGCACGAAACGCTGAAAAAGACGGCCCCCGCCAAATACGCCTTCGCCCATTCGCTGGCCGATGGGCAATCTGCCAACATGAAGCTGCACATTCGCGGCAATCCGAATCGCACGGGGGATGAAGTGCCGCGACGGTTCCTGACGATTCTCGCCTCTGCATCTCCGCAGACGTTTGCCCAGGGGAGCGGTCGCGTCGAACTGGCCCGTGCGATCGCCAATCCGAATAACCCGCTCACGGCCCGCGTGATCGTCAATCGTCTCTGGCAGCAGCACTTCGGCCGGGGAATCGTCGGCACGCCCAGCAATTTCGGAGCGCAAGGGGAGCGGCCGAGCCATCCCGAATTGCTCGATTATCTCGCCGGCCGGCTGGTGGCCCAAGGCTGGTCGCTGCGGCGAGTGCACCGCGAGATCCTGCTTTCGGCGACGTACCGCCAGGCGAGCGCCGACGTCCCCGCCAATTCCGAAATCGACCCCGACAACAAGCTCCTGTGGCGAATGAATCGCCGCCGACTCGACGTCGAGGCATGGCGCGACGCGCTGATGATGGCGGCCGGCAATCTCGAGCGCTCGATCGGCGGGCCATCGGGCAGCCTGCCATCGTCCGATTTCCGTCGTCGCACGCTGTACGGCCAGGTGAGCCGGCATAATCTGGACGGCATGTTGCGGCTGTTCGACTTTCCCGATCCGAACATCACCAGCGAGCGCCGCACGGTCACCACAGTTCCGCTGCAACAACTGTTCGTGCTGAACAGCGATTTCATGGTGCGCGAGGCCAAGGCTTTGGCCGCGCGGGTCGCCGGCGCCAGCAACGACGAGACGGCCCGCATCTACGAAGCCTACCGCGTGCTTTTCGGCCGCCCGCCCACGACCGACGAGACGCAACTGGGAATCGAGTTCCTGGCGGAGCCCGGCGAGCCGGTGCAGAGTGGCCAGAAGCCCGACCAGGCCACCCAGAAAAGTGCACTTTCCCGCTGGGAACAATATGCCCAGGTGCTGCTGGGCGCCAATGAGTTCACGTTTGTCGATTGAGGATATTCGAGATACTTTGTCGCGCCGAAAAACTGAGCAACTATGAACCCATTCTCCAGCGGCACGGTATCTTCTCTCGCTACCGACATCTCGCGACGTGACATGCTCGCCCGCTTGGGGAGCGGATGCGGCCTGGTCGGTCTGGCCGCAGTGCTGGCCGATGAAATGGGCGCGCGGGGACGAGCCGCGCTTGCGGCGGACGCGACCGGTGCCACACCAGTCGTCGGTCCTCCCTTGTCGCCCAAGGCACCGCACTACGAAGCCAAAGCACGGCGCGTCATTCACCTGTTCATGAACGGCGGGCCGTCGCAGGTCGATACGTTTGATCCCAAGCCGGCGCTCGAAAAACACGCCGGCAAGGCACCCCCGGCCGAACTGGTGAACACGATGCGGCGAACGAAGGGAACGCTCATGCCTTCGCCGTTCAAATTCGCCAGGCACGGCCAGGCGGGGATTGAAGTCAGCGAGCTGTTTCCGCATTTGAGCCGCTGCATCGACGACATCTGCGTCATCCGTTCGATGCACACCAATCTGCCGAATCACGAGCCGTCGTTCCTGATGATGAACTCGGGGGAAACGCAGCCTACGCGCCCCAGCATGGGTTCGTGGCTGACGTATGGCCTGGGCTCCGAGAACCAGAACCTCCCCGGTTATGTCGTCCTCTGCCCGGGTCAGCCCACCGTCGGCCCCGCCCTGTGGAGCAACAGTTTCCTGCCCGGCATTTTCCAGGGAGTGCACATCAACAATTCCGAGCTCGATCCGCGGAAGGTGATCAAGCACATCGCCAATTCGCAAGTGACCCCCGCCGACCAGCGCCGGCAGCTCGATCTGATGCGCAAGATCAACGAGACGCACCTGGCGGCCCGCACGCGGGATCCACAGCTCGAAGCCCGCATCCAGGCACTCGAGATGGCGTTTCGGATGCAGACCGAGGCGCAGGAAGCGTTCGACATCAGCCGTGAATCGGCCGAAACGCGCAAGCTGTACGGCGACGGCGAGTTCGCCAACGGCTGCCTGATCGCCCGCCGCCTGGCGGAGCGCGGCGTGCGTATGACCCAGATTTACTTCGGCGGAGGCCAGCCGTGGGACGATCACGGCGACATCGCCAACCACCGCCAGCACGCCAAAAAGAGCGACCAGGCGATCGCCGGCTTGCTCACCGACCTCAAATCGCGGGGATTGCTGGAGGACACGCTCGTCGTGTGGGGCGGCGAATTCGGCCGCACGCCGACTGCCGAAGGCTCGAAAGGCCGCGATCACAATAACCTGGGTTTCAGCATGTGGCTGGCCGGCGGAGGAGTGCGCGGCGGTTATGTGCATGGCTCGACCGACGAAATCGGCTTCAGTGCGGTTGAAGGCAAGGTGCACGTCCACGATCTCCACGCGACGATGCTGCACCTGTTGGGGATCGACCATACGCAGCTCACCTATCGCTACAGCGGCCGCGATTTCCGCCTGACGGACGTGCACGGCGAAATCGTCCGCGCGCTCCTCGCGTAAACTCTGACGGCGCTCGTTAATCCCGTGTCGATCTCGTCTCCACCGCCGACGGAAGTGCAAGCCTGGGACGGAATCCAGCCGATATTGTTGGATGACGGACGATTCTTCGTGGTCGTCAATGCGCTCTGCGAAGGACATTTCGCGACGTACGACACGGAATCAGCCGAATTGGTGCCATTTTTAAACCGAACCGGCTCTGTCATATGATAATTGACGCAGACATTAGTCGGCTTCAGCCGACTCGCTTTTTGCCACCAGCTTCAGCTGGTGGATACAGATAATTTTAAAAGAATCTCAGCTGGCTTTAGCCGGCTTCGGAAAGTTCGGCTTCAGCCATTCGGAGAATTTTTTTGGTTGAGCCATGCCAGAGAGGCTTTCTTGAAGAGATCATGGTTCTCAGTCGGTCAACAGCCCGATCTGCAAGCCGGCTAAAGCCGGCTGACAACATTTTCTGCGGCTGGTGTCCACTAGCTGAAGCTGGTGGCAAAAGGGGAGTCGGCTAAAGCCGACTGAGATCCAGCCGACTGAACCGCTTCGACGAGTGTCGCGGCGGCTCAATTTGTGCTGTGGCTCGTATTACTTACGCAGTAATTCAATCTCTGCAGTGTCCCCAGCGATGCAGTGCCGCAACCTAAACCGTCACCACGATTTTCCCGATCTGCTGGTTCGATTCGAGATATCGGTGCGCGGCGACGATGTCCTCGAGCGGAAACGTCTTGGCAATGATCGGTTTCAACTTCCCGGAGGCCAGGCCGTCGATTACGAATTTTTTGCCGGCTTCAAGACGCGCTTTGTCGGAAGTGATCTCGAACAGCACGTATCCGCGAAGTGTGAGTGTCTTGCCGAGTAGGTCCATAATGGGGACCGGCGTCGGCTCGGAGCTGAGCGCGCCGTACAAAAACAAAATGCCGTGCGGCGACATGGCGGCAGCCAGCTTCCCGACCGTCGGGCCTCCGACCGGGTCGAACACGACGCGGGCGCCCTGGCCGCCGGTCAGCTTCTTCACTTCGGCGACGAGGTCCTGCTGCTCGGTGGCGATTACATGCGCGGCGCCGAACTTCAGCAATGCGGCACGTTTGTCGTCCTTACGCGTGAGGGCGATCGGCGTCGCGCCGACGAGATTGGCGATCTGGATCGAAGCCAGGCCCACGCTGCTCGATGCGGCGGGAATCAGCACGGTATCCCCCTTCGTCAATTTGGCGATGTCGATCAAAGCTCCGTAGGAAGTCAGGTATTGCATCCAGATTGCCGCCGCCTCGTTCCACGACAGCGACGGAGGATGCTTCACCATGGCGGCGGCGGGTACGAGCGCTACGTCTCCGTAAACGCCGTACTGCTTCTGCGAGAATGCGGGAATCGTGCTGACCGCGTCCCCGGCCTTGAATTCGGTCACGCCGGGGCCGACCGATTCGACGACGCCGGCTGCTTCATATCCCAGCCGCGAGGGGACCGTCGGCTCCTCGAGATACTGACCCGAGCGGAACATCGCCTCGGCCCGGTTGAGGCCGAGCGCTTTGACGCTGATGCGGACTTCGCCTTTGCCCGGTTGCGGGACGTCGACCGTATCGATCTGCAAGACTTCAGGACCGCCAAGACGATGAAAACGAACGGCGCGGGGCATGGTGTGACTCCTTGAAGTAGATTCAAACCTTCCAAACTGACGGCAATCTCGAATCGCTTAACCGCGACCCAGAGGCCATTCCTGAAAATCGGCGCAGGCCGATTTTGTCAGGAATGGCCGGCGGGGAGCGCGTGTTTTCGGTCGGACGCGCGCTCCCCTGCGGAGATTGTTGAAAACTCCGCTGGCGACCGCCGATGAGCCAGCGGGGATCAATTTGTAACCAATGCGGCGGATGCGGGGCTGCGATTTTCAACAATCTCCTCCGGGTCGCGGTTAAACAATTCGGATTAATGCGGGCGGCACCAACGCCTCCCTCACTGATCCGCATTCAGCACGATGCGATACCGCGCCTTACCCGCCTTCAGGTGGGCCAGCGCTTCGTTCACGCGGCTCATGGGGAAATACTCGACCTGCGGAGCGATCTTGTGCCGCGCGGCGAATTCCAGCATCGTCGCGATCATGGTCGGGCTGCCGGTGGGCGAACCGGAAACATTTTTCTGCCCGAAGATCAGGCTGGTCGCCGGGATGCCCATCGGCTCCTGCACGGCGCCGACGACGTGCATGCGCCCGCGGGGCTTCAGGGTTTGCAGCATGGCCGGCCAGTCGAGCGACGCATTGACTGTGACGATCAGCATGTCAAGAGATCGGGCCGTGGAGACGATGGACTGAGAGTCGCGGCTCGAAATGACGTGATGGGCGCCAAATCCCCGGGCTTCAGCATTCTTCGACTCGTTCGATGTAAATGCCGTGACCTCGCAACCCCAGGCCCTGGCGAATTTGATCCCCATGTGACCCAGACCGCCGATCCCGACGATGCCGACGTGACCCGACGACTTCACGTCGTAAGTTGCCAGAGGAGCAAACACCGTCACGCCCCCACACAACAAGGGGCCGGTCGAGGCCATGTCGATCCCCTCCGGGAGCGGGATGGCCCACGCCCAATGGGCCCGCATCCGATCAGCGAAGCCTCCTTGATGTCCAAAAATCGTGAAGACGGCCTGTGAGCACAGGTGCTGATCGCCACTCAGGCAATCGTGACAGTACATGCAGCTCTGGGCCGTCCAGCCGATTCCGACGCGCTGCCCGATTTTCAGGCCTTTCGCCTGTTCCCCCAAGGCCACAACGCGCCCGACGGCTTCGTGCCCTGGAACGAGGGGATATTGCGACATGCCCCACTCATTTTCAACCGCCGAGAGGTCGGAATGACAAACCCCGCAATGCTCGACGACGACCTCGACCTCTTCCGGTCCTAAGGGTCCCGGGTCGAACGAGTAGCGTTCCAGCGGTTTTCCGGGGCCGTGTGCGGCCCATCCGTTAAATTGCGGCATGGTGCATTTCCTTGTAGGTCAGGCATTCCAGCCTGGCGGCAATCGGAGTTCCCTAAACTGTTATGTTTCCAGCCATCAACTCGTTTAACCGCGACCCAACGGGGAGCGCGTGTTGTGGGCAATTCGACATTCGGATTTGCGAGTATCGCTCCAGGCAATTGGAATCAGGAACGAGAAGCAAGCTGATGTTCGATACGCGCTCCTCTATCGAGTCGCGGTTAAACGATTGTCTGTTCTGTGGCAATGAGGTGACGATTCGGACGAAGTCGCACACTGCTGGCAGGCTGGAAAGCCTGACCTACTTGATTTCCCAGATTCGAATGGCGCCGTCGCGGCCGCCGGAGCCGAGCAGCGTGCCGTCGCGATTGAACGCCACGGTGTGGATCCCACTCTTGTGGCCGAGAAAGGTCGAGAGCAATTCGCCCGTTTCCGCGTTCCAGACTTTCGCGGCGCCGTCCGTCCCGCCGGTGGCCAGCTTCTTGCCGTCGGGCGAGTAGGCGACCGACCAGATGTCACTGGCATGTCCCGGCCACGACTTCACGACCAGCCCCGTCCCCGTATCCCAGATGCGGACCGTTTTGTCCCAGCCGACAGAGGCCAGTCGCCGGCCGTCGTGATGAAACGACAAACCGAAAATCTGGCCGGCGTGACCATCCAGGAGTAGCTTCTGCGTGAGGATCTTCGCGTTCCAGAGTCGGATGACCTTGTCGCTCCCCGCGCTGGCCAGGGTTTCGTCATCGGGCGAAATGGCGATCGTATAGATGGCCTCCGCCTGTTTGGCCTCGGCCACCGGGTCTGGCGAGTCGAGCGACCAGACGCGCAGGTTTCCGTCACGGCAGCCGACGAAAACCCGCCGGCCGTCATGGCTGAATTCCAAGCCGCGCACGGCATTTGCATGTTGGAATTTCCGGTCGACCGTGCCTTCCGGAAGTTTCCAAAGGTCGACCAACCCGTCGTCTCCGGCCGTGGCGAACAGGTCCCCCTTGCTGGAGTATCGCGCGCCCCACACGATGCCGCGATGTGCATTGAGCGTCGATTTGATGCTCTTCGACGGCAAGTCCCACAGGCGAACGGACCCGTCTTCGACCCCCATCGCCACCGTTTCGCTGGCGGGGTCGAAGGCCACCGACCAGACCGGGCCGGCGTTGGCGCTCAGCACGGCGACTGGTTCGGCTGACGAAACCAATTCCTCAACTGCCGGCCCGCGCCGACCCGAAATCAACCAGCCACCCAGCAGCCCGAGCCCGAGAAATGTTGCGCCGACTGCCAGGGCTATCCACCGATTTCGCACCGTCCGTTTTCGTTGTTCGATCGCACACACGGTCGGCACGTCGTCCGACGTCGTTTTCAAGAGGGCCCATTCGAATTCCAGCAACTCCGCGAGTTGAGTCGCTGTCTGAATGCGATCGGCGGGCTTTTTGGCGAGAAGCTGGTCGATCGTTCCGGCGAGCCAGTCGGGAATCGCCGGGTTCAGTTCGCGCAGCGGGCGATGCTTGCCATCGGCGATCTGCTTGAGAATCGCGAGAGCCGAATTGCCTGAGAAGGGAGGCTTCCCGGCGCACATTTCGTACATCACGGCACCGAGGCTGAACAGGTCCGAGCGGTGGTCCGACGTTTCTCCCAGCGCCTGTTCGGGCGCCATGTACAGGGGCGTTCCCGAGACGAACCCCGTCCGAGTGAGCTTCACGTCCTCGGCGACGTGCGCCAGTCCGAAATCGGTGAGCTTCACGCGATCGCTCGACGATTCCAGCAGAATATTGCCGGGCTTCACGTCGCGATGGATCATCCCCAGCGCATGTGCGGCTGCCAATCCCTGGGCCGCCTGCATTCCGATCCGTACGATTTCACGGATCGGCAACTGCTTTTCGCGCGCCAGCCGCTGTTCCAGCGATTCGCCCGTGATGAGCTGCATCACCAGGTAGGGAAGCGCGTCGCCCCCCGATTTTTCGACCTGATGCACGGCGACGACGTTTTCGTGTGTGATCGAAGCGGCCGCGCGGGCCTCGCGACAGAAGCGCTGCCGGGCCACGTCGTCGCCGGCGAGCTCCGGATCGAGTACTTTGAGCGCTACGTTGCGCTGCAGCCGCGAGTCGAAGGCTTCCAGGACGAGCCCCATCCCGCCGCGGCCGAGGATGCGCATCACGTCGAAATGGGCCATCCGGCCGAGATAGGCCGAGTCGCTGGCCGGTTCGAGGAAACTCAGCGACGCGTCACGAATCCGCGCCGTCGCCTGAGGCACGAACGTCTGCTGCATCTCTTGTGGAACATCCCGACTTTCCGGCACGACCGCGCGATCGAGCGAGCGCAGGGCGGGCCAATACGCCGAGTTCGCCACCGGCTGGCTGTCGGGCAAATGCTCGACGACCTGCGACAGGTTCGTGCCGTCGACGGCGATGCTTTCGAGTCGCTCCTGGCAGCACTCGCACGAATCCATGTGATCGGTGCACTCCTGCTGCCGTTCGCCCGATAACGAGCCGTCGAGCAATTGGCGAAGTTCTTCAGTGTGAGGGCATCCGGTGCTGGTTTTCATGTTATTCCTCTTCTTCCTGCCGCCGCATCGCTTCGACTTCTTCCTTGAGGCGCGCCAGCACGCGGCTCTTGGCGACGTAAATCGCCCCGGCTGTCATGCCCGCTTCCTTGGCGACGTCGGCCACCGCCGTTCCCTCGACCGCCGTCAACCAGAATGCGCGCCACGTGTTCTCTTGAAACTCGCCTTTGACGCGCTCCATCGCGATCGCCGCCAGACGTCGCTGGTATTCGACTTCCCACGTGTCCGATCCCTCGTTCGTGTCGGGATGCGAAGCGAGCATCCGGTTCGTCGTCGAGTCTCCCGAGCCCTGCGGACGGATGCGGCGCGCCGCAAGAAAACTGAACACCTTGTTGCGCGTGATCGTGAACAGCCAGCCGCGAAACGTCCCCTGATTGCGGTCGTAGTCGAGTCGGCCGATCGCCGAGGAAACGGAACGCATCACATCTTGCATCAGATCGGCCGCGTCGGCGTCCTGCAGGCCGCGCTTGCGGGCGAAACCGTACACCACCGGTCCGTACAGATCGACGAACTCGCGCCACGCCCCGTGGTTGGCTGCATCGCGGATTTGAATCAGCAAGCTGGCCCGTGTGAGTGGTGAATCGTCCACCGGCATGTGAGCTCCTGCATTTCACATAGGCCGCGGTCGAGTTGCCGTCCGCGACCTGCCAGGATTGAACTGCCCCCGAATGATACGCCGGGCCAATCGCGGTGAATAGAGGCAGAGCCTGATAAATCCTGTCGATCATGTCATAACCCGATACGGTGTCGCGTGTTGTTTCGGAAAATCACTGCGGAGACTCATTTCTTCGCAACTGTCTGATCCGATTGGTGGCCTGAGTCAATCCGCACGCGAACGCCGCTGACCAGATCGTCTCCGGGATTCACGACCAGCATCTCGTTGCCGCGAATACCCTCGGCAACCACGACGCGATTGCCCAGATCACGTCCCAGGCGGACAGCCCGGAGTGTGATTTGATCGTCGTCACCCACGACGGCCACGTGCGGCCCCTGCACGCGCATCGACAGCGTATTCGTAGGAATCGTCCACGACGACCGGTCCTGCGGCGTCGTGAGCGCCACCTGGGCGTAGCTGCCTGGCTGAAAACGATAAGCGGCGTTATCGAGCTCGATCTCGGCCAGCATCGTGCGGGTCGACGCGTCGACCGAATCGGCAACCCGCGTGATCACGCCGCGAACCGATCCCAATCCCGATTCGGGCAGGCTGATGTCGGCCGAAACGCCAGGCAAAGTTTGCGCCGCATAAGTTTGCGGCACGCTGAGCTGCACGCGAACGCGACTCATATCTTCGACGACGAACAGCGGTTCCTGGCCGGCTGTGACGAGCATCCCCACCTCGGCCACCCGTCGTGTCACAACTCCACCGAACGGCGCAACGATCCGTTTGAATCCTTGAAGTTCCTTAAGCCGCTCGAAGCTGGCCTTGCGGCTGTTGGCAGTGGCTTCCCGCGCCTCGATGATGGCAGTGCGCGTATCAAGATTCGAACGGCGGCGGACGATGTCTGATTCCGCCGCGGCCACGTCTCCGCCACGGGCTTCCACCAACCGCTGCGCCGTCTCGAATTCTTCCTGCGAGACAGATCGCCCGGCGAGAAGTTTCTCACGTCGTCCTAATTGGCTCTTGGAGAGCTCCGATTCCGCTTGAACGCGAACAAGCTGCGCTTCGGCGACTTTCAGATCGGCCTCGGCCTCGACCCGCTCGGCCCGCGCCTGCTGGGCTGCCGCCACCGCTTCGTGCCACAGCGCTGATGCCTGATTGACTTCCTGATCGAGCTCGGGAGTGGCGATCTCGGCGAGCACGTCGCCGGCGCGGACACGAGCGCCCAGGTCATAATGCCACGCCGCCAGGTAGCCGCTGGCCCGTGCGACCAGTGTCGTCGTCTGCCATGGACGAATCGTCGCCGGCAGGACGACATTGGTCGTCGTGGCGGGGGTCGGGCGGCCGATCTTGACGGTCCGCACGAATTCGGCCGTCTCACCGGCTGCCGAAACCGGCTGCGCGGTGAACGATTTCCACGGCTGAAACGCGGCGACTGACGCCAACACCGCGACGACTGCGGCGAGCCGCCCGAAGGACTTTGCCGATCGCTTGCTGGGAGGCACTTCGACGATCGTGCTGTGCGCCCGTGGCCGCGTGGCGTTCAGAGCGGCCTTCAAAGTCGTCTGGCTGTCCTGGCCGATGGTGCTAATCCGATTGAAAGCCACGGGAGGGACGATAAAGGCCGGGGACATGCTGATCTCCTGAAAGCGGGGGTATTGGGTCGTCTTCAGAAGGGAATACTGGGGCGAATGGGAAGTCTTACACGGGAGGGGGATTGAAAATTGAGAATTATAAAATGCAAATTGAAAATTGACGGGGCGGCCGGATCACCCGTCAATTTGCAATTTCAAATTTTCAATTCTCAATTTGCAATTTCGGTTCACTGCGGCGCAACAAGCTGTAGACGACGGGCACGAAGAGCAGCGTCGTCACCGTAGCCACGAACAAGCCGCCGATCACGGCCCGCCCCAGCGGAGCGTTTTGCTCTCCCCCCTCGCCCAGGCCCAGCGACATGGGGAGCATGCCAATGATCATCGCGGCGGCCGTCATCAGCACGGGCCGCATGCGGGTCCTGCCTGCTTCGAGCGCCGCTTCGAAGGCCGACTTGCCTTCCGCCCGCTGTTCGTTGGCAAACGTCACGAGCAGAATGCTGTTCGCGGTCGCCACGCCGATCGACATGATCGCCCCCATCAGGGCCGGCACACTGAACGTCGTCTGCCATAACAGCAGCGACCAGACGATCCCGACAAAGGCGCCAGGGAGCGCTGTGATGATGATGAACGGATCGAGCCAGCTCTGAAAGTTCACAACCATCAACAGGTACACCAGTACGGCGGCGAACACGAGCCCCAGCCCGAGCCGCAGGAAAGCCGATTCCATGCTCTCCACCTGCCCGCGCATCGCGATCGTGTTGCCTGGCGCGAGCTGCGCCCGGTATTTGACGAGCAGGCGGTTGATTTCCCCGGCGACGGTCCCCAGGTCTCTGCCCTGGACGTTGGCATACACGTCGAATGCCGGTTGCACGTTTGTGTGGTTGGCGACTTCGGGAGTCACGCCTCGTTCCACTTTGGCGACGTTCGAAAGAAGCTGCACGCCGCTCCATTGCGGCGACGTCAGGGGGAGCCCGCTGATGGCGTCCACGCTGTCGAGCTTGTAGGTCGGCGTGCGGGTTTCGACGAGGTACGAAATTCCCATCTTGGGATCGACCCAGTAGTTGGGTTGCACCTGCCCGCTTCCCGACAACGAAACGAGCAGGCTGTCCGCCACGTCCTGCTGCGTGAAACCGAGCTCGCGAGCGCGAGTCTGGTCGACGTCGATATGCAGCTTGGGGACGTTCATCACCTGGTGCAGGTGGACGTCCTGCACTCCCCGAATCAATTTGACTTTCTCGGCGATTTCCGCCGCCATCTCGTAGTTCGCCTGGCGGTTGAGGCCGGCGACCTGGATGTCGATCGGGGCCGGCAGACCGAAATTCAGGATCTGACTGACGATATCGGCCGGCTGGAAGAAGAACGTCAGGTGTGGAAAGCGACCGGGCAATTCGCGGCGCAAGGTAGCGATGTATTCGGGGGTCGAACGCGACTTGTGGTGCGACAAAGCGACGAGAATCTCTCCATCCGCCATGCCGGTCGTGGCGCTGTCGCCGAACGCCATCGCGTACGTGCGATTCGGCAGCCCGATATTGTCGAGCACCAGATTGACTTCATGCGCGGGAATGATCTCGCGAATCGCACCCTCCACCTGGGTGAAGTAAGATTCCGTCTGCTCGATGCGCGTGCCGGCGGGGGCCCGCACGTGCAGGCGGAATTGTCCGGTATCGACGGTGGGGAAGAAATCGCGCCCCACCCACGGGAGCGCGATGAATCCACTGGCGACAACCACGGAGAACGCGACGAAGACGTAGCGGCGATGCCGCAGGGCCCAGTTGAGAAGCCTTGTGTAGGCGTCCCGGAATTGTTCGAACCGGCGTTCGAAGGCCGCGTGCAAACGGCCGAACCAGCCCTGGCCGGCGCCGCGCCCCAGGGCATTCTGGTGCGCCAGCTCCGTGGGGAGCAGGTAATCGACCATCGTGGGGACGATCGTGCGCGACAAGAGATATGATGCCAGCATGGCGAACGCCACCGCCAGGGCCAGCGGGGTGAACAGATACTTGGGAGGCCCTTCCAGAAACAGCACCGACACGAACACGATACTGATCGTCAACGTCGATACGAACGTCGGCCCGGCGATCTGCATGGCCCCATCGAGAATCGCCTGCCGCAGCGGTTTGCCCAGGCCCAGGTTGCGATGGATGTTTTCGATCTCGACGGTCGCATCGTCGACCAGGATGCCCACAGCCAGGGCCAGGCCCCCCAGCGTCATGACGTTCAGCGAATAGCCCAACAGGTACAGCATCACGATCGACGAGAGTATCGCCAGCGGAATCGAGACCGCCACGATCAGCGTGCTCCGCCAGCTCCCCAGAAAGACGAGGATCATGGCGGCAGTCAAGAGCCCGGCGATGATGCTTTCGGTGACGACCCCTTCTATGGCTGCCGTCACGAACAGCGACTGGTCGAACAAGAGGTCGATTTGCAGGTCGCCCGGCGCGGCGGCCCGAATCTGCGGCATGATCTGCTGGACCTGATGCACAACGTCGAGGGTCGAAGCGTTGCCGTTTTTCAAAAGCGTCACGAGCGCGCCGCGCGTTCCATCACGGCGGACGACGGTCGTCTGCGAATTGCTGCCGTCGCGGACCTGGGCGACGTCGCGCATGTAAATCGTCGCGCCGCCGCTGGCCCGGATCGGAATGTCGTTGAAGCTGGCGGCCGAGAGGGGTGTGTTATTGATCGTGACCGGGTATTCGTGGGTGTCGATTCTCGCCACGCCGGTCGGATAAGCCAGGTTGTACGAGTTGATGGCGTCCGCCACTTCTTTGGGGGAGAGCCCCTTCGCCTGCAACAACTGCGGGTCGAGGTCGACCATCACCTGCCGCTCGCGGCCGCCGTAGGGGGTGGGCATCGTCAGCCCCTGCACGGTCGAAAGTTGCGTCCGCAGGATATACAGCCCATAGTCGTAGACTTCTTCTTCCGACATGGTCGCGCTGCTGAGCCCGATCTGCAGAATGGGGACGCTCGAGGCGTTGAACCGGACAATGACCGGCGGCTGGATACCGGGAGGCATCAAGGCGCGAATCGACTGGGCCGTCGATGTCACTTGAGACATCGCCGTGCCGATGTCGGTACCGGGATGGAAGTGAATCTTGATCACGGCGACGCCGTTGAGCGTCTGCGATTCGACCCGCTTGATCCCGCTGACGTTCGAGGTGATCGCATATTCGGAGTAGGTCGTGATCCGGCGTTCGACTTCGCTCGTCTCCATCCCTTTATACGTCCAGATCATCGTCACGACGGGGATGTCGATCTCGGGAAAGATGTCGGTCCGCATCTGGCTGATCGACGTGGCGCCGAGCACGAGGATCAACAGCGCCATGACGACGAACGTATACGGACTTTTCAAGGCCAGTCGCACGATCCACATGATCAGTTCTCCGTCGAATTGAGTCGATTCACGAAGAGAACTACTGCTGTGCGGAGAAGACCTTACATTGATTCGTTCAACGTGCAGTCGACGACGACGGCGTGTGGCGGGGTCAGAGCGTGTAGAAAATGCCGTGTTGCAGCGACCGACGGGTTGCGCTGGACTCGGTTTTGCCGGAGCCGGAAATCCAGCGATGGCCCCGACGAGTTTGACAATGAGCAAAACGAACGCGTTCGGGCCACTCGGTCAGGGCCCTCGCTGGCGATATCTGTGAACCACGATGAATCGAGCTGCGGATGACGCTGTGGCGCTCGAATTTCGACATTGATCACGCTCTGACCCTGCCACACTATCTTGTGGCGCGGACTGGATCGATTTGGGGCGATCTAAATTCGCTCCCTTTCTGTGTAAGACCCGGCCGGCGGATTGGTATTCCCTTTTATCAGGCAGGACGCAAGAGTGATGGAACCACGCCCCTCGCGGACGCCTGGATCAGTCATCAACCCCATTCACCGCGAAACACAAGGAATCGAATCATGTCGCAGAAACTGGAAGGTAAAGTTGCCATCGTTACGGGCGCCTCCAAGGGCATCGGTGCTTCGATCGCCAAGCACCTGGCTGCGGAAGGAGCGGCCGTGGTCGTCAACTACGCGTCGAGCAAGGCGGGGGCCGACAAGGTGGTCGCCGAGATCGTCAAGCACGGCGGCAAGGCGGTCGCCGTCCACGCCGACGTCTCCAAGCTGCCGGACGTTCAGCGTCTCTTCGCAGAAACCAAAAAAGCGTTCGGCAAGCTCGACATCCTGGTGAACAACGCCGGCATCTATAAGTTCGCGCCGCTCGCAGAAGTCACTCCCGAGCACTTCCACCAGCAGTTCGACCTGAACGTGCTGGGGCTCCTGCTGGCCACGCAGGAAGCAGTCAAGCTGTTCGGCCCCGCCGGCGGCAACGTCATCAATATCAGCTCGGTCGTCGCGACCCTCGCGCTCCCCAACATCTCTGTGTACAGCGCTACCAAAGCCGCCGTGAATTCCATTACTCGAGGCCTGGCCGTGGAACTGGGCCCGCGTAAGATCCGCGTCAACGCGATCAACCCGGGCATGGTCGAGACCGAAGGCACGCACTCGGCCGGGATCACCGACAGCGAGATGCGCAAGCAGACGGAAGCGCAGACTCCGCTCGGCCGGATCGGCCAACCGCAAGACATCGCTCCTGCCGCCGTATTCCTGGCGTCGTCCGATTCGGGCTGGATCACCGGCGAGACGTTGTACATTTCGGGCGGAATGCGTTGAGCCGTGAGAGTCATCTCAGAGTAGCAGGCACACTCCGTGTGCCGTCG
>DASYAR010000403.1:0-9753 GCA_036501235.1 Planctomycetaceae bacterium
GTGCATCGAGAAAGCGGATTCGAACGTCAACTTCCTTGGGAGGTGCGGTCGCAGGCTGCGCCAAAAGCTTGACGACTTCCTGCTCTTTCAGCCGGCGCCCTTCGTCCAGGCATAAATTCCCGCTGACCATGACATGTCGCAACGCCAGCAGTTGGCGGATGTCGGACCACGACTTGCCCGGCAGCCACTGCCGCAGCGCGGCGCCGATCGTCTGATTCGCCTGTTTCGGCTCGACGCGAAACGATTGTGATTCAGGCTTCTTCTTCATGTTCTTCATGCGTGCCATGAATAACAAAACGGCCGACGACCGACCAGTACTCTTTCCAATGAATCGCGACCGCTGTATGCTCCAAAAACTTGGAAGAGATCGAAAGAAGACCCAGGACAAGAGAAAAGCATCCAGGACACGATTGGAGAAAATATGGCGACTGAAAGCAAATGCCCCGTGTTGGGCGGACCTCATAAACATACCGCGGTGGGCGCCACGGCGAATCAGCACTGGTGGCCGAATCAATTGAACCTGAAGGTTCTCCATCAGAAATCGCCGCTGCCCAATCCCCTGGGCCGGGATTTCAACTACGCCGCAGAATTCGAAAAACTGGACCTGAACGCATTGAAAAAGGACGTCGATACGTTGATGACGACGTCGCAAGACTGGTGGCCGGCCGACTACGGCCACTATGGGCCGTTCTTCATTCGGATGGCCTGGCACAGCGCAGGGACGTACCGCATCCACGACGGCCGCGGCGGCGCAGCATCCGGCACACAGCGTTTTGCGCCCCTCAACAGTTGGCCCGACAATGCGAGCCTCGACAAGGCGCGCCGGTTGCTCTGGCCGATCAAGCGAAAATACGGCCCGACGATCTCGTGGGCCGACCTGATGATCTTCGCGGGGAACTGCGCCTTGGAGTCCATGGGACTCAAAACGATCGGTTTCGCCGGCGGTCGTGAGGACTTCTGGGAGCCCGAAGAGGACATTTACTGGGGGCCTGAGACCACCTGGTTGGGAGACGAGCGTTATACCGGCGACAGGGAGCTGGCGAATCCTCTCGGCGCCGTCCAGATGGGCCTGATCTACGTCAATCCCGAGGGGCCGAACGGCAACCCGGATCCGCTCGCTGCCGCCCGAGACATTCGAGAGACCTTCCGCCGCATGGCGATGAATGACGAGGAGACTGTGGCGCTGATTGCCGGCGGACACACGTTTGGCAAAGCCCATGGCGCCGCCGACGCGGCCAAGTATTGCGGTCCCGAACCCGAGGGCGCCAGCCTCGTCGAGCAAGGCCTGGGCTGGAAGAACAGCTTTGGCACCGGCAATGCCGGCGATACGATTACCAGTGGGTTGGAGGGAGCATGGACGACCAACCCGGTGAAGTGGGACAACAATTACTTCGACAATCTATTCGGCTACGAGTGGAAGCAGACGAAGAGTCCTGCGGGGGCGACGCAATGGACTCCCACGAATCCCGCGGCCGCGGGTACTGTGCCGGATGCCCATGATAATTCGAAGAAGCACGCCCCCATGATGTTTACGACCGACCTCGCGCTGAAGATGGACCCCATCTACGCGACGATCTCGAAGCGTTTTCACGCCAACCCGCAAGAGTTTGCAGACGCCTTCGCCAGAGCGTGGTATAAGCTGACGCACCGCGACATGGGGCCCCGCACGCGATGTCTTGGCCCGTGGGTGCCGGCCGAGCCCCAGTTGTGGCAAGATCCCGTCCCCGACGTCACTCATGCATTGATCGGCGAGCACGAGATCGCCGAGCTCAAACGCAAGATTCTCGCTTCCGGGCTGTCCATATCGCAATTGGTCGCGACGGCCTGGGCGTCGGCGGCGACATTTCGTGGCACCGACAAACGGGGAGGAGCCAATGGGGCGCGCATTCGCCTGGCGCCGCAGAAGGATTGGAAAGTCAACAGTCCGGCCGAATTGGCGAAAGTATTGAAGACGCTGGAAGAGATCCAGAAGAACTTCAATACCTTGCTATCCGGCGGCAAGAGGGTTTCGCTCGCGGACGTGATCGTTCTCGGCGGGTGCGCGGCTGTCGAAGAAGCCGCGAAGAAGGCGGGGCATAACGTGCAGGTGCCTTTCTCGCCGGGCCGTACCGACGCGCTGCAGGAGCAAACCGACGTGGAATCGTTTGCCGTGCTCGAACCGACTGCCGATGGGTTCCGCAACTACGTCCAACCTGGACAGACGAGACCGGCGGCAGAGCTGCTGGTGGATCGGGCGCATCTATTGACGCTCAGCGCTCCCGAGATGACGGTGCTCGTCGGCGGCCTGCGCGTCCTGAATGCCAATGTCGGGAAGTCCCAGCACGGCGTTTTCACCAATCGGCCTGAGACATTGACCAATGATTTCTTCGTGAAACTTCTCGACATGGACACCAAGTGGCAAGAGTCCTCCACTTCGCAGGACGCATTCGAGGGACACGATCGAAAAACGGGCCAACTCAAGTGCACCGGCACAGCCGTCGACCTGCTCTTTGGTTCGAACTCCCAGCTTCGCGCCATCGCAGAAGTCTATGCCTGTGACGCCTCGCAGCAGGCATTCGTGCGTGATTTCGTGGCGGCATGGAGCAAGGTGATGAATCTCGACCGTTTCGACCTCAATCACCGAAATTGCTGATGTTCAGGTGATCGCTGTCTCCTCGAATTGTCGGACCTGCCGATTGGCCTCGCCCTGGCTCATGCCGCAGACGTGGGTCAGGAGGGCGGTCGCGGCAAAGCCGTCGCCATGGACGTGAACGATCTCGCGCGCCAGGTCGGTGGCCTGATCGGCAGTCAATTTTCGCCAGTTCGGGCGTTCACGGCGGGTGGCTTCGCTCAAGGGCACGACGCCGTCGAGGCGGCCGAGCACCTGGGGCAAACGCGGCAGGATCGCCGCGCCGTGGCCGCTGATCCAGGCGATGCGCAGGACCGACCGATTCACAAACCACACCGGAGAGATGCGAACCTGGGCCGCAGCGTTCCCAGAGGGTGATTGGGCCGGCGCCGGCGGGAAGCGCAGGTCGTTCAAGGTGGTTATCAGTTCTTCGGTCCAGTCGTGATTCAATTGAATTTCGAGGAACTGGTCGCGCCATGCAGTGGAACCCCCGATGGCGCTGTTGCTGTAAGGGCCGGTGGCCATTTTCGAGGGCGTGGTATACGACTCCGTATGCTGTCCGACACCGGCGATTTCTCCGTAGTCGAGGTGCACCACCGAGAGTGCGTCCAGGCCAACGTCGCGGTCTCGGTACGAGCGCAGGTTGATCCACATGCCGTCATAGCCGATGCGCAGCAACCAATTCGTCGCCCGAAACATCGACCTCAGGTCCAGCACCGCCATGGGGATCACGACGGCGGCCACGGCCACGAAGGTCCAGAACAGCCACGGTTTGCCCGTATTCCAGCCGACAACGGACGGGATCGCCAGCACGATGCAGAGGATGATCAACCGTACGACGCCCGCGAACCGCGATTGGCGGCACAACAATCCGTAATCATCCTCCGGCACCTCGGCCGGGCGATAGAACTTCACCAGCCGCTCCTCTATTGAACTCGACTGGAGAGGCCGGACAGCAGCATTCGCACGTCCGCCTCCAGTTCCGGTTTCCCGGCGTGATGGTAGCGTCGAACGATCCGCCCCTGCTGATCGATCAGGATGACGGCGGGGACGGCGAAGATTCCGTAAGCCTGAAATACGTTCTGTTCGCCCGGCCCGTCGAGCGCAATGGGGAATTTGGGGGGGACGCCTTTGAAAACCCGCCGCAGCACCGGTCTCATCTTCTCGTTCATCTCGTCGAGCGTCTTCAGGCTGGCGTCGTGAACGGCCAATACGACCAGGCCCTGGCTTGCGTACTTATCTCGCAGCTTCACCAGGTCGGGCTTGTGTTCGTGGCAGATCGAGCAGTAGTAGCCAAAAAAGTCCAACACGACGATCCTGCCTTTGAGGTCTTTGAGCGCGAGGGGAGGCGTATCCTGCCAGGCGATGATTCCGCCGAGTTCCGGCGCCGGCTTCCCAAACAGGCCCGTCGTCTTGCTGATCGGCAGGTCGACCGGGCCGACGTCAATGTGGTTCTGCCCCTCGGCGACGATGATTTCCCGCGACAGCACCTCAAACGTGGCGCCGCGAGTTCCGACTGCGCTGCAGGTGAGCCGGTATTCTCCCGGCGGCAAATGGATCTCGAAGCCTTCCCCCTCGCCCGAGAACTCCGCGGCTCGCACCAATTGCGGCAGAGTCCAGGCCGAGACGATGGCTCTTTCAACCCGGCCCCCCAAGTCCCGCCAGGCGGTGCTGACAATGCGTCCGCTCACGCGGCACCCCTCGGGCTCTTTAATGGCCTTGTTTCCCGCCGCGGGCGGCGCGGGCGGTGCGGGCGCCGCGGGGAACTGCGCGCCACAGCCATAAACCGCCACGAGCCAGATGAGAGCCAGGGCCGTTACGAACCCACGGCGAGTTGCCCCTGTTGCATATCGCACCGAAACAGCCATTTCGTCCCCCTTTGTGTCTGAGGCTGGCCCGGAAGTGAAACGGACCAGAATGAGCCGCGGATCATTCGGATCGGCGTCAATTCAAACGATTTTCGCAAAAAAGTCTCGCGCGAGGGAGCGCAGAACCTGGATTCCGAAAAGCAACCTGCCAGTTTGCCCGGCAGGTGCAGGAGGCTGGTCCATCTCGCGTGCCAATTTGCCATGGCGCATTTCCAGATTGCCTTACCGATTCCCACGCGGTAGGCTGCAGCGTGCCACAATATGCCAAGCACGGTACGATTCAAAGCGCCCGCCGGAGCCCGTCGATGCAGCATTCATTTTCAGCGCGAATCGCGACGTTTTCAATAAGTCTATTGCTGGCAGCGTCAAGTTCAGTAGTTGCGCCCCATTCGCATCACGCGGTCGCCGATGAACCGACCAAGGATGTCGAAAAACAAGAAGCCAAAGATCGTAAAGCGCGATACTTGAAATGGATGCGGGATTATTCAGAAGGAACCACAATCCGACAGGTGAAGCATGGCGCTGGACAGGAAGAAGCTGCCCAGCTCGTCGCGCATCCGGTATTTCGTTATTCCGGCGATATTTACGCAGACGATGCCACGATGTGGGTTTGGACCAGCAGCGCGCGCCCCGTTGCGTTTCAAAAACTGGAAGTGAATAACATCGGCGGCGCGCAGAAGTGGACGATCTGCTTTGGCTCAGCTTCCGAAGGACTGCTTGAGATTCGTTGGCAGGGAGACCGTCAGTTTTCCACTCGTGCACCGGGCGTCACATTTCTGCCCATTCCCAAGGCGGCGCCTCCAGGCAAAACGGCCAGAACGCGAACTGCACAACTCAAGTTGCTCAAAGACCGCTTCACGGGCCGCGTCACAGGATGGGGGCCAAAGGGCAAGATCGACTATAACTTGCGGCCGATTCCGACGCCGATTTTCGAATACGCCGATCCCGTCACGAAACTGCCCCTGGGTGCGGTTTTCAGTTTGGTGAACCATGAAGGTGGAGAGCTGACTCCCGTTTTTCTCCTGCTGATCGAGGTTCGAAACGACGGCGACGGCAAATTGCGATGGGAATACGCGTCTCGCCGAATGACCATCTGGTCTGCCATTTTACGGATGGACGATGTACAGGTTTCGTCGTTACCTCTGGTGGATATTGAGGATCAGGTCCATGACGACTGGACGTTCTATTTCCTGGAACGCAATTTAAAGTGAGTGGCAACATTTGCTCGGTCGTGAAAGGGATTTACATGAGAACGCCCAATGGCCAAATCTTTTCGTCGGTGTATTCATTCCTCGGCACCGAGGAATCCGCCGCGAGCGCGCCAGCGCGGCGGTTGGTTGTCATGGCCGGTCTCTTACTGGCGAGCTTTGCCGTGACGAACGGCGCAGAACCCCCGTCGCAGAAACCGACCTCCCCTGCCGTTCTCCCGAATGCTGCCGCGCCGGCTCAACCGGGGAATGCAGCGCCCAGCGGTACGACCCTCGATGCCGCCTTGCAGATTCGCGCTCACGATCCCGAGGTCAGGTTTGTCTTGTTTTCGAAAAACGGCCGGCATCTGTACACGGGCGGCAACGACAACCTCGTCAAATCCTGGGAGTTGCCCGGCGGAATGCCGCGACAGACGTTGAAGGGGCACGCTGCCGTCGTATGTTGCGGCGCTCTTTCGCCGGATGGAAAGGTCCTGGTGACAGGCAGTTGGGATGGCACATTACGAGCTTGGGACACAGAGACGGGTAAGCCTCAAGGCACCTTCATTGGCCAAGCGAGTCCGATTGCTGCCGTTGCCTTCTCTCCTGACGGCAAGTCACTGGCGTCGGCTGGCGGTGGACGGATTTTCTGCCTGTGGAATTTTTCGACGCGTAAACTCACGTATACGTCGCCCGAACAGGAACTGACCATTAAATCGATCCGGTACTCACCAGATGGCGAGCTCCTCGCCACCGCCACAGGCGACTGGGAAAATTGGAAGCAGCCGGGCGAGGTGAAGTTGTGGAAAGCCGCAACAGGTGAGGAATTACAACTCCTGCCTGGGCACAAGGCACAGGTGAATGCAGTGGCCTTCAGTTCCGACGGGAAGCACTTGGCCACCGGCGCGTGCGACGGAAATGTTCGCATCTGGGATGTCGCCGATCGCACATTGGTCGGCACCGCGAATGTTCGCGGCTGCGTGTGGGCCGTCGAGTATTTTCCAGACGATGCCCGCCTCGCCGTGGCACAATGGCCCGGGCAGGTGCTTGTCTGGAATCTGACGAATGCGCGTATGGAAGCCGTCGCGCTCGGTCATGAAAAAGGAAAAATGATTTACAGTCTCGCGATTTCCCCCGATGGGAGCTCCATCGCATCGGGATCCGCCGACGGAACGGCTCGGACGTGGAGTGTCGCCCTGCCCGAGTAACCTCCGACGATTCCATTTTATTGTGGACTGCTCTCCCTCATCACTCCATCGTGAAGAGAAGCAAAATGAACCGTGGATCGATTCGTGGCGGTCGCCGGCTCGGCAAGTTGTGCGGTGTACTTTTCTCCGTCGTCATGGCCCTGGCGGCAACCGTCGGCCGCTGCCAGGAGACTGACGATGGCGGCCAGACGCGCAAGGCTGAGCGGTTGGAATCGTTGCGGGAAATGACCGACATGATCGGGACGCTCAAAGTCTGGACCGTGAGCGATGGGGACAAAGTCGAAGCGGCGCCGCTCGCTAAACCGCTCCTGCACTACCACGACCAACCGCGAAAAATCGTCGATGCGACGCTGTGGTGTTTCGGTAAGCAAGGACGTCCGGCGGCCTTCTGCAAGATCGAGAAGATTGGGGCCGCCGGACGCGGCCGCTGGCTGTACTGTTTTGCCTCATTGTCCCTGTCGCCGATCGAGGCCGAGTGGGCGGAAGGCAAAACATTCGCCACGACAGGGCCGGCGGTCACGTTCTCGGATCTCGTCGGTGCCCCCGTTCCAGCCGAAGAGAAGGCAGCCCGGTTGCGACAAGTCAAAGAGCTGGTGCGCCGGATCAACGTCTCCCTGGCCGACCCGGATCTGATGTTCAAGGAAAACTTGCGGCTGCTCACGCAGCCCCTGCATCTTTACGACGACCAACCAGCCGGCATTCTGGATGGTGCAATCTTCGGATTCTCGACGAACGGGACATGCCCCGACCTGCTGGTGCTCATCGAGGCGCAGAAAGCAAAGGGCGCTCGTGCGACCTGGAGGCTGGCCGTAGCGCGGATGACGAACTGCGAATTGCGCCTGCGCGACCAGGACCGCGAAATCTGGAACGCCCCCTTCCTGCGATTTGCCGACCGACTGGGCGAAAACCTGGAAACATGGATGTTTTTCTGGGCGAAAGACAGTCGATAAGGTGCGAGTGGGAGACCTGCTGCCCGTCGTGGGGAATCGATGATCGACTTTTGTATTGTTTCACGGATGCGAGCCAGATGATACTGCGGAGCAGAGGGCTGCCGGGTCCTTTCGACCCATACACAGGCCGGGTAATATGCCGCAGTGGGATCCCAGAATCGCGTGCTGCCATTCCTTTCGTCAATCGAGGTCTTTTCTACACCCCGCAGGCACCCACGGAACGAGACGATGAGCAACCCGGATTCCCCTCGAGCGGATGGCGAGGAATACGTCCTGAACGATGATGCCGTCGTGGAACGGGTCGCGGACGGCGAGTTGCCCCTGATGGACCAATGGACGGACGAAGTCTTTCGGGAGCTGGATCAACTTCAGAACAGGCGGGGATCGTGGGGGCATTCATTCTCCATCCTGATCGTGACTCTGGTGCTCTTCGGGGCGGCGCAGTTGGTCCAGAAAAGCGCCGCGAATCTGGGATGGCTCGTGGCGGTGCTGCTGATCCATGAATCGGGTCATTTCGTCGGGATGAAACTGTTCGGCTATCGCGACGTCAAGATGTTTTTCCTGCCGTTTTTTGGCGCGGCAGTTTCCGGTCGATCACACAATGTCTCCGGCGGGCAGACGGCCATTGTGACGCTTCTCGGTCCGTTGCCTGGGATCGCGATCGGCGTCGCACTGGGGACTGCGGCCTTGGTTTTCCATAACGAATCGCTGCGATCGACGGCGCTGCTGTTTACCGCTTTGAACGGGTTCAATCTGCTGCCGTTCATGCCGCTGGACGGCGGACGGTTGCTGCAGCAGGTGTTGTTTGGAAGGCAGCGTCATTTGGAAGCATTGTTTCAGGCGACCACGGGACTTCTGTTAGCGGGACTGGGATTTGGTGGTGGAGAGTGGTTTCTGGGAGCCGTCGGAATCATGATGTTGATCGGTAGCAGGCACGTGTTTCGCGTCAGCACCGTGGCCGGGCAAACATTGGCCGAATTGGGCGACGGCTGGAGGGCTTCGGGAGAATTCGAGCAGATTCCACCCGCCATGGCGCGCTGCATTCTGCAAGGCGTTCGCAGCCGATTCCCACAGCACCTGAGCCCGAAAACCGCGGCCTCTCTCATCCGCCAGATCTGGGACCGGATGCACGTCAATCCACCAGGTGCGGCAGCCTCGCTGGCGCTACTGAGCGTCTATGCCGTCAGTTGCATCGGTGCGCTCGTCGTGTGCGCGGCGCTCATCTTGGCCGGGCCGAAGCCAGCACCTGCCGGGGAGCAGGAAACCAAGTCGGCTCTCGCTCCGACAACACAATCGGAATCGACCACAGAACAGGTTTGTCAAATCGTGGCTCAACAAATGCGGGTCGATCGATCAAAAATCGACCTGGGCGTATCGCTTGTTCAATTGCGTGCTGACGAATTGGATTTTGTGGAATTGGTGATGGAACTGGAAGATCATTTCCAGATTTCAATTCCTGACGATGTTGCGAGAGCCATGCTGGGCACCGAGGACTGGACCAAAGGCGCCAAAAACGTCACCGTCGGCAAGCTTGTCGGCATCGTCAATGAAAGGCTTCAGCAACGAACGGTGAGTGTCGATCGAGAGCCGGCCCGGAAGTCGGCGGAGAAGCCGGCTTCCAATTGAAATTCATTGCTGCGGGGGAAGTGCCGCCCGTTACGGTGAGTCCGGCTCCTCAACGAAGATGATTGCCTCTCGCACCTCGCCATTGATCCGGGCAAGACCGTCCGCGATGTCCTGCCTGGTCTCCTTGAGCAGATGGGCTTGCATCATTGACCTGTCATTCAACTCGTCGCGGGGAATCGAGAACGACTACTGTATTGTTTCACGGATGGGAGCCAGAAGCAATCAGCCCTGCGGGGGGCGCGGTGCCGCATTTTGCGTGCGGATCGCGATTTCGGCCACGGCCGGGAATTTGACCTACGGTGATGT
>DASYAR010000404.1:0-7038 GCA_036501235.1 Planctomycetaceae bacterium
GTTAATTCGTGTGCCAGGCTGCGGTTGACGTTGAGCCAGCAGACTGGCCGCGCCAATGCCCGGCTGGCGGCGGGATCGGCGATCCCAGTCAGTCGGCAGGCTGGGGGTTGAACAGTTGTCCGGGCGTCCAGCACGTCAACGGAGCGTTGAGCATGTCGGGAACTGTCTATTTCCTGCCTTCGCTGGTGCTCGTGGCCGGCATCGGGCAGATCGGCATCGTCGCTGCCAGTCTGGCCATCCCGCACGTGCTCCGTTGGCGCGAGGACACCGCACGACTGCGCCCCCTGACGAGGCAGGTTTTCTGGACCTATGCGATTTACATTTGGTTTACGAATCTGGCGTTCGGATTGGTGTCCTTGCGGCCGAATTGGTTGCTCGACCGCTCCCCGCTGGCGGCATGCCTGACGGGATTTATCACGGCCTACTGGAGCGGGCGTGTCTTGATCCAGTTCTTCTATTTTGACCGCTCTGATGCGCCAACGGGATCGCGCATTCTATTTGCCGAGATCGTGCTGGTCGGATTGTTCATCTATCTCTCGCTGGTCTACACCGCGAGCGTTTTATTCAACCTGGGGGTGATCGGCCTATGAACGGCTACACGCCGCGCGATGCCGTCACATTGATGGAAGTCGGGATCGTTCTGGTTGGAACGCTATTGGCGGGTTTGGTTCTCAGCCGTGGGCCGCCGCGCTGGTACGCCCGCTCGCTGGCCTGGATCGTCACTCTGAGTGCCACAGCCGGAATGGAGCGGCTGACCTCGCACGAGCCGGCGGGCCTGCGGATGCTGGCCATCATCGGCGCGCTGCTCTACGGCATGAAATCCGTGGTCAGTGTCGAGGCGCGTGCGGACGGCATGCCTCCGCTCTCGGCATGGAAGTGGCTGGGCTATGCGGCCTTGTGGCCTGGCATGCGGCCTGCACCGTTTGCGACGGCCGGTTTAGGCCGACAATCCGGCGCGATGACGCTGATTGGCAAGGGCTGCGTGAACGGTTGCCTCGGATTGGTGCTCGCAGTTATGGCGTGGCTCGTCTGGCATCACGGACGACCAACTCTGTCGGATGAAGTTGCCTGTGTCCTGGCCACGGTGTTGCTGATGCCGGGCTTGAGCCTGATTCTGCACTTCGGCATCTTTACTGTCGCCACGGGACTGTGGCGATTGGCAGGCGTCGACGTTCGGCCGCTGTTCCGCGCTCCTCTGGCCGCACGTTCGCCGGAGAACTTCTGGAGCCGGCGCTGGAATGTTGCCTTTACCGAGATGACGACGATTGGAATCTATCGTCCCCTGTCCAGCCGCCTCGGGCGAACGTCGGCGACCGGCGCCGCATTCGTGGCCTCGGGACTTTTGCACGAGCTGGCCATCAGCGTGCCGGTTCACGCCGGCTTGGGCCTGCCTCTGGAGTACTTCGTACTGCACGGCGCGCTCGTCCTGACCGAACGCAGCCTGGACCGGAAGGGCCGGGCAGTCAGTGGCTGGGGCGGGTGGGCTCACGTGTGGGTTCTGGGCTGCCTGATACTGCCGGCGCCCATCCTGTTCCACCGACCGTTCCTTCGCGGTGTCATTTGGCCGCTGATCGGTTTGGAATGAACCTCGACGGCTGACTGGGATTCACTATCCCATGCGCCGGTGATAGATTGACGGCATGGCCGTTCCAGCAATCACGACCACCGACCCGACGACCCACAAGCCGCCGCGGCCACGGCGCTGGATTCCGCTGTCGTTGCGGATATTTCTTGGAATGCTCCTGATTCTCGGACTGGGGAGTGCGTCGTGGTTCGGCTCGGTCTGGTGGGCGTACGATCGCGAGCGGCTGGAGATCCTGAAGATTCTTGCCAATGATATCGGGTGGGATACGGAGTCCATTGCTCCTGAATGGCTGGCAGACTTTGAAATCTTCGACCGGGTCGTCGGAATCTTCGACCGAGTGGTCATCGTCCATAAGCAAGAGGCGGCGATCACCGAGGCCCAGCTCGCACCTCTGAGCGCATTCACGAAGCTCCGCGAGCTCGATCTCTCAGGAACGCCGGTGACAGATGCCGGCTTGGCCCACGTGAGCCGCTCGACGAATCTCCGAGTCCTCGGACTCGCTGGCACAAAGATCACGGATGCGGGATTGGTGCATCTGAGCGGATTGTTGAATCTCGAATCCATCAACCTCTATCGCACGGCCGTGGCAGATTCCGGCCTGGTTCATTTGCGTCGATTGCCAAAGCTCCAAAACCTCAGCCTCTGTGAGACAAAGGTATCGGATACAGGATTGGCGCATTTGAGCGGATTGACAAACCTCGAAAGCCTTGACGTGCAGAGCACGGGGGTGACGGATGCGGGGCTGGCCCACATCAGTCGATTGACGAACCTGCAAGGTCTGTGGCTTGATGGTCTGCCGATCACGGAGAGCGGCCTCGCGCACTTGAGCGGACTGACGAACCTCGAATCGATTCAGGCCAATGACACGGCGTTGACAGATGCGAGCCTGAGACATTTGAGCGGAATGCAAAAGCTTTCAGACCTGCACATTACTGGCACGGCGGTGACCGACGCGGGGCTGCCTCACCTGGGCAGATTAACGAGCCTCGAACGCCTTTCTCTGGGACCGCATGTGAGTGATTCGGGGTTAGCTCACTTGCATGGATTAAAGAAACTCCGCGAGCTCTACCTGGCTGAGACGGCCATCACGGACGTGGGGCTGGCTCAATTGAGCGCATTAACAGCACTCCAGAAGCTCTCCCTCCGCGGCGGAGCGGTCACGGACGCAGGCATCGAAAAACTCGAGAAAGCATTGCCTGGGTGCAAAATTGAACGCGTCGCGCAGAACTGAACAGCTCCTCAAAAGGGCGAAAGGGGCCATCCATCAAATCTGTGGAGCGGCCCGAAGTGCTCTCCGCCGCAAGTGACTACTTCGGCGCAAGTCGTCCTGATTTGCCGTAGACCACGTCACCCTCGTGGACCAAATCATGGATGGCCCCGGATCCCACCTGCCCCGGATCCCACCTGATCGGTCCAAGGGTGCTGAGCTGTTCCGGCACCGGTCAGCTATTCTTGACCGGAGGCGATTCGTTCGACCTTTGCCCAATCAATGATCGCCTCGCGGAATGCCCAGTTCTTTTGCAGAAGCCGCAGGGCCGCGATCTCCCGCACGATTACGCCCGCGCCGAAACCGAGAATACAGGAGAATGCTGACCAGGCCAGGATCGAAGGTTGCACCACGACGTTCACCGCAGCAATCGCAACCGTGCCGGCGAAGGCCGCCAGAAAAAGCGCCAGGGCGCGGGCGCCTCGACGCAGAGCAAAACCGAAACTGAAGCCGCCGCGTTCGCGAACCGCGAGCAAAACGATCGCACTGTTTCTGTCGTGGGGGCCGTTCATTGAAAGTCGCCTCCTGTACAATGGCGCGGGTTTTCAGGCGGTAGTAACGCGGAAAGGTCAATTATCCTTGGCGCCGCCGATCCGTCCAACAGGAAACAGAATAACAGGAAGGTAAGGCGAACAGTGGAGCAGCGGGGCCATCCACCGCAACCGCAGCATCATCAACTTTGCCACCCATTTTCGTGCCTATTTTCGCGCGAGGGGAACGCACGGAGGTTTGGTATAACCGTTTGGCTCTTACTGCCTTGTGAGAATTTCAATCGCGGCAGGACTCAGATTTCTGAGCGGCACCGAGCTCTCATTGTTTTGCCAAGGTTCACATTGACCGCCAGCGATGGCCCTGACCGAATGGCCCCCACGCCCTCATTTTGCTCATCGTCCAACTCGTCGGGGCCATCGCTGGATGCCTGGCTCCGACGATGCGAAGTTTGGTGCGAAACCTGTTGGGCTGCAAAGCACTGCATGATTCACGCTCTGACCCCGCCACACGCCGTCTTACGAACTGTGGCACTGGAGCGGCTCCAGAAATCCCTTCTTTGTTGAGAGCCATTCCAAATGGCGGCTGCGGCGGGAACGTGGACGAATTGTGCGAACAGACCTATCATGCCAAGGAGGCTTATTTCACCGGAATTCATCTCGAGAATTAGACCGATCATGCATCGCAGAATCATCAGCGTCTCTCTCGTGGCCGTTATCGCACTCTCGGGGCATCTGCGGGCCGAAGAACGGGGCGTGCTGGCGGCGAGCGTGCAGCCGTTTGTGGAGCGGGAGGAACTGGCCGGAGCGGTGATGCTCGTGGCCGGACGCGACAAGGTGCTGGCCGTCGAAGCGGCCGGGTGGGCCGGTGTCGGGGTCGAAAAACCGATGCGGACCGATTCCATCTTCTGGATTGCGTCGCAATCCAAACCGATTACTGCGTCCGCCCTGATGATTCTTGTCGACGAAGGCAAAGTGCAGCTCGACGATTACGTTGAGAAATTCCTGCCCGAATTCAAGGGGCAAATGTTCATCGCCGAGAAAGATGCCGAGCACCGGCTGTTGCGCAAACCCCGGCATCCGATCACAATTCGCAACGTCCTGTCGCACACCAGCGGCCTGCCGTTCAAGTCGGCCATCGAAACGCCCACGCTTGATCTGTGGCCTCTCAGCCTGCGCGTCCGCAGTTATGCCGCGGAGCCCCTCGATTTCGATCCGGACACGAAGTACCAGTACAGCAATGCAGGGATCAACACGGCGGCCCGGATCATCGAGGTCGTCGCAGAGATGCCGTTCGAAGAGTTCCTCGACAGCCGCTTCTTTCAGCCGCTGGGAATGACCGATACGACATTTTGGCCGAGCGAAGAGCAGGCGTCGCGCGTCGCCACGTCGTACAAGCCGGGACCGGACAAAACGGGACTGGTGGCGATCGGCATCGACCAACTGAAATATCCGCTGACCGATCGAACCGAGCGATATCCGATGCCGGCGGGGGGACTGTTCTCCACGGCTGCCGACATCGCCCAGTTCTACCGGATGCTGCTGAACGGCGGCGAGCTCGACGGCCGGCGTTATCTGACAGAAGAATCGGTCAAGGAGTTGACGAAACGCCAAACGCCGCCGGACTTCAAGGAAAGCTACGGCTTAGGATTCGGCGTCGGCGGCACGACCTTCGGCCACGGAGGGGCCTACTCGACCAACACGAGCGCCGACACCCAGCAGGGATTGATCTTGATCTGGCTCGTACAACATGCCGGCTTTCCCGGCAACGGGGACAAAAGCCAGGAAGCCTTCCGCAAAGCCGCAACCGCCGCGTTCCGACCTAAACCGAACCCGTAACGGGGTTCAAGATCAGCGTCACCCGGAAGCGACGGGCGCGAGAGACTGGCTGTTGAAAAAAAGAGTTCTGTACAAGCTCACAGTTCACACTCGCATTTTTCGTGGTCGAGTATCTTATCGGGCGGCGTTGGCACTCGTTCCATGCGTACAGCATCAAAACGACAAATCCTCGCCGTCATTCTTGTAGCCGCCTGCGTGCTGATGGTCGTGATGCTGGCATTCCCTGCCAGGTGCCCGATCTGTGGCGGCCGAATCGTAAAGATGGGTACCGTCACCGACGACACGAATCTACCGAGCAGAAATCTGTGCATCTGGAATCGGAGCATTTGCGCCAATCCTTTCTATGGGCCTGACTCAGCGATTTGTACCCGTTGTTGGCATGCCCACCGTGCGCTTACCGGCAATTGGGAGCGTGCCTGCGAATCGCCTGCCAGTTTTCAGAAGCCGCTAAGCTCTGCCATTCAGGGCGTACCGTTGCCGCCCGCCGATGCTATTCGATCAAGGGTCGTGTTCACGCAGACCTATGACAAGAAGAGATTTACAGAAAGCGTGGCGTTCTGGTGCGTGGGCGACGAGAGCCTTCTCGCACGTCTGCGAAGTTACTGCACGGCGACGCAGTTAATCTTCCACGTCGAGTCGAATCGAATAGCCGGCGAAGTTTTTATTAAGATTGAGTGAGCCCCACACAGGCAGTCAGCCGGACATTATCGCGTGATCACAATTGAACCTGACGGCGGCGGAATTGCACAATCCGCCTTTCATCTTGCCCTGGAATCATTGTCTGACGGCCATCGCATGGAAGCAGGGCCACGCAAGTCGCCAACACTCAGCCGGACGTACTCGCGGCTGCGCGACAATGCCGGCCTGCCGCGTGATCGTCCTAGGTCTGGCCCGTCACGAGTGCGCGACGAAGATTTGCCGGGAGGAGGGGATCGAGTACGCCCGGCGGTTGCTGGGCCACTCCAACATCACCGCGACCGAGGTCCAATGTTCCGAAATCAATTCACTCGCGAGGACCCTGATGCGATTTCCGACGATTTGCCGAGTGGGTTGTATGCTGCTGATTGTGGGCGCCCTTCGCAATCGAGCCGCAGGGCAAAATCTCGGTTCGCAAAGTCACGACGAACAGGTGAAGAAGCAACGTGCGGCCCGTCTGGAAATCATGCGCCGCCACGCGTCGTCGCTGGCAGTCAAAGTCGAAAACGATGGCGCGTTTGTCGAGGCCCGAATCGTCGACATCCCGCTGTTGCATTACAACAATCCCGCCGGCGAGACGCTGGACGCCACGGTCTGGGCCTGGGGCGTGCGCGGCCGCCCGGTGGCGTTGGCCAGCATCTCACAGGAAATGAGCCTTGCCGCGGTCGAGAAATGGAGTTGTGAACTGGTTTCTCTCGCGGACAAGCCGGTGCTGCTCGAATCCAACCCGGGGTGGAGATGGGCTTCAAAAACGTCGGGGATCGAATGGAAGCTGGCCCCTGACGCTCCCGCGGTGGGAGAGACCCGGTCGTTCGCGCCAGGCAAATGACGGAGATCGCCCGCCGGTTGTCCGCAACGGGCGTCTATAAAGATGGGAAGGAAGTCATTGAATTACGACTCCTGGATCGGCCGCTACGTCGATTCGCTGACCGCGAACACGGTCTCATCGACGGTGCGTTCTGCGCCTTTGCCGGCGGCACGAATCCGGAAGTGCTGGTGATGATCGAGTGTCGACAGGACGGCAGTGGGAACTCGGCCTGGCACTACGGGTTTGCCCGAATGGGCGCGGGAAGATTGACCGCGCGACTCGGCGAAACAGTTGTCTGGGAGCGCTCGGAAATCAAGCTCTGGAACCCGTCGGAACCGTATTTTTCCGTCTACGG
>DASYAR010000405.1:0-6055 GCA_036501235.1 Planctomycetaceae bacterium
AGTAGCAGGCACACTCCGTGTGCCGTCGTTTTCACTCGATCCCAAGCTCCGCTTGGGAATGCCATTTCGGAAGCTCTGCTTCCCATTGGATGGTGACAATTGGGATGTCCCCTGAGTGCCATCCGAAGTGCTTCAACCAGCCCTCGATTTCGTGAAGCGGAGCTTCGAACGCTGCGTTCCCAAGCGGAGCTTGGGAACGAGTGGGAATGGCGCACGGAGTGTGCCTGCTACTCTGAATTGCTTCAGCGCACTACGGCTTGGCAATCACCGTCAGCCACAGCGAATCGTGGCTGACGGCGAGTTTTTCCGGCGTGCGGGCGGAGCGTTCGAGCTCCTTCGGCTGGCTGGCTTTGCCGATGATCCGCAGCGGCCCGGAAAACGCTTGTCCCACGGCGGTAAACGTCAACTTCACTTCCTCTGATTTGCCGCCCGTTGGTTCCGAGACGACCGGCGCGGCCGTCACTCCCGGCGGCAGCTCTTGGGCCTGAATAGTGATCGGTCCCACGTTTCCCGAGGCCGATTTGTGCCGCCGCACTTTGACCGCCAACTCAGCCGGCTTGTCGGCCGGAATGACAAGGGCGTCGGTGCTCACCGACAACTCGAAGTCGGGCTCATCCAAGCGTGCGGTGAGCAGATACAGGCACCTGGCTCCCCCCTGGCGAGAGCGATCGCTGATCGTCACGCGGTAGTCGCCGTCGAGCGCGGCCGCGTGCGCAAGGACGGCATCGCGCGATTTCCCCGTGTCATCGACTTCCGCCACGGCGGCGCCTTTCGGGTCGGTCAATTGCAGCACGGGATCGAGCGGCAATTCGAGCTCGGATGACTCCACCGAAATGACAACGTGCTGTCCCTTCAGCAGCGGAATCCGATAGGCATCCGTTTGCCGCGGCGCCTTCAAACAGCCGGTGACCGTCGACGCGAGTGGGAGCACGGTGGGATTATTCGCGTCCGGCGTGGCGACCGCGGGAATGACGTTGTAGGGAGTGAGCCGCACGCGGGCGCAACCTGCCATCCCCTGTCCGAAGACGAATCCCAGCCGCGCGTCGGGCGATTTTCGCAATTCGTCCAGCACTTCATATTCTTGATTGCCGGCAAGTCGCGCGCCGCCAAAGGAAACGACCGACAGCTTCGTCCCCGGCGGGACGTTCCAGCCCAGCGCTTCGACTTCGCCCGGATTTGCCAGCGGCGCGGCCAACGGCATAACGTGTGTGATGAACGGGCCGGTCGTCAGCGTCAGGCGGTAGATGTAATTATCTCCTCCATGAAACGCGATCGTTGAATCCGGTGCGGCGGGAAATGCGAACAAGCGGACGATGAACGTGCCCGCTTTTCCGGGAGTGAACGCCAGGCGCGGATCGAGCCCCAAGTCGTCGTGATTCTCGGCCAGGACGATGCCGTCGGAAGCAGCCACCTGCAGGATGGCATCCATGGGAGAACCGAGCCGTGTGTGGGCGTCGAGTGCTGCGACCAGCGTCTGGCCGGCATCCAGCCGCACGGCGAATCCATCGACGTCGGCCTTTTTCAAAACGCCGTTGATCGTGACGTTCGATTCGGCCACGCTGTGCGCATTGCCGGTCGTATTGTTCGGTTCCTGCTCGGCGAGTTCCGGCAGTTGGCCGATCAGAAAGGGAACGGCGGCCGAAGTGCCTTCGGCATTATAAAGGCGCAGCCAGACGCGATCGGCGGCCAGATCGGCGGGAATGGCGATTTCGAGCTTCCCTGATTCGGCGGCGGCCGCAGCGTCGACCCCCGGGGCGACCACCTGGGCGGGCCAGTCGAATTTGCCGGTGCAGGTGACGACGACCTTGGCGCCGCGCTGTCCCCCCGCGGGGAAGACGTGTGTCAGAGTGGGCGGGGCAGCGCCTGCCGGCGCAGCGCCGAGCAGTGAGATCATCGTGAGCAGCACGCACAGGACGGCACCTCGTTCCCAAGCTCCGCTTGGGAATGTCGCGTCGGAAGCTCCGCTTCCCGTCAGGATGCCCAGTCCACAGCGGATTCGATTATAGTTCGACCGACGGCGAGACAGTTGTGCGATTCGCGAAGCGGAGCTTCGGACGATGCGTTCCCAAGCGGAGCTTGGGAACGAGATCGCGTTACGTTCACTCACGAATTTCACCCCTTCTCACGGCTCACAGGAACGACCCGCTCGTCCATTCCCGCGAAATCACATGATCTCCGCGATCGGGCGGGGGTCGCTGACCAGGTGCGTGGGGCGTCCGGTGCTCGTGTACAGCATCTTGTCCGGATTGATTCCCAGCTTGAGGTACACCGACGAGGCCAGGTTCTCGGGGGCGTAGATTTTTTCGATCGCGGCGTACCCGCGCGAGTCGGTCGCCCCCACAATTTGGCCGCGCGGCGTGCCGCAGCCGGCCGCCAATACGGAAATCGCGCTCGACCAGTGGTCGCGACCAGGCGTATTCGATCCGGAGAGGGTGGAAATCTTGGGCGTGCGGCCGAATTCTCCCATGACCAATACGAGCGTCGTATCGAGCAGGCCCCGCTGGTCGAGATCTTCGATGAGCGTCGCGACAACCGCTTCGAGCTTCTGGCCTTGCTTGCGAAACGCCGGGAAGATGTCGGAATGGTGGTCCCAGCCGCCGTCGTTGAGTGTGACGAACGGCACGCCCGCCTCGACCAGCCGGCGCGCGAGCAGCGCCCGCTGCCCCAGCGACGTGCGCCCGAAGGCTTCGCGAACTGCGTCGGGCTCGCGATGAATCTCGAACGCGCGCTGGGCGGCGGCCGACGTCATCAGCGACACGGCCTGTTGGTAATTCTCGTCGGCCCCCAGCGCCGGGTCTCCCGCGGCGCGGTCGTGGAAGCGCACGAAATGGTCGAGCCGCTTCCGCATTTCCTGGCGGTTCGAGGCGCGGCCGTCGTCAAGATCCTTGGGGATCGTGACGTCGCGGACGGTGAACGATTTCTGGTTCGGGTCGTCGGAGACCACGAACGGGGCATGCCGCGCCCCGAGAAAGTTCGGGCCGCCCGAACGCGTCATGCTGGGGATTGAAAAGTACGGGGGCAGGCCGTCTTGCGCGCCGCGCTCGGCCGAGACGACCGAACCCATGCTGGGATGAAAACTGACGAATGCGCCGCAACCGACCGGGATTCGCGTCGGGGCGCCGGTCATCATGTAATGATTGCCGGCGCCGTGATTATTCTGATTGTGGCACACCGAGCGGAGGATCGTCAGCTTGTCGCTGATGACGGCCAGGCGCGTCATGTTCTCCGAGAACAAGGCCCCGGGGATCTTCGTCTGGATCGGTTGAAACTCCCCGCGAATCTCGGCGGGGGCGTGCGGCTTGGGGTCGAATGTTTCGAAATGGCTGGGGCCGCCGTCGAGCCACACCAGAATGCAACTCGTCTTGGGAGCGGTCGAATCTCCGGCGACCGATCGCGAGCGGAGCGCTTCGACCAGGCCGCCGGAGAACAGCGCACCCAGCCCCAGTTTGAGGCAGTCGCGCCGCTGGATCCCTTCGCAGTTCCGATGGATGGCCATATCCGCCCGTCCTTTTTCAATCCAGAAACAGAAACTCCGGCGTATTCAGCAAGGCCCAGAACAGGTCCTCAACCGTGCGGCGGCGCTGGTCTCCCTTTGTCAGAAACTCGAGCGCCCCTTGTTTTTCATCGTCCGCCGGCAGCCGGCTGTACACCAGCAGATAGGCTTCTTCGATGATTTTTTCGTGAGAATCGGTTCCGGCCGCCAGTTTCGCAGGTCGCGCGGCGTCCTGCAACAATTTGCCGTTGAGGGCCGGGGAATTCATCAGGTGCAAAATCTGGGGCGTCGTCGAATCGCTCGTCCGCTCGCAGGGGGGATCCTGGTTCGGATCGGGCCGCCCGAACGTATCGAGAAAGAATGACGACGCGCGGTACGTCCAGACCTGGGTCGCGCGCGACCCGGCAGGCATCGCGGCGAAATCCTCTTCCACCCCCAGAACGTCGTTGACGGCATCGAGCAGCACTTCCGCCCGCATTCTTTGCCGATAGTAGCGCGAGAAATTCCTCAGGTCGGCGACGTTGCGGTCGGCAGGCGTCGAGCTCAAGCCGAACACGGTCGACGTCATGATCCGGCGAATCAGCTTCTTGATATCGTAGCCCTGCTCACGAAAATCGCGGGCCAGATAGTCGAGCAGCGGCTCGTTGGAAGGTGGATTCGTGGCCCGCATGTCGTCGACCGGGTCGACGATGCCCTGGCCCATCACTTCGGCCCACACGCGGTTGGCCATCACTCTCGCGAAGTACGGATTGTCCGGGGCGGTCATCCAGTCGACCAGCACCTCGCGCGGGTCCTGCTCGGGATCGATCTTGAGCGGCTCGCCGTGCAGCAGTTGCGGCAAGACCGGCGCGCCGGTCCGGCCATGATTCACGTGGCCGCTGCTCTTGGTGAAGATCGTCTCTTCGCCACCGGAGATCGGAGGGGAAATCCCAGGCCCTTTGTGGCCGACGCGTGAGAAGATCGACGCAAAACCATAGAAATCATCCTGGCTCCAGACTTCGAACGGATGGTGATGACACTTGGCGCATTCCAGCCGGGTCCCCAGAAAGAGCTGGCTGACCGAGGCGCCGATTTCGACCGCTTCGGGACGGTCACGAAAAATCACCGCGGCGCCGTTGTGCCAGGTGCTGCCGCGGGCCGTCAGGAGCTCGCGCACGAATTGGTCGTAGGGGATGTTGCGGCGGAAGGCGTCGCGCAGCCAGGCGTCGAGGTTCCACACCGCCTTGATCCCCGCCCGGTAGGGATTGGGCCTGAGCAGGTCGGCCCATTTATTCGCCCAGAAGTCGCCGTATTCCGGGCGCTCGAGCAGTCGATCGATCAGGCGCTGCCGTTTTTCGGGGCTGGAGTCGGCCAGATACGCACGGGTTTCGTCGGGAGTCGGCAGGCGGCCGATCGCCCGCAGGTAGGCCCGCCTGTGGAACGTGGTCTCATTTGCCGGGGGCGAAGGGAGCATCCCCAGCAGCTTGAGTTTTTTCCAGACCAGGTCGTCGATCTCGTTGCTGCGCGGCAAGTTGTCGTATGCCGCCGCGGGAACTTCGCCGGGGAGCGGAATCGTGACGGCGCACACGGCGATAAAATTCATGTAGCGGACCATGACTGCCGCTTCACCGGGTACGGGGCCGGCCTGAATCACACCGTCGGTTCCCTCCACGACGGCGGCGATCGCTTTGTCGTTCGACTGGTAGGCGGCGGCGTCTGTGACGTTGCGGCGACTGCCGTCCGAATACTCGGCGAACACCTGCAGTGGGAAACTCTCGTGAGGGGCCAGGCTGCGCGTCGCCGGTTCGGCCGCGACGCGCACCAGGCGCGGCGCGTCGGCAGGAGTGCGCGGCGCTCCGGTTTCGATCCAGCGGCGAAGCAGCTCGAAGTGGGGGCTGCCGACGTCGAGGCGTTTTCCCCCGCCGTGCGGAATCTGTGCCGATGCCTTGCGCAACACCAGGCTCGATTCGGGCGCGGCAGAGAAGACGCGGCGTCCCCGCGCTTCGCCGACCAGGGCCCCATAGTCGAAATCCGAATCGAACCCCAGAAGCGACAGGGCGAAGCCGTTCTGCCCGCGCGACTTGCCGTGACACGCGCCCGAGTTGCAGCCCAACCGCGTCAGCAGCGGCTGCACGTCGGATTCGAACGTGACTGGCTGGGAAGCCGGCGCAGGATCAGCGCTCTGTTTCGTTTCGTCAGCCAGGAGCGCGCTCGCCGAACCGCACAGCAATGCAAAGGCCAGCAACGGAAATCCGTGGGGGATGCCTGTGCGTAAAAGCATGGGCTGGTTCTTGCGGGCGAGAAGCTGGCAGCGGTATCAGGCGGGCAGATGTGGAGCGACAAAATCGACACTGCACAACTGTTACCCGATTATGACGGATGGCAGCGCGGGGTTCAAGAACAGTGCGGAAAATCGGCTCGGCCATTTCAGAACTCGACGTAGCCAAGGCAGTTAAGCTCAGAGTAGCAGGCACACTCCGTGTGCCGTCGTCGGGTGATGATGTAGAGTTGTTGACGACGACGACGTGAAAAGAATTATAAGAATAAATAACAAAAAATAAAACCAAAAAACGGCACACGGAG
>DASYAR010000406.1:0-4012 GCA_036501235.1 Planctomycetaceae bacterium
CGCCCTTCGACGAGCGACTGATACATGCCGAAGACATCGCTTCCCCATTGAGGTTCGTAAGTGACCAGGCTGCCGGGAGCATGCAAAACGCAGGGGGGGACAAGCCAGCCCGTCCCCGGTTGCAGACGATAGGCCTTCGAATAATTCAGGATGCCATTGTCCCCTTCATTCCACCGGTCGAGGCAACGGATGATTTCTTGCTTCGTTGTCCCTGGCTCGAGTCCCATGAATGTGTAGGGGAAATTGTTGCCGATCGCATTGAGCTGCGGCGGAAAATAATACGACTCAGGCTTGCCCTCCTGGCCGGTGAGCTTGGCCTGCTTGTCGTTCTGGTGCATGTGATGCGGGATCGGCCCCATGTTGTCGAAGAACTTCGAATACACGGGCCAGCGACTGTATTTCTTCCAGATCGACTTGCCGACCAGCTCCGCCCCCAATTCGGCGACTGCATCGCGCAGCGTGAAGCGGTGTTTGCCGAACACGACATAGCTCAGCCCTTCGTCCGCAGGCGCTCCCTCGTTGGTGGCGACCGTCGTCGATGCGAACCAGCGTTCGTCAATGCCGCCGCGGTGAGTTCCGAGGGCATAATAATCGTTCGGATGCAACTTGATTCGTTTGCCGGGCTGCAAAAATGAGCGCGGCACCCAGGTGGGGGCCAGCCGCAGGATGCCATCGTTGTCTGTCAGTGCGTCCGCCGCAATTTTCGCCACGTTGGCCATATCAGATGCTGCTCCTCGAAAGGCGGGGTCGTCCCCAGGGAAGGGCCGCCGGCGCGGGGGAAAATGATGATTATCCGAGCTTTTGAGACGAAACTCCGTTCTAACGCCGCAACACGGCCGCGCCAAGGAACCACAGACCTTGAATGTTGATGAAATAACCGGAAAGATCACGGGAGCCGCGTCGGCGAGCGAACCTTTCCTGCGGTTCGCATGTCCGGCAACAAGAACACCATGAGCGGCGCCGACCGCGGGGCAGGGGACCGTCTTTCACAGGGATTCACATGGTTAAGGTCGCGATATTGGGCGCCACGGGTTATACGGCGGTCGAGCTGATCAAGATCCTGCTGCGCAATCCGCAAGTGCAGATCACGGCCGCGACAACGCGCCAGGAAGGGGCGCCGCCGATTCACACGATTCACCAGAGCCTGGTCGGACGATTGAATTTGGCGTGCGAAGACCTCTCGCCGACACAGGTGTGTGAGCGTGCCGACTTTGTTTTCTGTTGTCTGCCACACGTCGCCAGCATGGAAGCTGTCCCGACGCTCCTCGCAGGGGGCTGTCGGGTCGTCGATCTGAGCGCCGATTATCGCTTGAAGGACCCCGTCGTCTACGAGAAATGGTACGGCCATGCACATACCGACTCCGGCCGCCTGGGAACCACGGTCTACGGCCTTCCTGAACTTTGGACCGAGCGCATCCCGAACCAGAAATTAATCGCCAACCCTGGATGCTACACGAGCGCGTCAATTCTCGGACTGGCGCCGTTCCTCAAGCAGGGCTGGCTCGAACCGACCGGAATCGTCATCGATGCCAAGAGCGGCGTCAGCGGGGCAGGGCGGACCCCCAAACTCGGTACGTTATTCTCGGAGTGCAATGAGTCGGTCGGCGCGTATTCCGTCGGCAACAGGCACCGTCATCTGCCTGAGATCGAGCAAGTGTTGACCGAGGCCTGTGGCGCCAAAGTTGAAGCGATTTTCACGCCGCACCTGATTCCCATGGATCGGGGGATCATCGCCACGATCTACGGACGCCTTACGAAGCCGGCCACAGACGCCCAATTGATCGCCGTCGCCCGCGAATTCTATGCCGGCAAACCCTTCGTCCGAGTCGTCGATCATCTGCCGACGACGAAGGACTCGGCGTACACGAATTATTGCGACATCACCGTGCGGCAGGCACGCGGGCAGGCCATCATCATTTCGTGTCTCGACAACCTGATCAAAGGGGCCGCGGGAGTGGCCGTGCAGAATTTCAATCTGATGTGCGGGTTTCCGGAGACCATGGGATTACTGGTATAGCTGCGATGGCGAAAAATCGACGGAATCGCATTCAGGTGCAACTGGAACAACACCAAAAAAACGGTGACGCGATCGAAATCCGTCGCGATCCGATCGATCCCCATCCAATGATGGCGTTCGTTGTGGCGTGCGGTCCCAGCTTGGCGCTTTTCCTCGACGCGCGAGAACTCGAATGGGATGGTTATAAAATCGTCCGCATTCAGGACATCACGAGTCTGGATTATCGTGGATCGGAAAAATTCTATGAGCGGATCCTTCGCGGCGAGGGGATTGTCACAGATATTCGGATGCCTTTTAAAATTGACTTGTGGAGTTGGAAAACGGCAATTGGCGCGATCAAGAATCAATCGCGGAACATGATTATCGAAGATGAAAATCCGGACGATGAAATATTCCTCATTGGCAAGGTGACCCGACTCAGTGCGAGAACGGTGTCAATTTGCCATTTCGACGCCGTGGGACATTGGGAGCTTAGTGATCGCGTCATGCCCTACTCGCGAATTACAGCGGTCACTTTCGATTGCCGCTATATCAGGTTGTACAGCAAATACGTGCGCAAGACGGAGTGACGCGACCAGTGGCGAAGGGCCGTCCCAGAAGGTCTTTTAAAACGATTTATTCCGTAGAAATCCGGCAAGAAAGTTGTGGCCCGCACGAATTACTCGTGTGATTGATGAACGCCGGTCATCTTGCGTCGGCAATTGTCGTCTATTCCGTGGTCCAACTCATCGCGAATTATCGAGGCGACCAGCATGGACATTCTCGCCGCAACGACGACCGAAGGCGCGACCTACGCAGTGGGCGTGGGGACGCTGGCCTTGATCAACGCGGGGCTCGCGCAGTCGAAGAACCACTCTGGACTGTTGTGGTTCATTCTGTCGCTGTTCCTCGGACCGGTTGCCACGTTTTGCATCGTGGCATTCTGTTCGAAGCATTCCGACGGGTTGTAATCGACGGGCAGTACCACAATTGCGAGCATTTGGCGCGCGGCCACTGGAACTCCGTTTGGCAGACCGCCTACTCTGCGCGGCCCCGGATCCATTCGCGAAACTCGCGAATCAGCGCGTTGTTTTCGGCTTGACCGCACATCGCCACAAATCGGTCAAGGTCGCTGGACGCAATCCCAGGGAACGCGCGGCTTGTCGGGTCGACAGCAAATGTTCCGTCCCCACCCAGAATGTGAAATTCCAAATGTCCTTTACGGAATCGCCACACTTCAGGGACGCCCAGACTGGCGTAAATTCCCATTCGATTGACCGCGCTCCGCGTGATGTCGACCTCGACGATCAGATCGGGCGGAGGGTCGTTTCGGATATCGTATTTCTTGATGTTTCTCATCCTCGCTGCGTTTTGAATCCAGAAGCATTCATCCGGTTCGAGGCCGCGCAGCTTCTTTCGGCGTTTGATCGTCATGGACCCGTACTCTGCCAGCGGCAGCTCGAGTTCTTCTGTGAGCGCGACTATCAATCGGCCAATCAGGCGCTTCCATTGCTCGTGCTCCGGCGAGAGAGTCATGATTTCGAGGGCTCCGCGGTCGTAGGTAATCCGGAGATGCCGCCGCTCGTCGAAGATGCGCAAGAGGCGAATATAGGATTCCCACGGTTCGCCGTAGAGCACAAACCGTTGTGGGCGAGATGTCTCGACCGTCGACATGACGACTCCCGGCTGCGTGATGAAACGCGGACTGCTAACTGTGATCCTACCGCAAGCCATCGCAACAGCAAAGTCGAATCTGTATTCGAACGCTTTGATGGGTGCATCCGTTAAATGGATGTGGTCACCAAAAACGCCGACGCTGGCAGCGTCGCCCACGTGGCCGATACTGCCAGCATCGGCGTCACTTCAAAGGGATAACCCAATTGACGGATGCACTCCGCTTTGATCCGGCGCACCGGGTCGCCTCGCTGCTGGCCTGGCAGGCTTCAGGCGAAGCTATTCGCCGGACGCCGCCTTGGCCTTCTGCTCGCGAATCAATTTGATGAGGATTTCGTCGAG
>DASYAR010000407.1:0-12567 GCA_036501235.1 Planctomycetaceae bacterium
CGTCGAGGCGTTGCTGCACATCGTTCCCTTGCCCAAGGAACGGGGGGTCGTCTGTCTCCAATTCCGCACGATCGATGCGGCTCTCGAAACGGTCACACAAATCCTGGAGTGCCGCCCATCGGCGGTGGAATTGCTCGATCGCAATATCGTCGAGCTCTCGCGCGCGAACCTCAAGTACAAAAAATCGCTGGAGTTCGTGGAAGGGACTCCCGAAGCGCTCCTGATCGTCGAGTTTTCGGCCGACGATCCGGTGCAGATCGCCGACAACATGCAGCTTCTCGAACAAAAAATGCGCGGCCGGCCAGGGCTCGAAAAGTTCTTGCCGGCGCATGATGCCGAGCAGCGCGAACAGATCTGGAATTGCCGCAAAGCCGGGGCGCCGCTGCTGCTGAGCATTCCCGGTGCGCGCAAGCCGATCGCCTTTGTCGAAGACACGGCGGTCGACGCGTCGAAGCTGCCGGAATTCACGCGCCGGTTCCGCAAAATTCTGGACAAATACGGTATTACGGGCGCTTATTACGGACACGCCTCCGTCGGCTGCCTGCACATCCGGCCGATGATCGATACGAAATCCGCCGGCGATCTGACGATTCTCAAGGCGGTGTCTGACGAAGTCGCCGTACTCGTCCAGGAATTCGGCGGCGCCATGACAGGCGAACATGGCGACGGGCTGGCCCGCAGCTATCACAACCTGAAACTGTTCGGACCGAAGCTGTTCGCCGCTTTCGGCGAAGTGAAACGGTTGTTCGATCCCGAGCAACTGATGAATCCCGGCAAGGTCGTCGATACTCCTTCGCCGATCGAGGATCTGCGCTATGGCCCCGACTATCCTGGTGCGCGCGTGGCGACATACCAGGACTTCACGCGCGAAGAAGAGTTTGCCGGCGCTCCGGACCAGGGCTTTCTGGCGGCGGCGGAGATGTGCAACGGATCGGGGGTGTGCCGCAAAACGGCCACGGGGACCATGTGCCCCTCATTCATGGTGACACGCGACGAAGAACATTCGACGCGCGGCAGGGCTAACGCGCTGCGGCTGGCCTTGACGGGTCAGTTGCCGGCCGGCTCTCTCACGTCGCAGCGGATGTGGGACGTGATGGATTTGTGCCTGATGTGCAAAGGGTGTAAAGCCGAGTGCCCGTCGAACGTCGACGTGGCCAAGCTCAAAGTCGAGTTCCTGGCGCATTACTATGCGCAACATCGTCCTGCATTGGGGACGACATTGATGGCGAACGTCGCCTGGCTCAATCGATTAGGATCGGCAACAGCGCCGCTCTCGAATGCGATCGGGATGCTGCCCGGCGCGGGGCAACTCGCGCAATGGCTTGCAGGAGTCGACAGTCGCCGTTCACTGCCGCATTTTTCCGGCAAGAATTTTTCACGCTGGTTTGCGCGGCACACACCACATTCGCACGCCGGTCGCGCGGGGCGCGTCGTGCTGCTGGACGATTGCCTGACTTCGTATTGCGAACCGGAGGTCAATCAGGCGGCCGTTCGATTGCTGGAACACGCCGGGTACGCCGTCGAACGGGCCGGACTGTGGTGTTGCGGCCGGCCGTTCATTTCCAAGGGACTGGTGGAACAGGGAAAATCTCTCGCTCGGCGCAATGTCGGCCGACTCGTCGAATTCGTCGATCAGGGATTGCCGATCCTCGGGGCCGAGCCGAGCTGCCTGTTGACGCTCGTCGACGAATATCCGGATCTATTTCCATCGGATGCCACGGCGCGCGTGAAGCAAAACTCGTTTCTCGTCGATGGCTGGCTGGCCGAACAGGTGGCCGCCGGCAAGGCCGAACTTTCATTCGATCCGCTCGAATCCACCGCGCTTCTGCACGGGCACTGCCAGCAGAAAGCGCTGGTCGGAACGACGGGCACAAGGCGGCTTCTCGGTCTCCTTCCCGGTTTAAAGGTGCGCGAAGTTGATTCCGGGTGTTGCGGAATGGCCGGCTCTTTCGGGTATGAACACTACGACGTCAGCATGGCGATCGGCAATCGCGTCTTGTTCCCCGCGGTGAAAAATCATTCAGAAGGCCTCGTGACCGCGCCCGGATTTTCGTGCCGCCACCAGATCGCCGACGGCACGGGACAAACGGCGATTCATCCACTGTCGTTGGTGCTGCGGCAATTGTCCGGTCGTTAGGAATGACCGAAAAGTTGCGGATACAAAGATCGTCATGCAGCCTCTGTTATACCGCAACTTATTTTCACCATGACACTTGCGGCTGATCCACGGCCGCCTGTCGTGTGGCCGCGCCAAGCATTTCGGGAACTTTTTCTGTCGACAAATCGTCTGAATCATGGCACTATGACAGCAACGTGTCAAAACCCGATCAAGAACTCATCGCCGAATGTCTTGCCGGCCAGACTCACGCGTTTGGTGATCTGGTGGTGCGCTACCAGAACCGGTTGTTCAATACGTTGATCACCGTGCTGGGGTCAGTGGATGATGCGCGCGACGTGTCTCAGGAGGCGTTCGTCAATGCGTTTCAGAAGTTGCATACGTTCCGCGGTCGCTCGGCGTTCTACTCATGGTTGTTTCGAATCGCACTCAACTCGGCGGTCAGTCAGAAGCGAAAGCTGAATCGCGTGACCGTGTCGATCGAAGCCGCGCGCGATCAATCGGGACTGGAGCCGCTCGACAGACATCCCGGGTCGCGGCCCGAACATGCGCTCGAATTGAGCGAGCGGCAAGGGGCGGTGCGAGCCGCTTTGGCCGAGCTGGCTGAAGAGTTTCGCACGGCATTGGTGCTGAAGGAAATGGAAGACTTATCTTACGAAGAAATCGCCGAAATTGTCGGATGTCCGATCGGCACGGTCCGCAGCCGCATCCATCGGGCGCGGGCCGAGTTGCGTGAGCGACTTCAGGGATTGCTGCAGGAATCCGACGAGTGAGACTATGAAAGATCAGATATCCGAGGAACTCCTGTCGGCGTATTTCGACGGCGAATTGTCGGCGAACGAGCGCGTCCAGGTCGAACACTGGCTGAACAGCAATCCCGCGGCGCGACAGCAGGTTGCCGATTATCGTCGCATTTCGCGAATGTTCGAAGGCCTGTCGCGACTGGAAGTCCCGCAGGAATTTCCGACCGAAGTCCTGGCACTGGCCGAGCGGCGGATGCTGCTCCCCAATTCGTCGTCGCCAGCCCGCCGGGCGCCGATCCGTCTCTGGTGGATGGCCGTGCCTGCTGCGGCGGCAGCCGCACTCCTCATGTTCTTCAACTTCTCGAATCGCGCTCCCGATCCAGACCGGATGGCCGTGGCCAATCTTGACGGCGCCGAGCAGCGCAACGACGATTTGCCCGGTCCGGGCGCCGTCGGCAGCAGTTCGCCTCGTGGTGCAGAGGATGACCAGGTGAGCGCCAACCCGACGGTACGTCCGGCAGTCGAGTCCTCGGTCGGCGAGTCGGTTTCACCGGTTGCGCCCGTCGACTCCCGCGATGTCGCGAAAGATAAAGCTGCGGCGGAGAAACCGGACGACGGCGCTGCACTCGTCGCGCTGGATTCCGCAATCGATTCACAGGTGGCGGCCGTCGTCGAGGACGCCATTCTCGGCGCGCAGAAGACGGAATCGGGCGATCAAGCTTTCTCTGCCGTGACGGTCTATGTCGACGGCCTCGACGGGCTGGCCCTCATCCAGAGATTTCTGGAAGAGAATCAGATCGTAGCGTCCAGCGGCTCGAATAAGGGACCGGATGGCGCCGAGCCCGACGGCGAAGCTTCCAAGGCCGACGCTGCGTTATCGCCGGGCAAGCAGGCCCTGTGCGTCGTCGTCACCGAGGCGGAACCGCTCGTCAGGGCGTTTACGAAAATGATTCGCGAACGTCATCCGGCCATACGGATTTCTGCGGAGGATCCGATCGTCATCGCCACGCTCGACGAAGATTCGCGTGCGCGGTTTGCCAAAGCCGAGCGCGAAGTGTCACAGAGCCTCGAACGATTCACAGAGCGAGCGGCCAAAGACTCGGTGTCCGCGGCCGCGCCTGCTGCTTCGATGCGCGGCGATGGGCAAAAATCCGCCGTCGCGAAGAAGGCCGGCAGCAAATCCGCATCCGGCGCAGGGATAGCCAGACGCGGTGCACCTTCCGGCGGCCCGCGCGGCAAGGCGCAATTGATGGACCGCAATGGCGCCGAAAGAATCGCTCAGGCCGCGGTTAAGGCGCCCACCGGCGACGTGGATCACCCTGAAATCGTTGGCGATGCCGACGAAGATCAAATGCGAGAGATCGTGTCTAGGCAAGTGATCGTCCCGGTCCCTGCGGAAGTTCAAAACCGCTCCCGTTCCGGCGCCCCAAACAAACTCCGAGCCCCAATTTCTGAAAACTCTCCGCGCCCTCCAGCCCAGGCGACGAACGATGGCCAGACCGTCACCGCACAGGCCGATGCGGACGAAAAAGCCTCGAAGCCTGCACCGATGCTCGTGCGCATGATGATCCTGATCGAGCGCGAGTCGCTCACGGACGATAAGTAGACGCCGAGAAATGATCGCCGAGAAGCAGGCTTCTGGCAGGCCCCGCCACCAACCCGCGGCTGATGGGCCCGCAGGCTTGCCGGACCGGAAAATCTACTCCTGGCGTGGAGCGGGCAGGCCGGCGGAGAAGTAGTACATGGCGCGCGGGGCGGTCAGTTCGAGAGCGGCGCGCCATTGCGCGGCCGGATCATTCGCGCGGGCGGAGCCGAGCACCGCATCCCACAGGCCTTCGGACGGGAATTGATAGCTGACGATCTGCGCGTCCGACTTTCCGGTGATCTTCTCGAGCTCCCGCAGAGCGTCTTCTTCGAAACCGATCTCGTCGATCATGCCGAGTTGTTTGGCATCTTTGGCCGTGTAGATCTGGCCGGTCGCCAGTGCGCGAGTCTTCGGCAGATCGAGTGTATCGCGATTCTCGTCGATGATCTCCAGGAACAAATCGAACGCCTGGTTGAGAATGTTGTCCCACACCTCTTTGTCGCGAACCGTCAACTCGCGAAAAGGGCTGAGCGAATCCTTGAATTCACCGGTCTTGAGCGGCGCTGCTTTGACACCCAGTTTGGCCGCGGCATCCGCTACTTCGTAATGCGGAATGATCACGCCGATGGAACCGGTCCAGGTGGTCGGCTCGGCGAAAATCTTGCTCTGGGGGCCCGCTCCCATGGCAATGAAGTACCCGCCCGACGCGGCGAGGCTCCCCATCGAAACGACGATCGGTTTCTTGGCGGCGAGCTTCTGCAGTTCGTGATAGATCTGATGGCTGTCGGTGACCGTGCCGCCGGGACTGTCGATCGACAGCAGCACGCCGTGCACGTGCTTGTCCTCCAGGGCCTTCTTGACGGCCTTGATGACGCGGTCGCTGAACGGGGGCATGATGACCCCCTTGACGTGGATGATTGCCAGCTTGTCTGTGCCGTGTTCATTCCCGGAATGAAACACCTCGAGCGGTCCGTGCGAGGGCGCCAGAAAAGCGCTGTAGAGACCGAACATGCTGAAATTCGCGATCAGCGAAGCGATCAGGAGCGGCGTAAACAGCCAGCGAATCGCGCGGCCGAAAGCCCCGCCGCCCCGTCTCGATGCAAGGGCTGAACCGGAGCTTCCCGATCCCGCGGAATCCCCTGGAGAGGCACTGGAATTACGAATCCCGCCGTCGACAGACATGGCTTTGGCAATTTCTATAAAATGGTGAAAATACAGCAAGATTGCCGGTTGTATCGCCCGCGCGCGTTTTACTGGTGAAATCCGCGGCAAATTCTCTACAGGCGTCAAAATCAGGAGCTTCGATACCCGATAGTGATAAGGTAGGCGCGTGAAGACATCCTGATTGAATCGGCTTTGCAAATCAAGCCGACTGTAGGGGGACCGAACGAGATGAAAGCTCCATTGCGGTTTGCGGCAAAGGCCTGTCTTGTCACCGCGGCATCCGGACTGCTAGGCAGTCAAGTGGCCGCTCTGCTAGCTCAAGACAGTGCCCCGCCGGCAGGCCAGCCTCCTGCGGGCAGCAACGTCGTGCAGGCCCAGGGCTATGCTCCGGTATCGACCGCCTCTGCGACGCAGGCCGCGCCGGCTCAGGATTCGGCCGTCGAGAGAGAACTGCAGAAACTGAGACGAAAGAACAACAATCCTGATTTCCCGAGCATGGATATCAACGAGGCGCCGCATACGGAAGGCGCGTCGGGCCAACCGCAGGCCGCTGCAGCTCAACCCCCGAGACCGCAGGCAGCTTACGCCCCCCCGCCGCCCAAGCCGAACTGGTTTGAACGGACATTCCACGTCGGTCGCGGCAAGAGGAAGCCAGCCCCTCCGGCGGAATACGCGGCGCCGGCACAGCCGCGCGCGCCGGGCTATCGAACAGCGAACCCAGGAGCGCCGGCACGTCCCACGATGCCCGGTAATCGCGCTCCGATCGCCGCAGCGCCGAGCTATCAGTCTCCCCCGTCAGCCGCGGCGCCCAATTTCACGCCGCCGCCCGTCGTCGCCGGGCCGGCAGCTTCGGCCGCCCCCGCCCAGCCCCAGCTTCGTGAGCCGTCCCCCCTGGCGCCTTCAACCGCCGCGCGGGAACTCACCATGCAGGCACAGCCGCCGGCAGTTCGCCCGGCTCGTCCCAGCACCGCTTCGCAGCCGATGCTCGACGAATCGGGCATGGGCAACGATGTCGAATCGCTCGATTTGAACGACGACCAGCCGAAGACTGTCGGGAAATCGCCGCAGATTCTCTCGAATCGCAGCGACGGTCAAGCCGCATCGGATTCGCCATACAGCGGTTTGAAAATCGCCCCCAATGACGAAGAACGGCAAGCGTCGCGCCGCCCGCACGCAGCAGCGGCCGTCGAAACTGCGGACGATGACGGCGCGGGAGACGATTCTGCCGCGAGCCCCAAGTCGGCAGCCGCGGCCCAGAAGCCGGCTCCGTCAAAATCGGCGGCGGCCAAATCGCGATCCGGACTCTCGCCCGCGGATGATGACGACGACGATGACGACGACGATGACGACGATGATGATGATGAAGACATGCTGTCGCTTCCCAGCGCCAAAGCTGGCGCCAAACCGCGTACGCTTTCGGAGCCGGCTGTCTTGAAGGCGGCGAAAGTTCTCGAGAAAATGAGTGCCCCGCTAGCCGCCGCTCCCGCAGCAACGATTGAACCGGCTTCAACTGCCGCGGCCGGCGCCCCGGTGGCGTCGCCTCCGGCCGCTCCCGCGGCGGACGCTGCGCCCGCCCCGGCTCCTTTCAGCGGATTGAAGGGTATTTGCCCGGTCGCCCTGAAAGACAGCCGTAAGTTGATCGACGCGCGGCCCGCTCTTGCGTCGATCTACAGGGGGAAGACGTATGCCTTTTCATCGGTCGAAGCCAAGCAGGCTTTCGATGACAATCCGCAGAAGTACGCTCCCGTCGGCGGCGGCAGCGACATCGTGAAGCTGGCAGCCGGTGAGAAGGGCGTCGACGGCACGCTGGAACATGCCGCCTGGTATCGCGGACGGTTGTACCTGTTCTCGTCGGCCGAGAGCCGTCATACGTTCGTTGACGCGCCCAGCAAATTTGTGATCGAGGATTGAGCTACTCATCCGAATCGCCGGTGCGGATCCGGCAGTAGCTGTCGAAGCGCAGGTTGGAAATCAACCCGCGCACGACGGCCCGTTTGACCCCGCACCGGCTCTCGTGGATGTGCGAGCAATTCGGATAACGGCAATCCTTCAGAAACGGCTGGAACTCGAGAAAGAACCTCTCGACCTCTGCGGAATTTACGTTCCACATCTCCATCTGCCGGATGCCCGGCGTGTCGACCACCCAGCCGCCGAACGACAATTTGAGCAGCCGCGCCGCGGTCGTCGTGTGCTTCCCCTTGCCCGTTTCCGCGGTGACCTCGAGCGTCTTCAGATTGAGGGCCGGTTCGAGGGCATTGATTAGCGACGTTTTACCCACGCCGCTCTGACCGGCCAGCGCCGTTTCGCGCCCCCCGAGCAGTGCCTTGAGCCGCGAGATGCCCAGCCCCGTGCGGGTGCTGGCGGGCACGACGTCGTATCCCAACTGGGCGTACGTGCCGATCAGCGGCTGCAATTCGACCATGTCGGCAAGGTCCGATTTGTTGATGCAGATGATCGGTTGAATCTCGCCGACCGACGCGCTGATCAAGTACCGGTCGATGAGGCTGGGTTTGAGATTCGGCTCGGCGGCCGAGGCGACGATCAGGACCTGATCGACGTTAGCCGCCAGCACATGTTTCTGCCCGCGGATCTTGCGGGTGAGCACCCCGTGCCGGGGCTCGACGCGTTCGATCAGCCCCTGGCCGTCGCCGTCCGGACGAAAGAGCACGCGGTCACCGGCGGCAATCGTGCTTCGTTCGTCGGTCGACAGGGATTTCAACAGCCGCCGTACGGCGCATTGAAAGACTGTTCCGTCGTCCGCCTCGACGAGACATTGGCCGCCGTGCGGGCTGAGCACCCGGCCGAAGAGACACCCGGCCATGTCCACGTCGCGCCGCGGTTGCTCTCCCGGCGCGGCGACTTCCGAGCTTAAGATCGTTCGATAGCGGGTGACGGCCCCTTTGCGTGAAATCCGCTCACGCGGGTTGTGGTCGTCGGAGTGTTCGTCGACATCGACCTGCTGTGAAAACTTTCCTCGCTGTCGCGGAGTCGTTTGCCGGTTCTTCCTCAGCGGCACTCGGATCTTTTTCTTTTTGGCCATTCGATTTCACGATCGCGTCATCAATTTGGCCTGGCGAGGCAAGTCACTCATCGTCGTCGGCAATCCACTCGGCAGCCCGATCTTCATCCGTGAGCGGACGCGACGCCCTGCCGTTGGAATCTCGATTCGTTCCCGATGAATGACCTGCGGAATGACCCTGGGCACGAGACGACGGGCGTTCGGTCCGCCGTTTCACCAGCCCCGCCTTTTCCATCAGACTCGTCCCCATATCCACGTGATCTTCTTCTTCGATGGGGGGCGGGGGTGGAGCACCGGGAGCGAGGTTGTAATCGATTTTGAAGCGATGTTTGGCGACCGCCAGCTCGTCGCCGGGCATCATCCATTTTGAGCGTACCCGTACACCGTTCACCTTGGTTCCATTGCTGCTCCCCAGATCGCGCACCAGCCAGTAACCGGAGACCAACTCCAGCTCGCAGTGCCGGCTCGACACATTGGGAAAACGCAGGGCAATGTCACAACTGTCCCGTCGTCCGATCAGCAGTTTCTTTTGCAGCAGCGGGACGGGATCTCCGCCGCCTTGCGGTACAAGTTCGCCAAACATCCCGGACAAATGCCTCCCTGATGAGAACCCGTGCCCGCAATTCTTGTCTGGAAGAAATCGTATCGCTCCGCACGGGGAGCGTCAATTAGGATTTGTCGAAACCGGCTCATCTGGACGGCAGTGCGCTGTCCGCCGTACAATGCACACCGGTCGGAGCGAACCGAGCGATCGCGGCTGAGGCTGTGCGGGGTCATTCCCGTTCGGTCTTGGGCGAGGAAAGTCCGGGCTCCACAGGACGCAGTGGTGGGTAACACCCACCATCCGTGAGGATCGGGAAAGTGCCACAGAAAACAAACCGCCGTGCGATTGTCGCGTCCGACGCAAGTCGGCCGTCAAGCGCCCGGTAAGGGTGAAAAGGTGCGGTAAGAGCGCACCGCGAAGCGGGTGACCGCTTTGGCAGGGCAAACCCCACTGGGAGCAAGACCAAACAGGAAGGAGCCGGAGACTTGCTCCGGCGCGGATCGGTCCGGTCCGCCACCACTTCCGGGTAGGTTGCTGGAGATGGCGGGCAACTGCCGTCCTAGAGAAATGGTCGCTCTCGACAGAACCCGGCTTACAGGTTCTGCTCCGACCTTTTTTATGCCGAGCGCACAGTGACAAAGTCGGCCATGTCTTCGAGGAGCTGGCGGGCTGGCGATTCGGGAAGCGCGGCCAGGTGCTGGCGCGCGGCGACGGTGAATTCGTCGGCACGCGAGCGGGCGTATTGCAGGGCGCCCGAATTCTTCAACATCGGCAACAGCGCAGCTCGCGTCTGGTCGTTCGGATGAGCCAGCAATTCGCGGATTTCCGCGGCGCGCCGCGGCGCGGAGGTCGACAGCAGATGAATCAAGGGGAGCGTCAATTTCTGCTTCTGCAAGTCGGTCCCGAGAGACTTGCCCGTCTTCTGCTCGCTGCCGGTCATGTCCAGGAGATCATCGGCAATCTGAAACGCGATCCCCAGCGATCGTCCGAAACCGTCGAGCGCATCGCACACGGCCGGAACGGCCCCGGCATAATGTGCTCCGAGTGAGCACGAGATTGCACACAGTTCGGCCGTCTTGGCTTCGATGATGTCGAAGTATTGTTCCTCCGTAAGCGACAGGTTGCCCCGGTCGGCGATCTGAGCCATCTCTCCTTCACACACGATGTTGGTCGCCCGGCCGATCGTTCGGCAGGCGGTCGCATCCCCGAAACTGCTCGCCAGGTGGAAGGCGTGCGTGAACAGGAAATCGCCGAGCAGTACGCTCGTTTCGTTCGTCCAGCGGGAATTGATCGTCGCTACGTGGCGGCGGGTCGTGGCCTCGTCGAGCACGTCGTCGTGAACGAGGGTCGCCGTGTGGATCATTTCCACGACTGCGGCCAGCACCAGGTGCGGATGCTCGATCTCGCCGCAGGCCAGGGCCGACAGCAAGAGCAGAATTGGCCGCAGACGCTTGCCACGATAGCCGGCCGTGTGCTCGAGCACCTCGCAAACAAAGGCATGCCGGCTGGAGATTTCACTCAGAAATATCTGCTCGACCTCCTGCAGCTCATTGCCGATCAGTGCCTGAACCCGGGCCAGCAAGGCGGCCGAGCCGGTGTTTCCTGCGATCTCTTCATGCATCATGATGCTGCCTGCGATTGATTCTTTATGTTGATCCGCGAACGAAATGGCCGCTTCGCCCCCCCGATTTCTCGAGAAGCGAAAACGGCCCGATCGTCATGCCGCGATCGAGCGATTTGCACATGTCGTACACGGTGAGCGCCGCCACGGTCACCGCCATCAGCGCTTCCATCTCGACCCCGGTGCGCCCCTGCACCCGGACGGTCGATTCGATCGACAGCGTGGCGTCGTCGACCGGGCGCAGATCGATCGACACGCTGTCGAGCCCCAGAGAATGGCACAGCGGGATGAGTTCGGAGGTTTTCTTGGCTGCCATGATTCCCGCCAGGCGGGCGACTTCGATCACATCACCTTTGCTCAGACCCCGATCGAGAATCGTCCGCAGCGTTTCGGCAGCCATCGTGATGCGACCCGACGCCCGGGCCATCCGTTCGGTGACCGGCTTGGCGCCGACGTCCACCATTCTGCTGGCACCGGATTCATCGAAATGGGAAAGGGGGGGCATACATCGAGAAATAGGCTGAAAAACAGGGAGATGAGATTTTCAGAGACAGTATTGTTGCCGGAAGTAATTGTCAACGGGCCGGCCGAGCCGGTGCAGGCCCGTCGTACGCAATACCCGAGCCCACGGGAGTTCGGGTGGGCCACGGCGGCCTGATTTCTGCCGAACTTCGTGATCGCCAGGAATTGAATTTCAGATCCGCGAACCTGCTCCGAGCAGATTCCGTCGAACTAACCGTTCAGTTGGGGGAAGATTAACCGGAATTCAAACAACGGAGACCGCTATAATTTCTTGCGAATACGTGCAATTCGTTGGGGGACCCCAATGTCTTCTGAACTGCAACCAGAAAATTTTAGATCAAAACTTGGAATTGCCGCTTTTATACTGTTCTGGTCCGCGCTGACGTTGACGTTCGACGTGTACGGTGGATGGGGGGCGGTTCGGCAGATACTGGCAACAGGCTATGCGCACGTTCCAGGGCGCATGCTCAAATGCGAGCTCAAGGTCCATCATGGAAAGGGAGTGTCGTATAGTGTCGAAATGAAATACGCATACGAAGTTGCCGGAATCGCCTACCAGGGAACCACCTACCGCCACGGATTTGGGCGAAGTTCGCGGGAGTTTGCCGAGCCACTGGTGCAGGCTTTTTTTCCCGGACAACCCGTTGAAGTTTACTTCAACCCGAGGGACCCATCGGATGCCGTACTGCAGCCGGGAATCGGGGGCACCGACCTGTTTATGGCAATGTTCATGACTCCGTTCAACGTGATAATGTTTGCTTGTTGGGGCGGCTTGTGGGCGAGACTGCGATTCGGGACCACGGGGGGCGTGAGGCCCAGGGAGGACCGTTTCGAACGGCGGCTCGCCGTCGCCCGGTGGAAGCCGGTGTACGCCGCCTGCTTGACTGCCGCAGGTGCATCATTTGTGTCGATTTTTCTCGTCGGATTTCCCACCGGCATGGATCCATCGCTGCCTGTCGCCACAGGTACCTGGGTCGTCATCCTGTGCAGCGCGGCGGCTGCTTGGATTTGGACCGTGCGGAACGTCTCGGGAGACACGCGCGACTTGGTGATCAACCTCGCGAACGAAACAGTGACGCTGCCCGTAGTTGGAAATCGGATAGCGCCGCTGAACGTCTCATGGTCGTCGATTTCGGCAATTGTTGTGGACTGCGAGGGCGACGCCAACAAACGCTCGTATCTCCCCGTGGCGGTTGTCATGTGGCAGGATGGCAGCTATTCGCGCGAACCACTCACTGAACCGCTGCCATGGT
>DASYAR010000408.1:0-13696 GCA_036501235.1 Planctomycetaceae bacterium
CCAGCTCGATACGATATCCGCGGATCTTGACCTGCTGATCGGCCCGACCCAGGAACTCCAGCGTTCCATTGGCCTGCCAGCGCGCCAGGTCTCCCGTCCGGTACATCCGGCTGCCTGGCTCGAGGGCATACGGATCGGCGACGAACCGTTCGGCTGTCAGGCCCGGACGTTTCCAGTAACCCCGCGCCAGGCCGGCTCCGGCAATGTACAGCTCACCGGGCACGCCAATCGGAACCGGTTGCAGAGCGGCGTTTAAGACATAGGTTCGCAGGTCCGGGATGTTTCCCCCGATCAGGCTGCCCCGCGCGCTCTGGATTAACTCCCGGTTCAATGCCAGATAGCTGACGTGCACCGTCGTTTCGGTGATTCCGTACATATTGACTAGAACCGGTGTGCGATCGCCGTGACGCGCATACCATGGATCCAGGCTGGCCAGTTCGAGCGCTTCGCCGCCGAAAATCACGAACCGTAACGCCAGCTGTCGGCTGAGCACCGGATTCTCGAAATCCGCCTGCATCAACTCGCGAAACGCCGACGGGGTCTGGTTGAGCACCGTCACCTGACACTGCACGAGCAGCGCCAGGAATTCCTCCGGTGACCGGCTCACTTCCCAAGGGACGACGACCAACTGCCCCCCGGTCAGCAGCGGTCCCCATAACTCCCAGACCGAAAAATCGAAGGCCAGCGAATGGAACAGTGTCCACACATCGCCTGGTCCCACATCAAACCACGCCCGCGTTGCGCCAAATAACCGGACGACGTTCTGATGACTCACGACAACCCCTTTGGGACTGCCGGTCGAGCCCGACGTATAGATCATGTAAGCCGGATGATCGGGGCAGAGCCGGCTTGTGCGATCGGCGTCGGGCACATTCAGTGGCGAGGAGCGGGTCAGCCTGTCGCGAGTGGCGGCGGCATCCAGCCACAGCACCGGGTCTGTGCCCGATAGTCGGTCGCTCATCGCGGACGTGCTGATCACCAGCGCCGGGTTCGCATCCTGAAGCATCCGCTGCACGCGTGTCGCGGGCTGGTCCATATCGAGCGGCAGGTAGCCTGCTCCCGCCTTCAGCGTTGCCAGGACTGCCACCACCATGTCAATCGACCGTTCCAACGCAATCCCGACGAACTGTTCTGGTCCGATTTGCAGCTCGATGAGAACATGCGCCAGGCGGTTGGCACGGGAATTCAGTTCGGCGTACGTTAAAAAAACCGACTCGCAGACCACGGCCTTGGCGTCCGGCGACTGAGCGACCTGGGCTTCGAACAATGCGACCAATGTGGCGCGTGAAACGACTGATTTGTCGGCGGTCAGATCCTGCAGCAGTTCCACACGTTCTGACGGAGACAGGACCTCGTGCTGCCACAATGGTAAGGCGGGTGACCGGACGACTGATTCCATCAATCGCAAAAACTGCCGCAGATGCGCATCCAAATCGGCTTGGAGATAATGCGCCGGATTGCCGTCCAAATCGATACGGAGCTCCGGGGGATCGCGGTAATCATAGATTGCGAATTCCAGGTCCCGTACTGGGCCATTTGACAAATTATGATTGCGGGCTTTACACCCGCCGAATTCCAGATGACCGTTGAACGGCATGACGTTGACGACGGTCCCGAAGACATCGGGCTCACTGGGCATGAGGCCGAAATCGTGCCGTAGGCGCTCTGCCGGATAACGCTGGTGCGGCAGCAGTTCACGTATGGATTGGGCTGTTTGCCGTGCCAGCTCATCGAAGGTTCCCTCGGGATTAATCCGCAGCCGAACCGGAAGAATCCGCGCATACATTCCGGCTCCCGGCTGCCGTTGCAAATCGATCCGGCCGCTGAACGCTACCCCCAGGATGATGTCACGAAGCCCGGTGATTCGATGATGATACAACATACTCACCGCGAGTAACGTGCGGGGCAAACTGACTCCGCAACGGCGCCGGAATTTCCGAAGTTCTTCCGTCAGAGCGGCCGAAAAGTGGCCCGTTGCCCGGTTGTGCCGCCGGGCTGGGGCGGGAGGCAGTCCCGAGAGAGTGCAGCTTTCGGAGCGGCCCGACATCGCGCTGCGGAAGAATTCCCGATCCTCGACGAATTGCCGACTGCCCCGGTATGTCAGCTCACTGGCAACAACGTCAGCCCAGCCGATGGGTCGACCTGGTATCGTGCTCCGACCGCAAACGCGTGCCGTGTATTCCGTCGCAACCTGCTCGGTGACCCAGGCATGCCCGAGGCCGTCGTTGCAAAGATGGTGGAACCGCAGATACCAATAAAAACGGTCGAGCGAAATGCGGATCAAGGCAGAGCAAAACAAGGGTCCCTGAACCAGATCGACGACGCGGGCCAGATCCCCGCGCATCCAAGCCTCGGCCGCCGCATGGGGGTTGGCCATGCTGGCGAAATCCAGATGCGGAAACTCCCAGTTGCGATCGGCTGCGATCCATTGCCGCGGGCCGTCGCCTGTTTCGATCACGCGGATGTGCAGGACGTCCGCTCGGTTCAAAACACTCCGGACGACCGTCTCGAATAACCGAAAGTCGAGACTCCCTTCAATTTCAATGTATTCGCCGAAATTGAGAGCCGGGCTCTGCGGATCAACCTGCTGCGCGATCCAGACGCCCGCCTGTGCCGCAGAAAGCGGGAAGAGCTCCTGTCTGATCGGAATCACTGACTATCTCCGGCCCGGAAGAGACTGACCCGTTTAATATCTTCTTGATTCAAAGTTGGTCACGCTAAGATTTCAGCGAGACTTCGCCAGCTGTCGCATTCCGCAGGCTGAGAGGGCGCATGTCGGTCCAGTTTCCGTCGATCCATTCCAGACACACGTTGCGCTGTCCCTGAGGACCTATCACAACCCAGCCGGCTGGGACTTCGAGTAAAGCTGGCCAGAGCGAGTGTTGTCCTTCCGCATTGACCAGGATCTGAAATTCGACCTCGTCGTCGAACGGATTCGTATTCGTCATGTTATTCCCGATCGATTTGACCGCCTGTGCTCTCAACTCTGGTAGTTGTCATTGCATTCTTCTATCCGACGCAAATCCCCATAGCAACTCCTCTGGCCTGCCGACAACTTGCTGGCCGTCGCCGAGTTCCTCTATGGCATTCGACGGGATGTCGCCAGAAAGCACAGTCACCGAAACTAATTTGATGTCAAAGGTTCGACGAGTCCGCTGTGAACGATCTGGGTCCAGCCGGGGCCGGAGGCACGTTCCCCGTCAATTGCTTTGAGAGCCGTCGTGATTTCAGCCAGTGCCGACGCGGTCGCGCCGATGACCCATGGGCTGTTGGCAGTCGCTTGGACAATCGCTGATCGACGGAGGCCACTCAGATCAAGGCTGACCTGCGGATTTGGCTCGTTTCGGTGCCTTCCCGTTGCTCCAGGCCCCGCCACCCGGTTGCGCGCTGCGGCGATCGACGTAGAGCGTCCGCCTGAGTATTCCCGGACACAGCGTGGGAACGAAATGAGCGGAGCCTGGAGGCCAGCGAGCCTGTGCCTTGCTTTTGTAGAGCGAGCGTCCCTCCGCGCCGGCGAATTCGACGACCGGCGCGGAGCGGGAGCACAAGCAGACAGCGCGACGATCAATTGTCAGCCAGATTTTGCTTCGTGAACTCCGACAGGACCTTCCCCACGAAGCGGAGAACTCCCTCGTCGCTGGTAATCACGATCTTGGCTTTGTCTCCTTCGCTCGTCAGCGACAAATCGAAGTGGCCGTCCTGTTCCTTGAAAGATTCGCCGGCAATCTTGTGCAAGTGCAGATCGGTGACTGCCGACGCTGAGACGGCCTTTTTCCGGTCGGCTTTCGTGTCGTCTCCCGAGTCGGATTTGGTCGTCGTTTTCGAATCGGACTTTGATTTGCGGCTCGAAGCCGGCTTCGCCTCGGGGCGGGGACGGTGGCGTGTCCCGATGGCGTCCCAGACTTGAGCCAACGGTCGCATTTCGGCACGGAGCTCGATCGCCGGTTGACCGGTTGATTTTCCACTCTCCTTCGCAGAATTCTTGCCATGAGGCGCCGCTTGAATGGCCTGGCCAAGCCGTTCCTGCGCCTGCGGCCCCAGCGCGAACCAGACTGCCTCGTCCGACGTGGCCACAAAAATCGAGCCCTCTGCGTCGAACAACTCGGGAGCGTCTTTTTTGCGATGGGCACTCGTCACTTTGACTGTTTCCGCGCCCGCGATCGATGCAACTCGCTCGCTCTGCTTGAATTTATGCAGCAACTCGCGAACCTTGTCGACCTGCGAAATGCGAGTACCGACGAGAGTCGTCAACTTCCCTTCGCTGTCGCTCCAGGTCCGCAGGAAGCCGTTGCAGGTGTCCATTCCGGCGACGTCGGTGGCGATTTGGAAGATCAGATTCGAGAAATCCTTATCGACCTGCACTTGATTGGCGTCGAGCCGGGACGAGGCATCGAGCCGAGCAGAGGCCGCGGCGTGTGCCTTGGCGGCCACGACTTTCATCAACTTACCGAGCGCTTCGTCGACGGGCATGTTGACCGCCGCCGAAACGACCGCATTCTGGTGGGAGACGCCGGCAAACAGGTCGGGATGCTGACCGAACCGCGAGAAGTCCTTGGCCAGGGGCGTATTGGCGGCAGGGGTGACTTCCGCTTCGAATTTCGAGTTTTTCTTCTCTCGCGAAACGGTGTAGACGGCATCGACGTGCGAGGCATCGGCCACCAGCAATTCGAGTTTGGCCAATTGATATTCGACGACGGCCTGGGCCAGCTCAAAATCGGCGTCGCTGTTGAAATCTTCGCGTTTCGGACGCGACAAAATGTCTTGCTTCGATTTCTCGAAAGCCGTATGCCGACGGGCGGGCTCGACGTCCCCCAGGATCTGGATGGACAGGCTGCCGCCTTTCTCCGACGCTTCGACCTTTTGACCGCGTGCCATCCGCACAGCTTCCAGAGAGGGCCCCAAATGAACGTAGCCGTGTTCGTAGAGCAACGCACCTTCCATCAGTCCAAACAGCAGCTTTTCGTGCGCTTGCGGTTTCAGCGAATGCAGCTTGTCCTGGACCGACTTGGGCACCTGCCTTTGCATCTGTGGGGACGGCGGCGGGGCCGATTTGACGTCGAGATCCCAGAGGTTCTTCACGAACTTCTGAAACGCCGCGTCATCCTTGACAGGGGCCGAGACGACCGTGGCCAACCCGTCTTTGGTCATATACACGTTGACTCCGCAGGGGCTGCCGGCGTCGACGCCGACCAGGAACTCATCGAGAGTTTCCTTGAATGTCGCATAACCCTTTTCATCGCGTGCCAGGTTGAACACGAGCTTGAGATCGTCATAGGTGTGCTTGATGCTGGGAATCGTCAACTCGACGACAGGCTTGGACCCTTTGGCGTCGGTCTGCCGGTCGTCGCTTTGGGCGCGTGATGCGGCAGTCATCGCGATCAACGCCAAGGATAAAATGCGAATTGCTCGATTCGACAGGCAATTCGCGATTCGGGAAGTGTTCGAACAGAACATGGCATCACCATCCTGTGGAGGAACTGGGGTTAAAAACGCCGCCGACTCCGGGCGAGACGACATTGGCATTTTTCATGCCGATATTCCATGACGAATGCTACGGGCGGAGCATGCCCGTTGAAGCCTCCCTGCTGAGCCAAAAGTATGCTGTCCGGGGACTTTGCCCAGAAATCCAAATTGGGATCAATTTGTTGGGTGGGCTGTGCCCACCAGGACAGTCGGCTGTAGTGGTACAGCCCACGTTACATTTTCTGAGGAGAGCCCTATCCAGGAAAAGCAAGACAGTTCGCTGAACGGCCAGATTGACTGGTTGACGGCCAAGTCCCGACGGATGCGCCATGTCGTCGGACGTGTCAGGTCATGAGCATCAATTCACCAATTCCGGCAAATTCTCGAACAGCCGCAGGGCTTCCGGATTGGCCAGAGCATCGATATTTTTGACGGGGCGGCCGTGCAGGCAATCGCGGACGGCCAGTTCGACGATCTTGCCGCTGCGGGTGCGCGGGATATCGGCGACCGCGATGATTTTAGGAGGAACATGACGGGGACTGGCATTTCGCCGTATCAGGTCTTTGATGCGCTGCGTCAGCGATTCATCGAGCGCAAACCCGCTGCGGAGTTTCACGAACAGCACCACGCGCACATCGCCGCAAAAATCTTGTCCGACGACGACGCTTTCCGCGACTTCCGGGATCTGCTCCACCTGGCGATAGATTTCGGCTGTGCCGATCCGCACCCCGCCGGGATTGAGGACCGTATCGCTGCGCCCGTAAATGACGAGCCCATCGTGCTCGGTCAGCTCGGCAAAATCCCCGTGATGCCAGACGCCGGGGAATCGTTCGAAATACGCCTTGGAGTACGCCGTTCCCTCAGGGTCTTGCCAAAATCCCAATGGCATTGAAGGAAACGGGGCGGCGCAGACCAATTCCCCTTTATGGCCAACGACGGGTCGCCCCGCATCGTCGAATACCAGCACATGCATTCCCAAGCCACGAGTCTGCAACTCGCCGCGGTAGACGGGAGCGATCGGATTACCCAAGGCGAAGCACGAACAAAGGTCAGTGCCTCCGGAGATGCTCGACAAGCACACGTCCGGCTTGATCTTCGAATACACATAGTCAAAGCTCTCGCCGCTCAAGGGTGAACCCGTCGAGAGAATCATTCGCAATGCGCTCAGATCGTGGCTGGCCCGAGGTTCGAGGCCCGTCTTGGCAATCGCCGTCAAGTACCGCGGGCTGGTCCCCAAGACGGTCATCCGTTCCTGCTGAGCCATGTCGAACAAAACGTCCGGAGTCGGCGCGAGCGGCGAGCCGTCATAGAGCAGCACCTCGCAGCCGACTGCCAGACCGCTGACGAGCCAGTTCCACATCATCCAGCCGCAGGTCGTGAAGAAGAACATCTTATCGTCGCGGCGCAGATCGCAGTGCAGCACGTGCTCTTTGAGATGCTGCACGAGCACGCCGCCGGCTGAATGGATGATGCACTTGGGCGGGCCGGTGGTGCCGGACGAGTACAATATGTACAGCGGATGATCGAAAGGCAGTTGTTCGAACTCGATTTCGCCTGCCTGCGACCGGCTGATGAGGTCAGGCCAGAGTAAGCTGCGCTCGATTCCGGACAGATCGGGTTGCGGATGCCGATACGGGATCACCACGACGTATTCGACCGTCGGCAGCTGGGGCTGAATGGCGCGCAGCCGCGAGAGAGAATCGAATTCGCGGCCGTCGTATAAGTATCCATCCGCGGCAAACAGAAGTTTGGGTTCGATCTGGCCAAACCGGTCGACGACGCCTGGCGTTCCGAAATCGGGAGAGCACGACGACCAGATCGCTCCGACGCTTGTCGCGGCAAGCATCGCGATCACCGCCTCGGGAATGTTGGGAATAAACCCCACGATTCGATCACCGGCCACGACCCCCACCACTATGAGCGACGCCGACAGACGCGCTACCTGGGAGAAGAGCTCGGCATAGGTCAACGAACGCTGAAATCCCGCTTCGTTCCAGAACACCAGGGCGCGGCGGCTGTCGCGAAAGCGGAGTAGGTTTTCCGCGAAATTCAATCGGGCGCCTGGAAACCAACGGATTCCAGGAAATCCCCCCTTCGCTGTCAGACGTGAATCGCAGCCGACGGCGACCTCGTCCCACGAGCGGCTGGAGATCACGCCGCAAAACTCCCAGACGGCGAGCCAGAATCGATCTGGCTGTTCGATCGACCAGCGATACAGCGCGGCGTAGTCGTCGAGATCTGGTTGCCAGCGTCCGCGGACCATCCGCCGAAAGGCCGTCAGATTGGCCTGCTCGATCTGATCGAGAGTGGGGCGCCACAATGGTTCAGTCATGCACGATCAATCGAATTTCCCGGATGAAGTCGCATCGCCAGGGGAGAGGCTGAGGCTACGAATGGGAGGGAAGCAAAGCGCCGGTGACGTCGCCGAAACCGACACGATATCCGGCGCCTTGACACCAGCCTGTCATGGTCACGCGGTCGCCGTCTTCCAGGAATGCACGTGTCGACCCATCGGGCAGCGTGAGTGGCTGTCGGCCCCCCAGCGTGCGCTCGAGCAGACAGCCGCGCGCGTCAGTGGCGGATCCGCTGATCGTCCCACTGGCCAGGAGATCTCCAGTCTTTAGATTGCAGCCATTGCTGGTGTGGTGCGCGATCTGCTGGATGACACTCCAATACAGAGCGCGGGAGTTCGTGGTGCAGATGCGGGCCGGCTCACAGTCTCCGACGGCTTGCAGCCAGACTTCGAGGTGGATGTCGTACGCCGCATTGGCCTGAGACACGAGGTAAGGAAGCGGTGTCGGAATTTGCTCTGGTCCGGCCACGCGGAACGGCTCGAGTGCGTCGAGCGTCACGACCCAGGGAGAAATTGAGGTGCCAAAGTTTTTCGCCAGGAACGGCCCCAGCGGAACATATTCCCATTTTTGGATGTCGCGGGCGCTCCAGTCGTTCACGAGCACGAAACCGAAGATGTGTTCTGCCGCCCGGTCGATCGGAATCGGCTCTCCCAGCATGTTGCCCGGTCCCACGAAGAGCCCCAGCTCGAGCTCGAAATCGACCGACCGACTCGGACCAAACGCAGGAGCTGGTGCATTGTCGGGGTTCATCTGCCCGGACGGGCGGCGCAGGTCGGTGCCGCTGACGACAACCGAACTGGCTCTGCCGTGGTAAGCGACGGGCAGGTGCAGCCAATTTGGCATCAGTGCTTTTTCAGGACCCCGCAGCATGGCGCCAACATTCGAGGCGTGTTCTCGCGAAGAATAGAAATCGGTGTAATCGCCGATCTCCACGGGCAGCAGCATTTCGACGTCGGACATCGGCAGGAGGGCCTCTTCACGCAAGGCCGTGTCGTCGCGCAGGCAAGCTTCATCGTGCCGCAGCAATTGAGTCAGCCGCTCGCGCACTTCATTCCACAACGGGCGTCCGCAGGCCATGAATGCATTGAGCGACGGGCGGCCAAATAACGATTCGCGGTTGGCTGTCTGGACTGCCGGGCACAACAATCCGCAGCTTTCCAGGACTGACAGGTCAAGCACCATTTCGCCGATCGCCACGCCGACGCGGGGCGCGCCGCCTGTGTGCGGAACGAAGACGCCGAACGGCAGATTCTGAATTGAAAAATGCGAATCCGGCGCAACCGGGATGAAACTGTGCAATGCGGGATCGGTCATGATTCGGCGTATGTCGAGCTTCCGTTGATCACACCATGTGACTGCAGATGACTTCATCTGTATCTGTGTCGATCTCTGTCGATTGGCGGCTCAGGTCCTTCTTGTTTTCAGTTCTTTCTTGGTGGACATTTCTCTGTGGACATTGAGTATTTGCGGTATCCGAAACGTCTGGAGCGCTCTGCACTCGCATCCGGTTGGGATTGCGGTTAAACGAATTGGCCGCTCACAAAAATCCCAGTCCCTTCAGATCATGACACGGTTCGTCGACACTGCAACTGCCAAACGAGCGCAGCGACCGCTCGCGGGCCACGACAATCTGTGCCGATGTAACGGACAGGTCGTCCCAGTTTAATGTATCGCCGCTGAAGCCGAATTGGTCGACGTTAACCGAGTCGATGATCGCCTGCGTCCGTCGCTCGTCCAGGCGATGGACGTCGGCAAGCACCGTCGCGACCAGCAAGTTCAGGAAGCCGTGCGTCGACGGACGCCCTGCCGGCTCCATGCGCCTCACGGGATGATGCAAGCCGGCGGTCGCCTTCCAGACGACGCCGTGATCGCGGCTTTCGCAAATCACGGCGGCGATTTCCGCCGACGAGGGAATACCGGCGGGACCTGCGCCTCCACAGCGCATTTTGAAACCCGCCAGGCAGGGCAGGCCATTTGCAGACTTGTTAAAATCAGCCACTGCAGCCAGGGCGCCTCGGATCCGTTCACGTGCGGTCGAAGCAGCTAACGGGATTTCGCCTCGTGGCAACTCGAAGAACATCGTGATCGGCGCAATGCGCGAACCCATGATCTCTCCCGCCGCCGTCTGCACCAGGTTCCCCAGTCGCCCGACGTCGGCCACGCGTAGCGACCCCGCCGGCCAGCGAAATTCCAGCGTGTCGACGGCGCCATACACCGGAAATTCGGCCACGCTCATCAATGCCATATCCAATTGCTTCAGGAAGAATTCGCCGGAATCGCCAGCAGTGACGACCACGGACAATCGGCCGTCCCGTTCGAACTGATACGATTCGGCCAACTCGGCCAACTTCGCCACGGGTACGACAAATCGCCCGAGCAGCCACGAATCCAAGCTGCGACGGTGCCTTCGCAGGTTATCGAGAGAGTTTGCGAGGGTCAGCCCGGCCGGCGGAAACATTCCCGCATAGTCAATCGATCCGGCCAACAGGGCTCGCAGGCAGGGCGTCATGTCTCTCCTCGCGCCAACCAGGAACGGGCATAGTCGGGGTCTTCGACGGCCAATGCGCCACGTCCAACGCGCAATGGGCGAAATGTGTCGAGCATGACGGCCAACTCATCGGTCCGTTTTTTTCCGAGCGCTTCATCGGCACGGCCTGGATGCGGTCCGTGCGGCAGTCCACCGGGATGCAGTGTCAACGATCCGCACGCAATCCCCTTACGGCTCATGAATTCGTTATTGGCATAGTAAATCACTTCGTCGCTGTTGACGTTCGAGTGGTTATACGGGACCGGTACGGCGTCGGGGTGAAAGTCGAAGAGTCGCGGCACGAAGGAACAGACGACAAAGCCGTCCCCCTGAAATGTCTGGTGCACGGGAGGCGGCTGGTGCAGGCTGCCGACAATCGGCTCGAAGTCGTGAATAGAAAGCGCCCACGGATAGTAATAGCCGTCCCAACCGACTGCGTCGAAGGGATGATGGTCGAGCGTCACCTCGGTGAGCGCATCGTACTGCTTGACGACAGCGCGGAACTCGCCCGATTCCTGATGCACAGGCAACGTCTCGGGCCGACGGAGATCGCGCTCGCAATAGGGGCTGTGCTCGAGAAATTGACCCAGCTCATTGCAATACCGTGCCGGCGGGCGAATGGGGCCGGCGCTTTCGATGATGAGCAACCTGTGTTCGCTGCCGCCCAGTCGCCAGCGGTGCATGATTCCGCGGGGAATGATGACGTAATCTCCCGCCTGATAGGGGAGGTCACCCATCTGCGATTCCACGACGCCGTCTCCCGCAGCGACGAAAGTCAATTCGTCACCTTCGGCGTTGCGATACAAAAACTCGTCGCTGGCGGCGGGCTGGACGAAAGACAGGGCGACATCGCCATTAAATAGAACCGGAGTTCGATCGAGAGTCGGACTTTGACGGGCGGGGAACCGGTGCGTGTGGAAGTGCCGCATTCGCAAGACGGCATCGGAATCGTGCGGCCACTCGAGCTTTCGCACGAATTGCGACTTCAGCAGGCTGGTCGGAGGGCGGCGATGGTACAAAAGCGATGCCGGGCCGGAAAACCCGCGACTGCCCATGAGATGCTCATGAAACAGGCTGCCGTCGGGCTGACGGAAAACCGTATGCCGCTTGCGAGGCAATTCCCCTAAACGATGATACGACGGCATGCAACACCTCAATGTCGTTCTGGTCAAAAGACATTTCACAGATTCCCGCGCGACGCTTGTTCTCGCTCGATCGCTTCGAACAGGGCCTTGAAATTCCCCTTGCCGAAGGCATCCGAACCCTGGCGCTGAATGATCTCGAAGAACAGGGTGGGACGATCTTCGACCGGTTTGGTGAAGATCTGCAGCAGGTAACCCTTCTCATCGCGGTCGACCAGGATTCCCAGGTCGCGGATTGCCTGGTGATCTTCGTGCACGTCGCCGACGCGGTCCCACAGCTTCTCGTAGTAGGAGCTGGGTACTACCAGAAACTCGACGCCATTGTCCTGGAGCACCGTGACGGTATGGATGATGTCGCGGGTCGCCACGGCGATGTGTTGGACCCCCGCCCCGCCGTTGGAATCCAGGTATTCCTGAATCTGGCTCTTCCGTTTTCCCGGAGCGGGCTCGTTGATCGGAAATTTGACCATATCGTTGGGTGCGGCCATGACCTGGCTGCGGAGAGCCGAGAAATCGGTCGAGATGTCCTTGTCGTCGAACGACATGAACTGGTGAAAACCGAGCACCTTATTGTAGTATGTTCCCCAGTCATTCATGCGGCCGTTCTCGACGTTGCCGACGATATGGTCGATGCGTTCCAGCCCGGCGCCGGCAGACGGACGGCGGCGGACCTGGTACCCCGGCAGAAACGGCCCGGTGTAGCCGGTGATCGAAATCAACGAGTGCAGCGTGTCGCCATACGCTTGAATTTTGGCCCGTCGGATTTGCCCGAACTCATCCTCGCGGTCGTAGGGAGGAAGGGCGACGTTGGCGCCGCGCCGCACGGCCTCGGCAAAACAGGCGTCAACGTCGTCGACAAGAAAGGCGATATCCAAGACGCCGTCGCCATGTCGCCGGAGATGGTCGGACATGGGATCTTGGGGAGTCAGGGGCGTGCTGACGACGAGCCGGATGCTGCCCTGATAGAGCACGTATGACGCCTGCTCCTTGATGCCCGTTTCCGGGCCGGCATATGCCAGTTGCGAGAAGCCGAAAGCATGGCGATAAAAATAGGCCGCCTGCTTGGCGTTTCCCACCAACAGTTCGACGTGATGAATCGCTTTGAGCGGCAGACATGCGGCAGACATCGTCTCACCTCCTTGTTCAGGACGGGACTTCTGTCATGACTCGTCTGATCGAATTCTAGGACGGCACGCCTGGGAAGCAAGACTGCACGGCCGAATCTCGGGCAGAACCCCATCTTGCCGCCGCGGAAACTCGACCTACAATTCAAGCAGACTGTCTCGCACGGCCCGGATCAACCTTGGTTCCGATCGCCAGAGAACTGGCAGGGGAGATTTCCATGTGCGCTGCGTCCCATCTGGCGGCATTTCCGCTTTCGCGTCATTTGTTCACGGCAGCCGGCATATTGCCGGAGCACGACGAGGCGCCAGCCCATCTCACGCTGTTTACTGCACAGGCTGACGGTGTCTTGAATCAGGTGTATGACCTGGTCGAGCGCGGCGAGATGACGGCGTCAGCCGCGGGCGATTTTGCACAATTGATCGTCGATGCTGCCGCCAGGATCATGTGCCATCCGATTGTCGCCGGAAACCGCTATCTAACGCGTTTCGCAGAGGGGGTGACGTTCGCGCAGGCCCGCCACGAGCTCCAGCAGTTTTCGGTCTTTGCCGCGCAGTTCGACGTCGCCCAGGCGCAACTTGTGGCCAATGCGCCGACATTTGAGGCCTACTTGGAACGGTTGAAGGTACTGCTGAACGAAAAGGGGGTCCCTTACGAAAACGGATTCGAAGGGGAATTGAGCAGTCATTGGAGCCTCGACACGGTCCATTTCACCTGGATGCGGTCGATGGCGGACGGCCTGGGTTTGCAGTTCGAAGACCTGGCTAAAATCTGGATCGCGCATTCCGGCACGAAAGCATTCGTGGAGGCGACCTTTCAATCGTATGCCAGCACCGACCAAAGCACGGCCCTGGGCGCTTCGTTTGGCATCGAGAATTGGGCCGCCAACAGCCTGTGGAAACCCTGGATTGCCGGAATGAGGAAGTTGAACGGCACGCTTTCACGGCCCGTGAACCTGGGGTACCTCACGTATCACAACCTCGAGGAAGAACACCATTCGCAGGCCACGCTGGATGAGTTGCTCGACAATTTCCGCGAACCTTGGTTCGACGGGGAAAAGTTTCTGGCGGGGGCCGAGAAAATCCTGA
>DASYAR010000409.1:0-7366 GCA_036501235.1 Planctomycetaceae bacterium
CGTGGACAATACTGGCGGTGGAGGCAGTCAACCGCTATCGGTTTCCGACGAGAATGGTGCGACCATCTCCCAGGAGTTGGGGCTGAACGCAACGGCTTCCGGCAATACGCTGACCGGCAACCAGATCGTTGGCGGCATCGACTCTGTGTTGCTCCGTAATTTAAACGGCGGCGCGGGAATCACCCAGCTCGGGCAGATTTCCCTGACAGACCGGACCGGCACGACGGCGACCGTCGATCTCAGCGGGGCACAATCGGTCAGCGACGTCATTAACGCGATCAACTCGGCCACCGACGGGCATGGAAATAAACTCAAGCTGACGGCTTCATTGGACCCCGCGGGCACGGGGATCCAGATCCAGGATACTTCGGGGGCGACTGCCAGCAATCTCGTCATCGCGGACGTGGGGGGCAGTACCACAGCGTCGCAATTGGGAATTGCAGTCAATGGAGCGCAGAACTCCATCGATTCGGGTTCGCTTCATCTGCAATACGTCAATCTGGGAACTTCCCTGTCGGCATACGGGCCCGGGGAAACGGCAATTCCGTCCGGCACCTTCAGCATCACCGATTCGACCGGCCAGCAATTCTCTGTTAACGTCACCAGCAGCGTGCAGACGATTGGGAATTTGCAGCAATTGATTGCCACCTCGACCAACAATAACGTGACGCTGCAGCTCAATTCAACCGGCGATGGTTTTCAACTGGTCGACCAGGCGGGTGGATCCCAGCAATTGACGGTGTCCGATCTGGGTGGAACAACGGCAGCGGCATTGAAGATTGCGGGCTCGGGAACGGCAGGCGGCGACGGCAAGTCTCAAATCGACAGCCGCGCCGGCACCCAGATTACCGTGGCTGCAACCGACACCTTGGCCAGCTTGGCAGCCAAGATCAATGCGGCCCAGTCCGGTGTGACGGCCACGATCGTTAACGACGGGTCGACATTCAGTCCCAATCGGCTGCAACTGACTTCCTCGCAAACCGGAGTCGCCGGGCAGTTCACCGTCGACGATGGAGGGCTGGGGCTGGGCTTTTCGACGCAGACCAAGGGACAAAATGCATTGCTCAAAGTCGGCAGCAGTTCTTCCGCCAATCCATTTTTCCTGACGTCGGGGACGAACCAGTTCACTACGGCGATTCCCGATCTGAACATCACGCTCAACGCGGTCGGCTCCACGCCCGCCCAGGTCAATGTCGTCAGCGACACCAGTCAAATCACGAATCTCGTGCAGACATTCGTCACGAATTACAATACGGCATACACGACTGCGACGACCGATACGACGTACAATACCGCAAGCAGCACCGCGGCCCCTCTCCAGGGAGACGGCACCGTGCTCCGGCTCGAGACGGCGCTCTCGAACCTGGTCAGCAGCGTCGCCGGGCCCGCCGGGAACGCCGTCACATCGCTGGCGCAGTTGGGAATCTCGGTGAATCAGGATGGCACCCTGGCGCTCAACAGCACGACGCTTTCACAGCAAATCTCGCAGCACCCGACAGCCATCACCAATTTTTTCATGGACGCGACGAACGGCTTCGGCACCAAATTGAAGAACACGATCAATTCCTTTACGGACACGACCACCGGAGAATTTACGACTGAAACCACTGCACTGCAGACCAGCTCCACGTCCATCGAAGCACGGATCACGCAGCTCAACAACCAGCTCACGTCCCAACAGCAGTCGTTGATGACGACGTTTACGAATCTGGAGACCGTGCTCGGCAACCTGCGAAATCAGCAAACAGCGCTCGAAAGCATTTTGGGGCTGACGTCGTCGAGCAGTTCGTCTACGTCGTCGTCGTCACCCGGCACCGCCACGAGCATCTCGGCAGCAGGCGTCAATTCGATAGGCGCAAATTCAGGTTCGAGCGGCACTTCATCTTAAACGCACGGCACGGCAACGTCAGTCGAATCATCCATTTGCCGCATCAGCATTCGAAAATCAGGAAAGGAATCCTCTCATGCCCGCCATGGCAAACCCGTATCTCGAAGCCCAAGTCGCGACCGCCTCGCCCGAGCGGCTCCATCTCATGGTTATTGATGGCGCGATTCGCTTTGCCCGGCAAGCTCAAGAAGCGCTGCAAGCCGGTCAATTCGAAAAGGCGTTTTTGGCTTTCAACCGCAGCCGCGAATGCGTCAACGACATTCTCGCCGGCATCGACTCGGACCCGAATCCCGGCTTGGCAGATCAACTGAGAGCACTGTTTGCGTATGTGCTTCAAAACCTGGCGAGTGGTGAACTGCTGCGCGACCCACAACACGTGCAGAATGCCATCCAGATACTCGAATCGCATCGGCAAACCTGGGCCCAATTGATCGAGATCATGGTCAAGGCGCGCCCGGAAACATTCGAGCGAGTCGACCCGGACTTCGACAACGCGCCCGGCACACGTTCCTGGACGACGTGATTCGCCGCCGGGATTGATGTTCCGGCGATCAGGGCGCCTCGGACGCCCCGTAACTATCAGTTTCCACGGTCGAATTCGTCGAGGGCGATTTCGCCATATCGCCCAGAACCGGAGACACCCCGGAGATTTCCCCGGCCAACATCCGAACTGCCTTGCGCAGGGCACTCCGCGCATGATTCGGCCGCCAGAAATATCCAATGAAATCCCAATCGTGGCCGCGGAATCCGGCGGACTCGGCTGTAATTTGCCGGCCGTCGGCTGTCAGCACCTCGATTTCAGACGCTGCGCCCCCATTGAAGAGAGGGCCTGCAATCTGAACTGCCATGAATAGGTTAGCGAAGGGTTTTGATTCCTGAATTCCCGTAACGGCTGCGCGGACGACTGCCGTCTGTGGGCCGATCGTATCGACAACGGGGTGAATCTTCCCGAGCTCGTCCGTCAGCGACGCCTGGAACGCGTTTCGCATTTCGAGCATCCGCTTTTCGCTGCTGGCAGGCTGTCCGAGATCATCTGCCAGCCATTGGACTGGTTCGATGTAGAACGAGTCGATCGTCGCAAGTGCTGCCGTATCAGCAGGTTTGATGCGGACATGGCCTTTCCGATCGACTGGAGTGAGCGTGGAATAGTCGCTTAAAAAACCCGATCTCGTCGGATACATCTGCACGCAGCCGCAGGCAGTTCCCAAGCTGGAGAGCAGTAATAGGCTAAAAATGCGATTGCGCATGCCGATGCGTGAGAGGAGGTCTCTGAAGTTTTTGGAGGGGTGAGGGGAATATGGTAATTTCGTTGCACTGTCAATGGCAACTTTCTGGCCACGCCCATCAACTTTTCGGATTTTTCTGCGAAACCCTGGGAATACCGGCGGTGTTGTCATCGCTTTTGCAACCTTAAAGAAAAGGTCATGAATATGGTTGCCACAATCTCTAATGCTGCCGTTAAGCAAGCTCCGGTACTGACCGATTCCGGAGACGAAAACCCCGCACTGCGCGACCCGGACGTCCGCATGATGCTCCTGGCCAAATCCGGCGACGAATTTGCTTTCGCCGATCTAGTCACCAATTATCAACACCGGCTCGTCGGCGTTCTGACGCATGTGCTCGGTGATGCGGAAATGGCCGAAGATGTGGCGCAAGAAGTCTTTTTTCGCGTGTATCAGGCGCGGCAGGGTTACGAACCCACGGCTCGGTTTTCGACCTGGCTGTTTCGGATTGCCCACAACCTGGCAATTAATCGCCGGCGTGACGAAGGGCGACGGAAAGAATTCGTCCCGAACGGAGACGTCTCGGTATTCGGTCCGCGGCCCGTCGAGCGGATGTTGGCCGACAAATCGGGCATGATGCCGCAGCGGCAGTTCGATAAGCTCGAGATGCAGTCGATCGTCAACGCCGCCGTGGCGACCCTGAACGAACACCAGCGAATGGCTGTGCTCCTTCACAAATACGAGGACATGAGCTACAGCGAAATTGCCGAAGCCCTCGAAATGACTCCTGCCGCGGTAAAATCGCTGTTGTCCCGGGCACGCGATAATCTGCGAGAAAAGCTCGAGCCGTACGTCACTCGCGGGATTCTCGGTTCGATCAATCCAGCGTGATGGTTAACCTGAACCGGCCATTAGTTTGGCCAGAAGCTCATCTCGTTTCGACTCGCTGGAAATCAGTTTCGCCACTTCGACCGCGGCCTCAATTTGTCCGGAATCTCCCAGGCTGATGGCGCAGTCTGCGGCGACTTCATCCCGCAGATCGACGTCTTCGATACGCTGAATTCCCATCAGGACTGCCGGCGCTGAACCCTGATCGGCCGATTCGCGACAGGCGGCGGCCAGAGCCGCGTCTCTTTCTCTGGCATCGCGAATCTGCAACGCGCCCAGGATCTGAGGCATCATGTTCGGTGGGCCGGGATCTTTCTGCTCGCATCCACCGCACAAGAAGAGCACCACAACGAATACGGCAAATTTCAATTCGGAACGCATCGATTCCTCAGGATGGACTGACGTCGCGGCCCTGGTTTTTTTTGCGCGGAGTAATTGCAAATCGAACACAGTCATTCTAATATTCGTCAGATTGTTTGTTCAATCCGAATCTCGAAATATTCGAACCTCGAATTGAGGAGCCTGCGATGAAACGTCGGGCCTTTACGCTGATCGAACTGCTCGTAGTGATCGCGATTATCGCGGTGCTCGTTTCCCTGCTATTGCCGGCCGTGCAGCAAGCCCGCGAAGCCGCGCGCCGTTCGCAGTGCAAGAACAATCTGAAGCAGATGGGCCTCGCCCTGCACAACTATGAGTCGTCGCACACGACTTTTCCTCCCAATCTGGTTCCGGGCGGAAATTTCAATTACAGCGCCGGAAACTGGGGCGTCCTGGCTTATCTGAGCCCCTATCTCGACCAGGCGAACATCTACAATCTGATGAATCTGAACGCCCCGACTTACGCGGCGACGTCCCCCTACAACATTGCCGATCCGAACAACGCGATCGCCGCGGCCATTATCGTTCCTTCTTTTCTGTGCCCCAGCGACAAAGGCCAGTCTCTCGGAGGGGATTACGGTGTCGCGTCGCTGGCCCCGTCGAACTATTGCGCCAATCAGGGATCGGGAATCTACACGTCGGGCAACGGCTCGCCGTACAGCTCCAACGGCGTCATGTTCGCCAATTCTCGCATTCGGATCGCCGACATCACCGACGGCACCAGCAATACGGCGTGCATGTCCGAATGCGTCCTCGGGGACGGGACCCGTAGCGTGTTCGGTTCGGCTCCCCCAGGTTCTCCGCAAACGACGTACGGCTATCTCCTCACCTTCCAGAGCTCGCTGGATGATGCGTCCTGCGCCGCTCCCTCCGCCTGGAATTATACCGATCTGCGGCAGTTCCTCTGGTATTCGGGTGAAATTCGCAACACGGCCTACAATCATTATTACACGCCGAATTCCAAGAATTACGACTGCATCACGAATGCGTCGGCCCTGGGCTACACGGCCATCGGATGGAAGGCGGCCCGCAGCCTGCATTCCGGCGGCATCCACCTGCTCCTCTGCGACGGCTCGACACGATTTGTCGGCGACAGCGTCAACGTCGCGACCTGGAGATCGATCGCCACTCGCAATGGTGGCGAAGTGATCGGAGACTACTGAGCCGCCTGGACGACGCGGCAATCCTCATGAACCCCGCCCCCAGCGACGTGATTTCGTTGTCCGCACGCGACCTGCAGGATTACCGGCAGGACGGGTTCATCGTCCGTCGTGGGATGTTCGCGGCGGACGAAATGGCAGAGCTGGCAAAAGAGTGCAAACGTCTCCTCACCGCACGCGCCGATTTGATCGATCCGTTCAATCTGCGGTGTCGGTTCACGCCGCATCACGAAACCGGCGAGAACTTGTTCGAAGTTTTTGACCCGGTCAATGATATCTCGCCGGTCTGCGCTCGGTTCACCGGCGATGCGCGCCTGCTCACGAGCATCGAATCGATCTATGGCGGGCCGGCTTGCCTGTTCAAAGAGAAATTGATTTTCAAGCCTCCCGGCGCTCTGGGATACAACCTGCATCAGGACATTCCTCGATACTGGAATAGCTTTCCCCGGACGTTTCTCACCGTGCTGATTCCCATCGATCCGGCGACGGAAGAGAACGGTTGCACGGAAGTCTTTGCGGGCTACCATCACGAATTCCTGTCGCCTCCTGATCGGCCCGATCAGTATATGCTGCCCGACGAGTGCGTCGACCCGGCGCGGCGTGTGCCTCTCGCCCTGGAGCCGGGTGACGTGGCCATCTTTCATGGTCTCACCCCCCATCGCTCCGGACCGAATCGCTCTCGCACGCCACGCCGCGCCTTGTATGCCAGCTACAACGCGCATTCCGATGGGGGCGACCAGCGCGCAGGGCACTACCGGGAATTCCACGATCGCATGCGGGCCAGATTCACCGACCCGGCCCGCAGCCCCTTTTTCCGGTAAACCCCCCTTTCCGGCAGATCACAACGACCAGGAACTTTGATGGCCATTGCCGAAACTGAATCGCCGTCTTTCACAACCGCCGCGCCGCCGTTCTTCTACGGTTGGGTGATTGTGCTGATGAGCGCGGTGGCCATGCTCGCCACGTTTCCCGGCCGTTCCCATGGGCTGGGGACGATTACCGAGCGGCTCGTCGACGATCCGGATTTTCTCAAAGACGCGGATCTGTTCGCCGGGCTTCCCTTGCTCACCGACCCGCAGCAATTGCGCGCAGCGCAAGAGCATGAAAAAGACGAGAGCTGGCAGGCGGATCTCAAGGAGTTCAAGAAACGAGTCCGCGATCGATTCGGCAGCATGAACCTGTGGGCCACCCTGCTGGGGGCCTTGTTTTGCCTCCCGTGCGGCAGACTGGTCGACCGGTTCGGCGCGCGCATCAATCTGACGCTGGTCACGTTCCTGCTGGGAGTCGTGGTGGTGGCCATGACGGAAATGAACGCGTATTGGCCGTTCTTTATGGCTTTATTCCTGACGCGCGGACTGGGCCAAAGCGCCCTCTCGGTCATCAGTCTGGCGATGCCCGGCAAATGGTTTTCCCGCCGTCTTGGGTTCGCGATGGCCGTGTATACGATTCTGGTGGCGCTCGGTTTCATGGCGGCATTCGCGACAATGGAGCGCGTCCGCGAGCAGAGTTGGCGGATGGTCTGGTCGGCAGTCGGCTACATTCTGCTCGTCGGCGTGGCGCCGGCGAGCTGGCTGCTGGTGCGGAATTCGCCGGAAGAAATGGGCCTGCGCGTCGATGGGACGATCTTGCCGCAAGATACGCCGATCGCTCCCCCGACGGGGTATCCGCTGATGAAAGCGCTCTCGGAGCCGGCCTTCTGGGCATTTGCTCTGGCCACCTCGATGTACGGCCTCGTTAGCTCCGGAGTCCTCCTGTTCAATCAGGACATTCTTCGCGAGTGCGGCTTTACTAAGGAGACGTACTACGATCTGCTCAAGATAACGACCGGC
>DASYAR010000410.1:0-7625 GCA_036501235.1 Planctomycetaceae bacterium
ACCTCGTTGCCAATCAGTGAGTTCAGCATTGTGCGCCCAGAGCGGCCAATCGATTTCCTGTGGCTCCAGCGTCAACACAACTTCCTGGGCCTTGTCGAGTCTGATGGCGGCGTGGGTTGCAAGAGACTGGTACGGATCGAACGCCAGCACGTGCTGCGAGAACACCAACTTCTCAGTTTCAGCGTCGCGAGGAATCCACTCGGGCTGCAGCTCGAATCGGCCGTTTTCGTCGGTTAAAACCGGTTGCAGACCACTAAGATACTTTCCGCGAATTCGCACGACCGCCCGGACCGCGGGACTGCCGTCGCGATACTGAACCACTCCGACGACCTTCGGCAACGGCCGGACCTTGATATCCGGGATGGTGGTCGAACCGTCTGCTCTCGCAAGGAACTCGACTGATTCCGATTCGGCAATCAACTTGTTCCCATGAAACGTCACGCGCGAGCTCCCCGCTCCCACGGGCAATGTATATTCCCCCTCGTCGTCGGTCTCGGCCCAGCCAGTGAAACTCCATTTCTCAGACGCGCGGGGCCCGGTCGGGACTCGATTGGCGATCTCACCCAACAGGTCGGCCTTCGGCACCGGCCGACCTGTCTCGGCGTCGATGACTCGGCCGCGCGCCTCGATCCGGCGAAGCACTTCGAACTTCAGCACATCGTTGTGCCCAGGTTCGATGTGCAAAAACTCCTTCGGCGTGTTCGGCATGTAGGTGGGGGTCAGATAGAAATCGTTGTGCTGCAATCGCAGGAACGAATAATTTCCTGGTTCAATGGCCAGTTGTGCTTTCCCCTCCGCGTCGAACTCGATTTCGCAATAGTTGAGCGTCGACGGGCTGTTGAATGGTTCGCGGCGCAGATCAATGGCGGCGCTCGTGATGCGATTGGAGGGTTCTTCAGCCGATCGTTGCAACGTCAGGATGACTCCCGACTTCAATACCGCTTTCGCTGCTGCGTCTGCGGCGACGGCCAGATTCTCAATACACGCTGGCACCAGCCTCGGATGATCGATCGTCACCTTAAGGATGTCGCCGGTCGGAAACGATGGCAATCGCAGGAGTCCAGATTCATCGCTGGAGGGGATCGAAATCTTAAGCGATTTCAGCCACATTTGAGGAAAACGTATTTCGCCGTTGACGCCGCGCTGCCTGATCTCACGAACTCTGGCCCCCACGACGGGCCGGCCCGTCTCGTCGGCCAGCTCGATGGCCGGCGTCACTGGCAGCTTCATGATCACATCGAGTTGCGATTGAGCATGCCCTTCGAGATTGCGATCGCACAGCGTGCGGGCAAATCCTGCCTTTTCAACAGACAACATGAAAAATCCGTCTGGCAGCTTTTCAATTCGGTAGCCGCCTGAATTGTCAGTGACGACCATCTGTTCGGCTGCAGCCCATCGTCCAAATCGCCCGCCCCCCTGAGATTCATAGCGATGAAGACTGACGTTCGCTTGTGGCACGGGAGCGCCGGCCGCGTCGACAACTCTCCCGAAGATCACGCCGGTCGATTCGCCTTTTGCCGGCTGTTCCTCGGCCTGACCGGCAACGGCGAGCCATCCCGCCAGAAGAAACGGGATACCGGCGAACGCCTGCAATTCGCACGATCGGCGAGTCTGTAAGTGCGGCATACCGAGAGTCCTCCGATGAAACGCGATGAAACGCGGAGGCTGTGTCAGGGAGATCCGAGTCCCGATAATAGACTTCGACAGCCGCCAGATTTGTTTAACGCAATTGGGGTTGAACAGAGAAACGGACGGACGAGAAGGGGAACGCTAATAAACGCTGATCTTCGCTAATCGCCGATATGCGAGAACGTCCGCGGCAGTCAGCAGATCAATTAGCGTTTATTAGTGTCGATTAGCGTTCCCCTTTTCGTCGATATCATCCGCGGCCCTCTCCTTTTTTCCAGATTGAACCGCCACATGCTGCTTTGTGTCCTTTGTGAACTTTGTGGCTCGAATGCCCAGAATCTCAAGTGTGGCCACAATCGGCACGATGAGCACAAACGAAAAAAATACGATCGTGACTCGGACATTCCCGCCGCGCACGCATCGAATTGTTCGGATGGATTCGGTCCATGCCTTGGCAAACCGTGCCACGTTTCTATGCTTACGATGTGCTCGCCGGCTGGATCGATTCCGGTGATTCGAATTATTCGTTGTGGGAGACCCTCGTTCGATGCCCCGTGTTTTGATCACTGATAGTCTGTCTGCCGCCGGCCTGAAGTGCCTGAAAGAGGTTGGACTCGACGTCGATGTCCGCAGCGGCCTGAAACCGCTGGAAGTTCGTGAGGCCCTCAAAGAGGCGGACGGCATCATCATTCGCTCGGGGACGACGCTCACCGCAGAGTTGCTCAAGGATCAGCCGCGGCTCAAAGTGATCGTCCGCGCCGGCGTCGGCGTCGATAACATCGACCTCGGGGCGGCGACCCGCGAGGGGATCGTCGTGATGAACACCCCCGCCGGCAATACGACCAGCACGGCCGAGCACACGATCGCCATGCTGCTGGCCCTGTCACGGAATATCGCTCCCGCGGCCGCCAGCATGAAGGCGGGCAAGTGGGACCGCAAGTCGTACACCGGCACGCAGCTTGCCGGCAAGACGCTGGCCGTCGTCGGACTCGGGCGGATCGGCCTGGCGGTGGCCAAACGGGCCGTCGGGCTGGAGATGAAAGTCATTGGCTACGACCCGTTCTTGTCGGCCGAACGGGCCGCAGAGCTAGGGATCGAGGTCGTGCGGCAAGTGGACGATCTGATCGAGCGCTGCGACTTTCTCACCGTGCACACTCCGCTCACCGATGAAACCAAAGGGCTCATCAACGCAGAACGTCTGGCGCGAATGAAAAAGGGAGTGCGGATCATCAACTGCGCCCGCGGCGGGATCGTCGACGAGATGGCCCTGGCAGACGCCGTCGAGAAAGGACACGTGGCTGGAGCGGCGTTCGACGTCTTTGTGCAGGAGCCGCCGGGCGATAACCGCCTCGTCAAATTGCCCGCCGTCCTCACGACGCCCCACTTGGGCGCCTCAACCGACGAGGCACAGGAGCTTGTGGCGGTGGAAGCGGCGGAAATCATCAGCGGCTTCCTGCTGCGGAATGAAGTGCGCCATGCGGTGAATATGGCCCCACTCTCCGCAGCGGAGATGGCCGACATGCGGGCCTATCTGGACCTGGGCCGGCGGCTGGGACTGCTCTTGGCGCAACAGAAGAAGGGAGCCGGCTTGCGTGCCGCGCACCTCATGTATCGCGGCGAAGCGGCGACGAAAAACACGCGGCTGATCACGTCGAGCTTTGCGGCCGGGCTCTTGGAAACGGCCCTCGCGGAGCACGTCAATATCGTCAATGCCGAGCTGTTGGCCAAGGAGCGCGGGATCCGCATCACCGAGTCATCCTCTTCCGACGTCGGCGATTTTTCGACGATGATTCGCGCAACGATCGAAACCGACGCCGGCGAATTGACGGCCGCGGGGACGATTTTCGGCAAGCAGTTTCTGCGGCTCGTGCGGCTGGGCCCCTTCGGTCTCGACGCCTACCTCGACGGCATGTTGCTGATCTACAAGCACCGCGATGTGCCGGGGCTGATCGGATTCATCGGCACGGTCTTCGGCCGGCATCAGGTGAATATCGCGCACATGGCGCTGGGCCGGGAAAAGCATGAGCCGGGGGGCGACGCCGTCGCCGTGCTGAATCTCGACAACGAGCCCTCTGCCGAGGCGCTAGAGGAAGTTCGCAAGCACCCGGAAGTGACCGGCATCGAAGTCGTCAAGCTGCCCGCCGCGGGATCGCCACTGCCCTGGCTGGTGGGTGGGTGAGTGCAGTGCCAAATTGGCATTTACGAAAAAGAACCGGGGTGGCCGTCATTTTGGCTGCCAGAAAATCTGAACCGCCTGGCCTTGGGCTTCGCTGTTGCCAATTTGGCGGAATTGCCTGTGGTTTACTAACCTCAATGCAGTCGGTCTGTCGCGTCAGGCTTGTGTCACAGAGCACTCTCTTGGATTGACTTTTGCGTCGATCACGATTCGCGCAAATCGAAAAGCGAACGCGATTTGTTGCACGGCGTTCCCGCGCAGCTCGCGACTGCGATCCAGTCCATTTCGCTCACAGGCAGCTTGCCGAATTCAGTCGATGGAAATCGGCACGCACTTTGCAATTGAAACGTCTTGTTGATCGTCGCATTCGTTAGCGACAAACACAGACAAATGCCGTGCACGAACTTCGAGACGAGGAGCGAAATCATGAACTTAATCAGTCGATTTGGCGGACGGATTTGGGATCCCTGGCGCGAGATCGGACATTTGCAAAATGAAATGGGGCGGATGCTGGCTGGCGCGCGATCGTTGAGCGGCGGCGTCAATCAGCGCGAATTTCCGCCAGTGAATATGTATGTCAAAGAACACGACGTGCTCTTGACGCTGGAAGCGGCCGGTATCGATCCGGAAAAAGTCGACATTACGGTCTCCGGCGACACGGTCACGATCCGCGGAGAGCGGTCGCAGGAAACCGTGGCGTCTGGTGAAAACTTCCATCGGCGGGAACGCGTCACCGGACAATTCGAGCGCGTGGTGCAGTTGCCGTTCGACGTCGATCCCGACAAAACCGAAGCCACCTACGAACGGGGCGTATTGTCGGTGCGCATGAGTCGGCCCGAATCGCAGAAACCCAAGAAGGTTCTGGTCAAGGCGGCGAGTTAACAACGCCGTTGCCCGAATTGCAAAACCCGAATCACACTCGATGACAGGAGAAATTGCCATGAATCATGCTGTAGTCCATCACGAAGATGCTGCCCACAAACAGGAATCGGCGACGCCGAATGGCACCGAGCGCACCAAGGCGCGAAAGGTGTACGTCCCGGCCGTCGACATTCTCGAAACCGACCAGTCACTGCTGCTCGTTTCCGAGATGCCAGGGGTCGACGAGGGCGGAGTCGACATTACCATCGAGAAAAACGTGCTGACGATCAAAGGAACCGTCGTCGATCAGGTTCCCGCAGACTTTCGTTTGAGTTACGAGGAGTACGGGGTCGGCGATTACGAACGATCGTTCACGCTCACCAACGAAATCGACCGCGAAGGCGTGAATGCGACGATCAAAAACGGCGTCTTGAAACTGACTCTGCCCAAGGTCAAGCAGGTCGCCGCCCGCAAAGTGGCCGTCACCGCGGGATAGTCGAATTCCCATCCTCGTTCGGAGTCATCAGCTCGAAGGCCGTGCGGCCTTCGAGCTGATTTTGCTGGTAGTGCGCCCTTCGTGATGATTCCCGAAATTGAAACGGCCAAGTAGAATAAGCCATAGGTCAGGCTGTGCCTGACGCCATGTGCTCCGAACGAAATTCAAAGTACCCAAGGCCAGCGCTCTACCGACTCTTTGTTCTCCGGCGTCAAAATGGACGTCACACACGAGATGTTTCGAGCGTCAATCTTGCCGGCCGGAACCCGCTGATTTCTTCGAATCCCGATTGCGTCAGGCACAGCCTGACCTACCCCCTCACAGAACCCCAGCGATCGGCTTGGCATGATGGACGAAGTTCCCGTGCCGCGTTTTTCGAAAAGGGAAGCCAAGAATGATGCGATACTTTTGGTGGACTGCCGTCGGATGCCTGCTTGGTTCGCTGCCGGCTTTGATTCGCGCTGAGGACAAACCACGGGATCGACCCGCGCTGGTCGATTACTTCCCCCCGGCCGAAGATCAAGGAGGCTGGCGGAGCTTGCTGCCCGAAAACGGCGATCCCGATCGGAAGCAGAAGGCCACGCTCCGGGAAGTCGCGGGCGTTGATTGGAACAAGTTGCAGGAAGCCTGGCATCACAATGCCGCCGCCGACGGGCCTTCCGGTCTCCTCGTGATCCGCCGCGGTCAACTGGTCGGCGAATGGTACAGAGACTGCGATCGGAAAACCGACTTCAACATCTATTCTTGTTCGAAGGCTTACACCAGCACGGCGTTCGGAATGATCCTCACCGACTTCGGCGCCGCGGCGAACGCCGCGGCGAAGCCGTTATCGCTCGCTACGAAAGTCTGCAACGCGGAATGGATTCCCGAGTCTCTGCCGCTGACCGACGCCAGAATGTCTGAAATCACCGTGCGGCACTTGCTGAATATGGTTTCGGGTTTCGGTGACGAGAACCCGCCTGATCCTCCGGGCGGAAAGAGTCCATTTGAGCCCAAGGGGAGGCCCTTCGAATGGTTCCTGGGGCATGTGGATGGTTCGCCGATGGCGAAATTGAAGTCCGATCCCGGCAAGGCGTTCCACTACAGCAACGCCGGGGTGGCGCACCTCGTCCTGTTATTCCACCACGCGACGGGCAACGATCTTTACCCCTTCCTGAAAGACCGCCTGTTCAATCCGATCGGAATGAAGCAGGTCCGATGGCTTTCGAATGGCGGCGATGGGGCGATCGGGCCCTACAGCCAGGGGTACAGCGGCGTGACAACCACGGCACGCGAGCACGCCCGCTTCTGTTACTTGTCGCTGCATCGTGGCCAATGGGCCGGCAAACAGATCGTCCCTGCCGGCTACTATGATTTCGCCTGGGCTGGGATCGCCGAAAAGCCCGATTACGGCGCACAGTGGTGGGTCTATCCACACCACCAAGACGCGCCGCGCGATCTCGTCCAGTGTGCAGGATTTCGCAACAATCACGGGTACATTGTGCCGAGCCTCGACCTGGTCTTCGTCCGGGTCGGGAGCGGCGATAAGTATGCCCCGGATTTCGAGTCGGAGCTTGTCAAGCGAGTGATCGCGGCGATCGAGGTCCGATAACAATTTCAGCCGCGTCGTAGGTCAGACACAGCGTGACCTACGACCACGACACTCACAGAACCCCGGCGATCGGCTCGGCATGATGGGCGAAGTAGACCGGACGGTTCGTGTTGGTGTAGAGCGGCGTCCTGCGGTCGATACCGAGTTTTTCATAAACTGTCGACGCGTAATTCTCTGGCGTATAAGGCGCGTCGAGAACATGCCCGCCTTCGTCATCGCTCCGACCGATCACCTGGCCTCCGGGGACGCCGGCCCCGGCCAGGACAATCGAGTACGCGTCCGTCCAATGGTCACGCCCTTGGAATGCGTTCAGCCGCGGGGTCCGGCCGAATTCGGTCACGAAACAGACCAGCGTTTCGGCAAGCAGACCGCGTTGGTCGAGGTCGGTGATCAGCCCTGCGAAGGCCTGGTCGGTGCTGCCCATCATGACCCAGTGGCCGATGCCGTACCGTCCTTCGCCTCCCGCTTTGTTGCGAATCGTCCCGCACGAGCCTGACGTATAGATCAAGTCGTGGTGGTCCCAGTTGAGATTGAACCCGTCCGGAGCCTCGGCGGTTTGCGGCCAGCGGACGTCGACGGTCACGAAGCGGACACCGGCTTCAATCAACCGGCGTCCGACGAGGTAAGAAGCTCCGCGGTGTCCGCGTCCATAGAGCTCCCGCGTCGAGGAGTTCTCATTCGCGAGGTTAAAGACCTGATCGACGCGCGGACTCGTCAAAGTTTCGAAAGCCTGGGAGTAGAATCGCTCGATCGCGGCGACTTCGTTGCCCGTCGCGAAGCCAGCATTGAGGGCGGCCAGGATCTGCCGGCGACTCTCCAACCGTGAGCCTTGATTCGCCGACAGTGGCAATAGGTCTGCCACCTTCCAGTTC
>DASYAR010000411.1:0-5362 GCA_036501235.1 Planctomycetaceae bacterium
CAATTGGGTCACGCCCAATGATCCTCCGATTGCCGTTGAAACGTGGAAGACGATCGCGACAGGATTGCGGGTTCGCTGGGGCGCAGAACAGGATGCGGAAATCCGTCACGCGCTGGGCGGAGTGCTCGTCAGTGTGATCACGGGCCGACTGGGGAACGACGAATTGCTGGCGTTCTTGCGCGAGCAGCTCGCATCCGGGCCGGCCAAATATCGCGCCTCGTATGCGAATCAATTGTTCGATGCGCTGCTCACGCAAGTATGGGGGGCACCGCTTGAAGACGAGGCGCTCTCGCTGCTCGAGCGGCTATCCGACGCCGATGAGCCGGGCGCACAACTTCGCGCACAAGTGGCTGCACTGTACCGCCTGACCGATGCGATGGTCGCGGCGCGCCACCGGCAGGCGATGAACCGCCTCGAGCAAGATGAACAGCACAAGCAGTTGCACGAGCGGGAACGCCGGAAGGTCGAAGCCGAACAGTTGCAGCTGGCCCGCCAGGGCTTTGCAGACCGGCTGCAGCAGGAACAGTCGAAACGGACCGGGGCCATCGTCGCGTGGCTCGAAATTGAACGCCTGTACCTCGACACGCTGACCCGCCGTGATCTCCCCGCCGTGGCCGCCGAGTGCTGGGAACTTCTCGTCTCGATAAACGCTCGCCGCGCGCTGGCGGATTCGCGCCCTGCGAATGCCGCAGATCGTGAGGCCGAACCTGACGCAACCGATTCGGAATCCGTTCGTCTGCTCGACGCCGCTCTCCAATTCCGGTGCGAATCGACTTTGTTGTATCTCGCCACCCGACCCGACGCCCCAGCCGATCTCGTCGCCAGACTGCGGAAATATCTCGCTGACAAGCTCGCCGCCGAGCCTGACGTGGCCCATTGGAAGACACTCAAGTTCCAACTCCTGTTGGCGCTCGACAAACCGCAGGAATTGCGGCAGGCGCTGACCGCCTGGATGAACGGCGACGACGCCGACAGCCGCTGGCGGCTGGCGCTGGGCTACGTGCTGGCCGAACTGGGTTCAATTCCCGAGGCGATCGCGTTGTTCGAGGCGATCGAAATCGGCGACGAACTGGGTCCGCAGGCGTATCGCGCTCTGGCCGGCTGGTATCTGGCAGCCAACCGTCGTGCAGATTACGAACGGGCGCAAATTCGCGTCTATCAGACTCTCGACGAATGGCGGATGAATCAGTTTTTGCAGCAACAGCTTTATCCGTGGCAGCAGAACGGCGCCAACCTTCCCAGCCAGCTTGATCAGCAGGTGCTGCTGATGTTCACGGCCCTGTTCGAAAAATCGGGGCAGCCGCAGAATTATCTGGGGCAATTGCAGCAGTTCTATCAGGCGTCGCACGACTTTCGCCTGCTGGCGGTGCTGGCCGAATCGGTCGTCGGACATTCCGCAGGCCAGGTTTACCCGTTCTTGCAGGGGATGCGCGGCGTGCTGACCGAAATCCGCGACGAAGCGACCGCCGATCAATTGCGCGGGCAGATCGCCAAAGTCCGCGAGCGGGCCAAGACGACCGTCGACAAACGGGCCCTCGACCTGCTCGAAGCGCAGGTTGAACGGCGGGCCGCCGAAGTGCAGAATCAGCCGGGCCCGCACGTCGTGGCGGCTGTGGCCGCGTTGCAGCGCGCGTTTGAACGCGAATGGTCCGACGGCGAGCAGCGGCTGATGGCCGATTTGCTGGCGGGACTGGGCACGATTTCTCAAAAGCCGTTGGCCGACGAGCAGCTTCGCCAGTTGCAGGCGCTGTTCGATTTGCAGCCACGGCGAACTTACGACCGGCTGCACGTCGGGCACCGCCTGGCCGAGTTGTGGTGGAGCTACAGCCGGCAAGACGCGGCCGTCAGCCTGCTCCGTGCCGAACTGGCCGAATTTCAGGACGCGAATGGAGGCCTCCTGCCCGTCTCGGCCAACTCGGCGCTGGCGGCGCTGATCACGTTCCAGATGGGGCAGCGGCATTACGTTCAGGCCGAGAAAACGGTGCTCGACCAGCTTACGCATCCGGTCCACGGTCAGCAGCGGCTGTGGCTCGTGCAACGGCAGTTCGAGGTGTACCAGAATGCCTTGCAGAACGACGGCGAAGTCTCGGTCGGCTCAGGACAGGCATTGTTCCAGGCGTTCGAGCGGAAACTCTTCGAAGCGCTTCAAGTTCCTGACCAGAACCATCGCCATCACATCGTCAACCAGTTATGTGGCCTGTACCGCACGGCCTCCGACAAAAAGCTGGCTGGCGCGAAGCCGGCGCTGCTGGCGTTCGCAGCACGCGTGCTGCCCGGTGTCTTATCGCAACAAACCAGCAACTATACGCCGATCGTCAATCAGGTTTCGCAGACGATTTATCACGTGGCCGGCGTGCGCGAGGCCCTGGCATTTCTGATCGAGCGGATCGAGCACGAACCGGGTTGGTTCCGCTTCAACAATCAGGACGCCTGGGCCCAATTCGGTTACACCCTCAGCCAATGGCGCTATGAGACAAAGAACCTCGGCGACCTGGAAGCCCGGCTCCTCAAAATCGTGCTGACCGAGCTCCGCCGCGATCTCGAATCGCAGCAGCAGCGGAATCGCAATATGTTCTACGGCACCTACGACAGTTACTTCTGGAAGGAAAAGGCCGCCGACTTCGCCCGCACCGCCGAGGCGGTGTACGCCGACCGCAAACAATCAGGCGCCGCCGTGCAATACATCGCCGACTATTTGTTCTTCGGGCTGGGCCGGACCGGGCGGGCCATCGAAATCCTGTTTATCGCGCATCGCGAAAAGCTGCTCAATGAAGCGGGCATTTCGAAACTGGCGGCGTTTCTGTTCCAGGACCAGCGGTATGGCGAGTCGATCGCGGTGCTCGAACCGCTGATCGACGCGCATCCCGACAACATCGGCTATCGCAGCTCGCTGATGCAGGCCTATTTTCACACCATCCGCAAGGCCGAATTGCAAATGCTGCTGGCCACCACCGACGAACACTTCCACCGGGACAATCGCTGGACCGAGCAAGTTCTGTCGGTGCTGGCCGGCGCGTGCCTCACGACACAGCTCTATGCCGACAGCGTCAAGTATTACAAAGAACTGATTCCCTTGCACGAAGAGTCGCAGCCCCGGCGCGGCATCGGAAACGGCACGCTGTCAAACTACTACGCGAACCTCTCGGCCGCTTATGCCGGCCTCAAGCAGACGGCCGAGGCGGTCGATGCGGCCTGCGGTGCGATCATCAGTTGGGGGCCGGCACATGCGAATCGTGTGCAGGCGATCGAATCGCTGAAGCACGTGCTGAGGACCTCCCCCGATCTGGACGCCTACATCGCCGTGCTCGACAAGGCGACCGACGCCGACGGCGCCGATCGGCCGATCGTTCGCAAAGCGCTGGGCCAGGTCCTCTTCGAAAAGTCGCAATTCGCCAAGGCGATCGTGCAGCTTCAGCGTGCTGTGGGACTCGATGCCAACGATCCGGAGACACAGAAGGAACTGGTCGCTTGTTACGACAAATTGGGCGACCGCGCCGGGGCGATTGAACAGATATTGCGACTCGTGGACGTCAGCCGCCGTGAAATCACTTTGTTCCAGAATCTGGCGGACCGGTACACAGCTCTCGAATTGCCGCGCGAGGCCGAGCGGGCCAACACGTCGATCGTGGAAGCGTTACCGAGCGAATCGGAGAGCCACGCGCTGCTTGCGGAAATCCGGCAGAAGCAGGACCGCTGGCCGGAGGCGATCGTGCAGTGGGAACAAGTGGCGCGGATCCGGGCGCTGGAGCCAACGGGCCTGTTGCGTCTGGCGGCCGCCCAGGTGCACGAACAGCAATTTCCCGCCGCCCGCGAGACATTGAAAAAGCTGGACACAACGCCGTGGCCCCCCCGCTTCGGCGACGTGCACAACCAGGTCCGCGAGCTGGAGCGGCAGATGGAGGCCGCCCCGAAATAATCCGCTGCCAATTGTCAGCTCCGCTCGACCCACTTCGCCACTCGCGGGAGAGGGGTCGGGGGTGAGCTCGTGCCGGGCGCCCCACTCAGCGAAAGATCTGCCAGGTGACCTTACGCCGAAGGCGTTACGCAGTGCAGCCCAGGGTAGGCCGCCAAAAGCCGCCTACCCTGGGATCACCGCCCCACATGGCGCGGCAACCCTGAAGGGGTTGCGCAGGCACAGCACGAATATTGGACATCGTCGAAGGAGCACCGCTAGCCAATCATGTCGCATGACACCAAGCCCCCAATCACGCTTGCTCAACCCTTACAGGGTTGGGACATGATTTTGGGGATGTCACCCAGGGTAGTCCGCTACGCGGCCATCCCGGGGCTTCGTTGCGTAACGCCTCCGGCGTAAGATTCATCTTCCCGCCGGCCAATTGCAAAAAAATCTTGGCGTGCTGCCGCGCGTCGAACGGCAGTGACCTGAACGCTAAGCCGATTGAGGGAATTCCCCTTTGCGTGGCAGGGAGAGATCTGTTAGCATTGAATTCGCATCGAATTAAGTGCTCAAGGAGAAACCATGCTGAACCTTGAAGAAGGCATCGACTCGCTGACGAATTTCAAGCGGCAGACAGCCGTCTATCTGGAACGCCTGCACAAATCCGGCGAACCGGTCGTGCTGACGGTCAACGGTAAGGCGCAAGTGGTGGTCCAGGACGCAGCGGCATACCAGAAACTGGTCGAGACGGCGGCCCGATCCGATCGGGAAGAAACCATTGCCGCCATTCGCGAGGGGCTGGCCGATGTGAAAGCGGGCCGGACCAAACCGGCACGGGCGGCACTCAAATCCCTCGGCAAGAAATACGGAATCACGACCACGGACGAATAACGTGAAATACCGCGTCAGCTGCGGGAATTGCTTTTCGGCAGGCGGCACGGCACGTACCGCATTTTGTTTGTCGTCATCGACCAGATTGTGAAAGTCCTGCATATCCGGCACACCGCAATGCGAGCCGTGTCGCACGCTGACTTACATTGAACCTGCCGCCGTCCCGTCTTACGGGGCACTTTTCAAACGACCAGCGGCCGATGTACTACCGGCGTGCCGCCACTCCGCGCCATCCTACCTCTTCGATTCTCCGTCCTCCTTCATTCCGCCTCTCCTGTCTCCTCTTCACGTTCTCCTTTATCTCGCAGCGCCCCGGTGCCGTGGTCGAACGGCAGTGACCTGAACGCAAACCTCCAATTCGTTTACAATAATGGAACCGATGAGGTACGCCGATCTAGAGCGCCATCTGAAGGGGCGGCCGTCGGCGGAGGCGAGGAAAATGGTGGAGATCGAACAATGGTGCCGTTGAATTGCAAATGCTGCGGAACGCAGACAATGGAACTATTCAAATTGAAGGACGCAATCTGGAAATCCACTGGCTTTGCAATAAACGACAAGACTTGTGTTCAATGC
>DASYAR010000412.1:0-4848 GCA_036501235.1 Planctomycetaceae bacterium
GCTGAATAATCGCCTGGCCGTCCTGGCGGGCACGCTGATCGTCGCGCTGGCCGGTTGCTGGTCATTGCGCGGCATGAATTTCGATGCTTTTCCCGACACGACCCCCATCCAGGTGCAGATCAACACCGACGCGCCGGGGCTCGTCGCGACGGAAGACGAGCGCCTGGTCACGTTTCCGATCGAAGCGGTCATGGGAGGCATGCCGGGCCTCGCGCAGGTTCGTTCGATCTCACAGTTCGGAGTCTCGCAGGTGACCGTCACGTTCGACGACGGAACCGACATCTATCTTGTCCGGCAGATTATCAGCGAACGCTTGTCAGGCCTCGAGATTCCGTCGGGCGTTTCTCGACCGGAACTCGGCCCGGTGGCGACCGGCCTGGGAGAGGTCTTCCATTACCTGGTGACCTCCAACGATCCCGCACACAGCGATCTGATGGACCTGCGGCGCATTCAGGATTGGAAAATCCGACCGGCGCTGCGCCCGATTCCCGGCGCGGCGGAAGTCAACAGCTGGGGAGGCCTGGCGAAGCAATATCAGGTCCGGGTCGATCCGGTCCAGCTCTTCAAATACGATCTGTCGTTTCACGACGTGATCAAGGCCATTCAGGCGAATAACCTGAACGTGGGGGGAGGCTCCATCGATCGCGGCGGTGACATGCTCGTCGTCCAGGGGATCGGACGCACGGTGAACGTGCGGCAGATCGCACAAATCGTGCTGACCGCACGAGACGGCGTCCCGGTTCACATCGACGACGTCGCCGAGGTCGTGATCGGGCACGAGCTCCGGCGCGGCATCGTAACGGCTGCCGGCGAGGGGGAAGCCGTCCTCGGGCTGGGATTCATGCGGATCGGCGAAAACAGTTATACCGTCACGCGCCGATTTCGCGAGGAATTGGAAAAAGCGACCCGGCAGGTTCCCGACGGAATCAAGATCGTCGTGCTGTACGACCGCACGCGGCTCGTCGACCAGGTGATCGAAACGGTCCGCAACAATCTGTGCGACGGGGCGCTGCTCGTGATCGGGATTTTGTTTCTCTTTCTGGGGAATCTGCGAGCCGGATTGATCGCCGCCGCTGCAATTCCCCTGGCGATGCTGTTTGCCTTCAGCGGCATGCGCCAGGCGGGGATCGCCGGAACGCTGCTCAGCCTGGGGGCCATCGACTTCGGCATCGTCGTCGACAGTTCGGTGGTCGTGCTCGAAAACATCGTCAGGCGGCTGGCCCAGACCGGCAGCCACATCCCGCTGGAGGGACGGATGCGGCTGGAAATCATCCGCGAGGCGGCCGCCGAGGTCCGCATGCCCGCCGTGTTCGGGCAACTCATCATCATGATCGTCTACATCCCGATCCTGTCTCTACAGGGGGTGGAAGGCAAGATGTTTCAGCCGATGGCCTTCACGGTCATCTTCGTGCTGGCCGGTTCATTGATCCTGTCGCTGACACTGACGCCCGTCGCTGCCAGTTTCCTTCTGCCCAGGCGGCTTGACGAGCGGGACGTATGGCTCGTTCGCACGGCGCGTCGCCTGTATGCGCCGCTCCTGCGACGGGCTCTCGGAATGCCGGTCGCCGTCGTCGGGACGGCTGGCGCCGGGTTGGCCGTGGCCCTGATGATGCTCAACGGAATGGGGGCCGAATTCATTCCCCCGCTGGCCGAAGGCGCCATCGCCATAGATATCCGCCGCGCGCCGGGTACAAGCCTCGAACAGTCGTTGCTCGGCAATACGCAGATGGAGCGGGCGCTCCTGGCGGCGTTTCCCGAAGAAATCGAAAACGTGTGGAGTCGCGTCGGCAAACCCGAGGTGAACACCGACGCCGGGACTCCCGAATCGACCGACATGTTCATGACCCTCCAGCCCCGCGAAAAATGGAAGCGCGCGACGTCCCAGGCCGAACTGGTCGACCAGATGTCGCAGGCGCTGGCCCAATTCAAAGGGCTCGACCTGCGTTTCACGCAGCCGATTGAAATGCGAATCAACGAGATGCTGACGGGCGTCCGGGCCGACGTGGCCCTTAAGCTGTTTGGTAGCGACCTCGACGAACTGCTGGCCAAGGCCCGCGAGCTGCACGACGTTTTGAAATCGATTCCCGGCAGTGCCGACCTCGTCGTCGAAGAAATCTCCGGGCAGCCGATCTTGCAGATTCAGATCGATCAAGACGAGACGTCGCGATACGGTATTCCGTCCGAAACGGTGCTCGAGATCGTCGAATCGATTTCCGGGAAGGTCGTGGGACAAGTCATCGAAGACCAGCTCCGGTTCCCGCTGGCCGTTCGCTTGCCGGACGACCTGCGGGCTGGCCCCGAACAGATCGCAGGGATTTCGTTGACCAGTCCCGGCGGAGAACGTGTGTCGTTGTCGCGCCTGACCAACATCCGCGAAGTCCGCGGGCCCAAGCTGATCCCGCGCGAATGGGGCCAGCGCCGCATCGCCGTGCAATGCAACGTGCGGAATCGAGACGTCGGGAGCTTCATCGACGAGGCCCAGCGGCGGGTGGCCGAGCAGGTCACGCTGCCCGACGGCTACCACCTGGAGTGGGGCGGGCAGTTCGAGAACATGGAGCGGGCGGGCCAGCGATTGTCGATCGTCGTGCCGTTGGCGCTGCTGTCGATTCTGGTGCTGCTGTATGCGGCTTATCAATCGGCGACCGATACCGTGCTCGTGTTCGTGAGCGTCCCGTTCGCCGCCGCCGGAGGGCTTTTGACTTTGTGGCTCCGCGAGATGCCCCTGTCGATCTCGGCAGCCGTCGGGTTCATCACGCTGTCGGGGGTCTCGGTGCTCAACAGCATGGTGCTGGTATCGGCGCTGCGAGAACGGCTGGCCCGTGACCAGCCGATGCGCGACGCGATCGAAATCTCGGCGCTGGGTTGCTTGCGGACGATCCTGATGACAGCCACGATTGCCAGCGTCGGCTTTCTGCCGATGGCCTTCAGTTCCGGGATGGGAGCCGAAGTGCAGCGCCCCCTGGCCACCGTCGTCATCGGCGGCGTGATCAGCAGCACGTTGATGACGCTGGTGCTGCTGCCGGTCCTGTACGACCGCCTGGCGGCCTTCTTGCAGATGTGGAATCGCAACCGCGCTTCGGCGTGATGGACCTCCCTGCGGTCGACGCCTTCGAACACCTTAACGAGGGCTGGTGGTCGAATCGGCTCCAATCGGCCGGAGTGGCGGCGACCCTCGCTGATTCAACCAGCGAACGAAGGTCCCCATGAGCCACGCTGCGATCAAAATACCGGCTGCCTCGACCACAAAGGGAGGTGCGACTGGATCGAGCCCCATGGGCGTCGCAGGCTGGCCGACAGAGCGCGTCGCGCGGTCGACCCAAACCCACGAATAGATCAGCCAAACGTATTGGGCGACGTCTGATCTATTCACGGCTGAGATGAATGGGCCATAGAAGACGCGAATGACATTGACACACCAGGCAGGCAAGTGGATGTTCCAAATGAGCCAGAAAACAGGCCCTGTGGACAGCAGATAGCAAACGACGACGCCGGTGCTTCCCCAAAAGGTCACCACGGGACGCTGGATGAAATGAAGTGCCTTGCGCATCGCCACATTCTAAACATTGTGTCCCCACGGAGACAAATCACCCGGGTTTTCCGCGCACTGTCGAGCAGCAGGCGCGAATGGTATGCTGCATGGGTGAGGCCTCCGGAAAATGGAAAGCGCGACACCCGGAATAAGATATCCCGATTATGCCTGCATCCGCCTGTCCCGATTTCCGGCGTTCCTGTTCAACCAGCCGCCGTAGTGTGCTGCGCGCCGGCGGGTTGAGTCTCCTGGGATTGGGGCTGCCGGAACTGTTGGCGGCACGAGGGTTCGCGGAATCTGCGCCCCGACCCGGTGGTGTGGTCGGGCTGCCTGGTTTCGGGCGGGCCAAGGCCTGCATTCTGCTGTTCATGTGGGGCGGCCCGGCCCAGCAGGATACCTGGGACCTCAAGCCCCAGGCCCCTGCCGAGGTGCGCGGCTTGTTTCAGCCGATTTCCACAAGCGTCAGCGACATTCAGATCTGTGAGCACTTTCCGCTGTTGGCGCAGCGCACCGACAAACTGGCGATCATTCGATCGATGACGCACAATAACGTCGATCACACGGTGGCCACTCATTTCCTGCTGACCGGAATGCCGCCGTTGCCGGGCGGTTCCAAATATACCGACTGGCCCCACATCGGTGCGGTACTGACGAAGCTGGGCCGGGGACGCGATCCGTTGCCGCCGTTTATTTCGATGCGCCCCAAGGTGCCCGGCGACGTGCCGCGCTTCGTCGAAGAGAGCCGCGGGCAGTTCGGCGGCTGGCTGGGCCAGGCCTGCGATCCGCTCACGATCGACGCCAATCCCGCCCTGCCCGACTATCGGGTCGGCGACTTCGACCTGCCGGCCGAGATTTCCGTTCGCAGGCTCGACGATCGCTATTCACTCTTGTCGGAAATCGAGCGTCAAGTTCGCGACCAATCGGAAAATGCCGCGATCGCCGCGATGGGTCGGCATTATCGCCGGTCGTTCGATCTGTTGCATTCGGCGGTCGGCAAAGGGGCCTTCGACCTCCACGCCGAAACGACGGAGGTGCGCAGCCGCTACGGGCTCAACCCACACGGACAGTCGGTTCTGCAGGCGCGTCGTCTGGTTGAACGGGGGGTGCCGCTCGTCACCGTGTTCTGGCCCAACGACGGCATCAAAAACGTGAGCGTCTACTGGGACACGCACAGCCGCAATTTTCTCGACCTGAAAGACCGGCTGATGCCGGCCGCCGATCTGGCGTTTTCCACGCTGCTCGACGATCTCGAATCGCGCGGCTTGCTCGATGAGACGCTGGTGATCTGGACCGGCGAATTCGGGCGCACGCCGAAAATC
>DASYAR010000413.1:0-6826 GCA_036501235.1 Planctomycetaceae bacterium
ACGTCGTGAAGGCGCCCGTCCCGTTGGAGACGGCCCCGATGCCGAAGCCGCCGTTGGTGGAGACCGTATTGTTCAGCAGCGTGGCGACCACCTGGCTGTCGGTGTTCGTGAACAGGACGCCGTCCCGCACGTTGCTGAAGATGCCAGGCGAGGTGGCGGTGGTCGGAATGGGAGTATTGTTGATGAGCGCCGCATCCAGGGTCGAATTGTTGGTCGTGGTGAAACTCACGCCATTCAGTTGATTGCCGCTGAACGTGCTGTGCGTGATCGATATCGCGCCGTCGGACGCACTGGAGTTGTAGGTGAATCCATTGCCGAACTGGAGCAGTCCGCTGACCAGCGTATTGCCTGTCGCGGTCGGGTTGTTTCCGCTGGCGGTGACATGATCGAAGCTGCCGACCATGGTCGAGCGCGTTCCGCCCGAGGGGGCCAGCGAGATCGAGATGCCGTCTTGGACGTTGGAATTGGCCGTCGTCTGAACGAATGTGGGATTGATCGTCGAACCGGTGGCGTTGAGCTCGATGCCCGTGAGATTGCTGTTGGCCGAAACATTGGCAAGGCCCAGATTGAGAATGCCGCCGGCCGAATTATCAATACGGATACCTTCGGCACTGTTGTTGTTGATCGTCGACTGCGTGACGATGCCCGTACCGGTGGCATTGGTCAACTGAATTCCGGCGCCGATGGGCACGACGCCCAGGCGGTTGCCCGAGTTGGTAATGTTGACGTTATTGATGTTGAAGTCGACGATATTCGTGCCCGTGATGCCGTTGAGGGCCGACCCGGTGATATTAAACCCGGAGACTTCGTTGTGGCTGGCCAGGGTGACGGCGCTGCCCCCAGGGGTCGTGTTCGTGATCGTGGGGAGCGGACCGGGCGAGAAGCCCGGGAGCGTGAACGTGCCATTCGTGTCGGTGAACTGGTGCTGCACGCCCTGGCCCAGGAGTCGCTCGAAGTTGTTGAGGGTGATTCCCTGGTTCATGTTGCTCGACGTGCCGTTGCCACGGTCGACGAACACGATGTCCACATTGGCGGGGGTCGAGGTGGGCAGCGCGTTCAAAGGATGTTCGACGGTGCCGTTGCCTCCGGGAGGGGCCGTGTTGTCGACGTGCAGCACGAAGATCGGGGTCCCCACGGGGCCGCCCGAACCACCCGTCCCGCCGGCCCGTAGCGCCAGAATCGTGTCGTTCTCGACGTTTTGCTGAACGGCGACGCGGTATTGACGTTCCTGCTGCTGATACAATCGGGTTTCCATCGGAATCCGCTGGAACCAGCGGGGCTCGTTTCCGGTGAACAGATAAATCGTGGCCGAGGCATTGACGTTGGTGCCGAACACCCGATCGTGCGTCACTGCCACGCTGCCCCAGATGTCCTGGGTGATGAGGGCTTCCAGCCGGGCGCGCACGCCGTAAATTCCACCGTCGCTGCTTGGTCCCTGATAGTAATACCCGCCGGCGTAGGTCCGCACGCCCAGATCGCCGATTCCAGGGAGCGCACCGCCGCCCTCGAAATCACCGCCGCGCAAGGCGCTGTTGGTGATCGTGGTCTGTCCGACGCCGATATTGTTCAGAATGAAGACGTTGTTGTTATTGAAATACTGCGAAATCAGGTGCGTGTTCTGATTGGTCGGGATATAGGCATTGGCTCGCAGATCGAAATACTTGCCCAGCCATTCCAAACTACCGCCGAGCTGGTCGTATGTGTTCGTTCCGTTGTTGTCGTGGTCCCACCAGACACCGCCGCCCAGGATGCGATTCGTTGCGGGGTTCAGCCACCGCAAGCCGGTTCCCAGGTTGCCCGCGAAGCTGCCGGAGTTGTAGGTGACATAACCGCGGGGGCTCATCCACATGATGAGCTCGTTCGGCACGATGGCAACCGGTTGGAAGGCGGCGAAGGTCTGATAGCCGCGGATGTACCCGACGCCATCTCCGGCATCCGTCCGCAGCATGAAATTTCGATTGTCGAACAGGCTGCGAGTGTGGATGTCGTCGGTCCCTGGTTGGGCTTCCTCGGGCCAGCCGCCGAAATTGGTTGGCCCTCCCGGCGAAGCCTGCGACCCGGACGTTGGCGCCTGTTGCTGCGCCCACGCGGGACTCACCAAGGCCCACGAGAGCAAGGTCGCCAGGCAGAGACTGACTCTAGCCGTCTTCATGTACTGCTCCAACCGGATGGCAGAAAGACAAATCATAGTTGATTCGTTCTGAGTTTGGGGCGAATGCGCAAACCTTGGCGCGCTTGCCGCTGTTTGCGCTTGTATTGAGTTTTCGGAAGAACAAAACCTTGCGGATTAGTTAAACTGGGAAAAATTGATTGAGATTTTCGATTTTGCCGGTTGTAACGACGGCCATGAAGCTGTTTCAGCGGGAATTGGACTTGCGGGGGGGAGCTGCGGAGGTCGCCGGCTGAGAGGCTGCCGGCGAAGACTTCAGACCGGTCGCGGATTCGGCTTGAGCCGACGACTCGTACCGACGGTTCAGGTAGGCCACGACCGAACTGGTGATGTCGTCGCGGTGTTGGTGGTAGATGATGTTCTGACTGAGGGCGCGTCCCAGGGCCTGCGGATCGGTGGCGGCTGTGCCTTCGTTGTCGATTCGCAGAATCACGGTGAAGCCGTTGTGCTCGCAAAACAGTTTCAGCACGTCCTGGATTTCGTTGTAGACCTCCACCGAGGCTTTCAGCTCTTGACGTTTGAGATCTTTCTCGGCAGACGACTTGGCCGTTTTGATGTAGCTTTCGAGCCGGTAAATCTCCAATTCACGTTCTCGAAACTTCGGGCTCCCCGGTTCGATCGAACCGTCCTTGAGAGATTGGATCAGTTCCTGCCCTTTCCCGTACATTTCCTTGAGCTTGGTGTTGCTGGCTTCGCCGGACGCATTGATCTCCTCTCGCAGCCCGACGGTCTTTTTGTACTGTCGCAGAAGTTGGCCCATGTCGAGGACGGCGATCTTGAGCGCCGGCCGCGCGCCGCGGGCGGTCGTGGCGCCGGCCTGGCCTCGCGCGTGAGGCGAGAGGGCCAGAGCGCCGCAATATGCGACGGCCAACGTCGGAAACAACAGCCATTTTTTCACGGACAGGTCGCTCCTGGATCTTCACGGCGTGCGTTACGGCGCGAGCCGAACGCCAGCGTGCCGCCTGGGGGGCCGTTTCGTATCTGATCTGACGGAATTTCGAGAGGGAGAACGGAGAGGGGGGGGTATATGGCAGAGATTGCAAAACCCGTCAAGAGTGAATTGTGCGAAAGTTGGCGCAAATCGCAAATCTTGACAAAGAAGCGACCATCGGCCCATTCCCGGCGGCACGACGCACGGCCCGTTGAATTGGCGGAAGGCCCGCTCAAAACCTGCGAATTTGACGTATGCTGTCAAGGGGGACACTATCGCTCACCTGCGTGTGGACCGAATTCCGCACGACAATTTACAGTCCCTGACAATCGCACCTGAAACGGGAGTGAGATTCATGTCGGCAGATCCCTGGAGCCGGCCCACGCTGGGCGACCTGAGGCGGATCCTGGAAAGCATCCAGCCTTGTGAAGAGACTCACAACCGCGAAGCCGAACGGATCGAGCTTTCCGTGCCGGCGGAGCTCGTGACCCAGCGGGGGAATACGATCGCCGCCATGACCCGGGAAATCAGCCGCACCGGGATCGGACTCCTGCATAAAGGGTCGGTCTCGCCCGGAGACGTTCGAGTCAAACTGGCCAGCGACACGCGCGAATTCGAATACAGCGTCCGCATCGAGTGGTGCCAGCCCTGCGACGGTGGCATGTTCCTGTCCGGCGGCCGGTTTATCGCCAAGCTGTCTTAAGCCGCTTACTTCGGAAACGAATTCTGTGCGGCGTGATAGGCGTACATTCCCAATCCGATTTGCCGCATATTGTCCTGCGTCCGGTTCCTGACCGCTGATCCGCGAGCCCGTTCGACCGCCGGCAGCACCAGCACTGCCAGCAAAACGATCAATGCGGCAGCCACGACCGATTCAATGACCGAGAGGCCGCGTCGGTTTCGATTCGAGACACGCATCGCTCTGGTCTTCCGTCTGTTCTTGCGAATGGCCCATCTTACTTCAACGGCCGGCCTTCGACCGGCTTGCCGTTTGTCGTGAGAATCTGGATTTCGTGCGCTCGGTGCTTTCCCGTGTATCTCCAGACAAGACGCTTGTCGCGGGTGACTTCGAACACTTTGATGGCGCCGCGCGAGCCGTAGCTGGCGATCACCGTATTGCCGTTCGGCAGGCGCTGCCCTCCGCAGGGGTCTGCAAACGGCTGATCGTCGGGGAAGTCGTCATTGCCGATTTTCCAGACGACGCGACCGGCGTCATCCAGCTCCACGGTTTTGTTGCCGTGAGTCAGGTTCACGAGCGTCTGGCCGTACTCGAGCCGGATTGCCGTAAAGGGCCAGTTTTCTTGTTGGCGCCCCCCCAGCTCTTCCAAATCAGTCGGAAACGCGTGCAGGACTTTTCCGACCGGGGAGTATTCCTTCACTTTGAACGCCAGGAGGTGCGGGACGAGATAATTCCCGTTCGGCAGCTTCCGCACCATTCGCGTCTGCATGTGGAAGTTGTCGGTCTCGGGTTCGAGCGGCGTCTCCGATACGATCTGGCCATCGGTCTCGACCTCCAGCAGTCGCGGCTTGGGGCCCAGTTCGGCAATCAACGTCCGACCATTTTCCAGCCGCTGGGCCGTACCGATCTCACGATTCTCGGGCGACAGCTGGAAATGAAAGACGACGCTCTTCTCGCGGGTCAGTTCCTTCACCTCGCCCGACCAGGCAATCAACACGTTACCGTTCGGGAGAACAAATCCATCGCGGGCGGCCGGCGCACCCGCATCCCAAATTTCCTGCCCCTCCTCGCCGATGATTCCGGTGAACGTCGGGCCAGCAATGAAAAACGAATGCCGAATCTCGTCGTCCGCGATTGCTGCAGAGCTAATCGTCAACATCGCGAGGCAGAGGAAACAGGATCTGATCAACATGTGCTCCCCGAATCATGGGTGAATCGCATTCAATGATTGTATGCGGGATGGCGATCGCGGCAAAGGAGGGCTGGGAGGCTGATTAAGGCCGCTCTATTTTTTTTCAGTAATGGCGACGCTGTAACTTCCGGTGTTGTCGCCCAGTTCGTTCCAGAAGTCGTTGATCCTGAAATAAAGGGCCCCAGCGACTTGAGGCGCAAACTGTAATTCGCGTCCGATCGGCACGACATGCAGCATCGTCGTGTACGGCGAGGTTTCGGACAATGCCGGGCTACGGATTGTCGCCACCAGTTTGCCGAGGGGCTGACCGGCGTGATAACGAAAGCTGATCCCTTGGGGCTCGCTCTCCCACGGCCTGGGAGCGGTCGCCAGCACGCATTTTCCCGTGGCTGCAATGCGATACGTTTGGCCCGGCTCGACCAGCACGCCGCTCGATTGCCAACCGCGGTTGGCGGCAATCTCGACATCGATTCGATCTCCCGCTGAGGCCAGCGATTGACCCGGTCGAAAATCGAGCGTGGTCCGTTCGATGTCGTAGCCGTAGCACACATTGCCCGCAAAGACGAGCCATTCTTCGGCCAATTCAGTCCAGTCGGACATGTAGATCTGACGCAAATCCAAGGGCGCATGACTACGGCCGACGACGACCTCGCCGATCTTCCTGAACCGATCGCGATATTTCGGATGGCCGTCGAGAAAGGCGCACAAGGCCCACGACCACGAATAGGCGTCGTAATTGAGAAAATCATTGGCGAGCAGCCCGGAGACATCCTCGACCCGCCTCGGCCCTGTCTTGTGCACCTCTTTTTCAATTAACGGCGTTCGCCCCAGCCCTGGAAAATTGTCCCGATCGGTAGGAAAGACGCGGAAACGGGTATGGCCGGCAGCGTCGGTGACATGCGTGCGAAAGAGATCAGCCATGCCCTCCATGTACCAGACGAAGCGATTCGTCGGATTTGGAAACGCCACCATGTAACAATGCGTGCCTTCGTGCACCATCAGATGCCGGCGGACGTAATCAATCGGCTGATCGTTCATCCAGAAAACCTGTTTGCGAAACACGCCTTCCAGGTGAATCCTGATGTCGTCGGTCAGGATCCCCGCTTCGTGAAACAGCGCCCGGTCGGACATGATGTGTCCGACCATCTGAAATTCGGTTCCCGCGCTGTCAGGCGGGAGCGGACCGAAATACTCTTCCCACGCCGCGTAGGCTTGATCCATCAGACCAGGCAGCGGACGGGCGAGCTCGGGATCGATGTCGGTATACAAAACCAGGCGCTTCGACTCGTAACGCTGGATGCCCAATTCCAGCAGCCGATTCTCGTCATATTTTGGAACCTGCAGCGTCGGACGGACCACGCGCTGCGGAGCTTCCACTTTGGCGGGAGGAGCCGTGGCTGCCCGCTCGGCAGCAGGCAGGTTCGGCTTCTCGGTTTCAGCCGTCGCCTCCGCCTGTGTTGCAGAACCTGTCTGCGAGATTGCAGATGTCCCGTCGCCCGGAAATTCCTGCTTGATCGCCTTGGAGCAGCCGGTGCACGCCACTGCTGCGCCCAGGGTCAGCAGGATGATGGGGCCGACGTATCGAGAATGAAATAATTCCATGCCCCCATCATAACATTTCGACGAACCGTTCGTCCGCCCTTCGCGCTGATCCGGTGGGATCAACCCACTGGCTGGCTGGGTTACTTTGCTCCGTTACTTCGCTACGTCACCCCAGATGTACCAATTGGGATAGACATAGACCCAGTAACCTTGCGGCAGGTTGTTCTGATTGGCGTAGCTGGTTCCTTCCCAGCGGCCGAAATCGCGGGCCGCACCGTAGGACGAGACGTCCCCCGGGGCTTCCACGATCCG
>DASYAR010000414.1:0-9079 GCA_036501235.1 Planctomycetaceae bacterium
GTCCGCGAAGACAGACGATGTCTTTCGAATCGATCCGTAATGCGGCATCGAAATCCTCGAACGCCTTCTCCCAGTCCCCCTGTGATTGCAGGAACTCCCCGCGGACGCGACGCGAAAACAGCTGCTCGGGATCAATTTCGAGCGCACGATCGAAATCGATTCGTGCTGCCTCAAACTGTTTTTTCTCGACTGCGATGACGGCCCGGTTGGAGTAGGCCATTGCCAGTTTCGGGTCGAGGCGGATGGCCTCATTCACGTCGACAAGCGCGGCATCAAACTGTCTCTGCTGAATCCGAATTCCTCCACGATTGTTGTGGGCCAGGGCGTCGTCCGGATCCAGGCGGATAACCGCTTCAAGATCGGCGAGTGTCGCGTTGAGATCTTTCTTATCTAGCCAGATCTTACTGCGATTATTGTGCGCGATCAGATTGTCAGGGTCGATGCGGATGGCTTCGTTCAAATCTTCAAGAGCCTGGGCCATTTTTCCAGTTAAAAGTAATGCCGTGCCACGATAGGTGAGCGCATCGCCGTCCTTGGGGTTTAAGCGGATGGCACGATTGGCGTCGATGATCGCCTGGGCAGAGTCGCGACGTAAGAGCCAGACCCAGGCACGAGCTCTGTATGCCACCGCATAGTTTGGATTGAATCGCAGGCAATCCGTCAGGTCGCTGATGGCTGCGTCGTCGTCCTCTTCCGCAGATCGCAGCATTCCTCGGCAGAGCAAGGCCTGAACCGACCGCGGGTCGATTTTGAGCGCCGTGTTGAAGTCGGTCAGTGCCGCCTCGACATATCCCTGATTCATCTTGGCAAAGCCGCGGCTTGTCAGCGCCACGACGTTGTTTCCGTTGAATTCGAGGGCCTGATCGAAGTCCTCGATTGCCGCCTCGGTTTGTTCGTCTTCAAGTTTGGCGGCGCCGCGTGCCCAGTACGCATGGGACTTATTGGGGTGCTTGCGGATCTCTTCCGTAAAGAACGCGATGGCCTGCTGCGGAGCGGCGACGTGGCGCTTGTTGATCCAGCCAGTCGTCTCGGCCGACACCAATAGCCAATCTCCACGCACCTCATAGACATGGAAGGGTCGGCCCGGCACGACGGTCTGCAGCGTCTTGTTGCCGCTCTTCACCGTCGTGCTCTGGAGCACGACGACTGAATCCCCAGCCTGCTGGCCGAGAGAGACCGAGCAGTAGAACCCGCTCAACAAGAGAACACAAATCGGACCGATACGGCTCATGGCATGACCCTCCGTGGATCGCGGGAACGGCAGCTATCGCGCGCCAGTCGTACCAGAAAAGGGTATAACTGGCCAACGGAAAACCTACCCCACGAGCTCAGTGATCGGCTTGCCGTCGTCGAGCAGTTGCAGCGGGCGGCCAGTGAAGTCGTTCAGCTTCTGTTCGTAGTCGATTCCCAAGGCGTGGTACACCGTCCCCAGCACGTTCTGGGCACTCACCGGTCGGCTTGCGGGTCGTTCGCCGCGCTTGTCGGTTTGGCCGATCACTTGACCGGTCGGCACGGCGCCGGCCAGCAGGGCGAAACTCGCGTCGGGCCAGTGGTCGCGGCCGGCCAGCGAAATTCTGGGAGTGCGGCCAAACTCGCCCCAGATCAGCACCAACACCTCTTTATCGAGGCCCCGTTCGTGAAGATCGGTGACGAGAGCATGAATCGAGCGGTCCATCAGCGGCAAGACGCTTCTTAAGCTGTGCCAGATGCTTGTCCCACCCACCTGCTGGATCACGTTTCCGTGATGGTCCCACAAACCAGCCCGCAGTGTGACGACGGGGACGCCTGCCTCGACCAGACGCCGCGCCAAGAGAAATTTCTCGCCGTTCCAGAGCGTGTCCGCTGTTTTCCCCACGTAGATGAATTTGTCGTCTTTATGGCCGTAGCGCTCGCGGACTTTGTCGGGCTCGCGACTGAGATCGAACGCCTCGCGGGCCTGGGGAGACGATATAATATCGAACGCCCGCGACGTGTACGCGTCCAGATCGTGGCTCTCACGGCAGGCGTCCAGGTCGCGACAAAAACCGTCGAAAGACGTGAGCAGCCCGCGGCGATCGTCCAGTCGAGTCCGCGACATGCCGTTCATGAGGCCGAGGTTGTGCACGCCGTCGCCCCCCGCAATATGTAATGGGCCGTGTGACGCGCCGGCGTATTGCGGATGCTCGTAGCTGGTGAAACCGTTGCTGTATTCGAGGCTCACATAGGGAGGCAGCTTGCCGTCGTGGCCGCGAAACCGACTGACGACCGAGCCAAACGTGGGGCGTTTTGCCGATTTGGGAAAGCCGGTGTAGACCTCTTCCAGTTCATGCTGCATCGGTTCGACAAACTGGACGGTGCGAACGAGCGCCAGCTTGTCGGCAATCTGGGCCTGCAAGGGCATGTATTCGCACAGGTCGAACCCGGGGACGTTACTGTGGATCGGTTGGAATTCGCCGCGGTAATCGGAGGGCGCCTCGGGTTTGAGGTCGTAAGTATCGAGATGGCTGGGGCCACCGGCCAGGCAGACCATGATGACCGCCCGCGCCGTGGCCGGGCTGCCGGCCTTGGCACGGAGCCGCAAAATGTCCGCCACCGTCAACCCACCCAGGCCCAGCGCCCCGACGCGCAGGAAATCGCGGCGACTGACGTTGTCGCAGAATCGATGTTTCCCGCCCCAAAGAGTCAACACGGGATGCGCCTTTGTCGCAGGGAGACGATCACTAGCACTACCATTGACACTACGACTTGCACGCTATCCCATCGCGAGACCAATTGCAATCGTCAGTTTCCAAGCGGTTTGGCCGTCCGGATGCAAGGGCTGCAGCGCAATGCTAACGATTTTGTAATCTTAGCGGACTTCCCCTTTGTTTTGGGCCAGAAATACAATGCCCACCGAAGTTTAGATCCGATTTCCGAGGTAGGCGGCGCTCCTGTCGCGGGGATCTTGCGCCAGGCTTTCCAACAGGGAGACTGCCAGTGCTGATGATGCCGAAGAGTTTCAATCCCAAATTCAACGGCGGGCGCGCGAGCTTGTGGGCCAGCATGGTCTCCTGTCTGGCCTGTCTGGCCGTGCTGGGCGCTCTCATCGCCGACCTGTTTGCTGCAGAACATGAGGAGGGGTCGGCCATCCCGGTCGGCAAGCCGGTGTCGGCCAAAGTCGTGTCGGCAGAAAGCGGCAGCCCGAAGGTGATCATCACGACGGACGGCGAGTCGCAGAAGACATTTGAGGTGCTCCCCGACGCCGTGGTGGAATTGAACGGTTCGCTCGTCGAAGTCGGAGACATTGCGGCCGGCGACGTCGTCACGATCACGCTCGACGAAAAAAAGCGACTGAAGACCATTTCTGCCGAGCGATTTCATGCAGGAGTCGTGTACGGCACAGAAGGGGGACAAATCGAGCTCACGACTGACTTCACCGACAAGAAGTCTTTCGAACTGGCTCCCGACGCAAAAGTTCTGCTCAACGGAGAACCGGCGCAGCTCGAGCAATTGACGCGCGGCGACCTGATCCGGCTGGCTGCGGATGCGAATGGGCGGGCGATCCGGGTCGAGGTCAAACGCGTCAGCCTGCTGGTCCAGACCTGGGAGAACTTCCGCAAGAACCTGTTCAAGCCGCTCCTCTTATTCTTTTACATGGGCTTCAGCGTTCCCCTGCTGAAGGTGGCGTTTGAGTTTCCGCACGTCATCTACCAGGGACTGACGATCTACCTGCTCGTCTCGATCGGCTGGAAGGGGGGCGAAGAGCTGGCTGATCTTTCCGGCGGAATGCTCAAGCAGGCGCTGATGTTCATGGCGGTGGGTTTCGTCACGAATTTCGTGATCGGAGTCGTCGCCTATTTGGCGCTGCGCGGGTTCATTCCAAGAATGCGAAATGTCGATGCCGCCACAATCGCGGCGTACTACGGCTCCGACTCGGCGGGAACATTCGTCACCTGTGTCGGCGTGCTCACCGCGATCGGCATCAAATACGTCGCGTACATGCCGGTCATGCTGGCTGTCATGGAGATCCCCGGTTGCCTTGTGGGATTATTCCTGGTAGCGCGGCTGCGTCACTCCGGAATGGACGCGCTGGGCAACATGCCGAACGAGCCCGGCTATGATCCCCGCGCCGTCCCACCGGCCTTTGCCGGCGGAGAGGGGCACGGTCATCACAAGACAGTGCAGCAGAAAGCCGTGGAACAAGAAGAGAAAATGGCGCTGGAGCATAAGGACGATCCCGACGGCAATGGCAACGGCAAAACGCACGCACCGCCGGGAATCTTCAGTGCCGAATTGCTGCGAGAAGTCTTCTTGAATCCGGGCTTGTTTCTGCTGTTCGGCGGCATCTTGATTGGTTTCATCAGCCGTTATCAGGGACACAAAGTAACCGACCCCGACGATCCGCTCTTCGTGCAGATGTTTCAAGGAATGTTGTGCCTGTTCCTGCTGGAAATGGGCATGACGGCTTCCAAGCGGCTGAAAGACCTGAAGACGGCTGGTTGGCGATTCATCGTGTTTGGAGTAGTGGCGCCGAATCTCTTTGCGACCACCGGGATTTGCGTCGCGCACCTGTTCAGCCATGCCATCGGCGCGCCCTTGGAACTGGGGACGTATACGCTGTTCGCCGTGCTCTGCGGCGCTGCGTCGTACATCGCCGTTCCGGCCGTGCAGCGGATGGCGATTCCCGAAGCCAGCCCCACGCTCCCTTTGGCGGCGTCGCTGGGGGTGACGTTTTCCTACAACGTGACAATCGGCATTCCCGTCTACATCATGATTGCCCAGTCGGTCATCATGGCGTATCCCGTTGTTGCCAGCCACTGACCGTCTGGGTAACCAAGATCAGTTGCGCGTAGAACTGCACCTTTACCAGTTGCTTTCTGCGGCGAGCCGGGGATGTCAGTCCCCGGATGGGCTCATGGTGCAAACACGAGTCGTAGGGGTCGAAGAGAAAATTGGCGGCGCGAGGCGGGAATTTGAATGCGACGCAGAGCGTCGCGACGTCGATTCCCCCGCGGAGCGTGGGAACGAGAGCCGAGCAAAAAAAGGACGCGAAGCGGAGCTTCGGACGCGGCGTACCCAAGCGGAGCTTGGGTACGAGTAAGTAGGGGCGGCGGTTCGGATTCCTGACTGCCGAGCTGGCGTCCGTCCGGCCACGAGTGCCGGGCGGTTGCTGAATTCGCGGAGACGCTGGCAATCGCGGTTTGTCCGAATTCTGGCGAGCTCCGTTTCTCCGTTCCCTGCCACGAATCGCGGTCGCACATTCCCAGTCGCGGCCCTGCTCCTTTATCGACCTGCCCCGTTGGCATACAATGTGCACCCGGAACAGGCGCCGCCGACCGTGACTGCGCTAATTGCCATCGGCGACCGATAAGACAGAGCGTGCGAATCTCCGATGCACTTCCCGGCACAACCTGATTCAGACGGCGCGTCGCCAGCGATGCCCACTCCGGGTGCAACACCTGCCGCGGCTGCGGCTCCGACTGCCCATGACAGGCGCTGGCCGAAATATCTTTTGTTCGCGTTTTGTCTGGCATGCCTGGGCGTCGGTCTCGCGCCTCAAATCGTGGCCTGGTCCCCGTTGCGTCACGAGTTGCCGCGGCAACGCCTCCCAGGATTTCGCGGCAAAATCCGTGTGGGATCGGCGTCGCTGTCGTGGTGGGGGCCGACGGTGCTCACGGACGTCGAGTTCGACGCGCCGGATGGCAAGCCGTTTTACCAGGTTCGCCGAGTCACCGAGAATTGCACCGCCTGGGGCTCACTGTTCCGTCGCACTGAACCGTTGAATGCCGTCATGGAAGGGCCCGTCGTAAACATCGTGCTGCGCGCCGACGGAAGCAATGTCGAAGACGCCCTCGCGCCCGTATTGGCCCATCCCCAGGGGAATGTCCGCCAACGGACGACAAAAGTCGTCGGGGGGCAGATACGGATCACCGATTCCGTCACAGGAGCAACGAACGCCTTGCAAAATGTGACGGTCGACGTGAAGACCGACGCCACGGATGGTTCTGCCAACGAAATCGCATTTCGGGCGGAAGAAGCCGATTCACCGACGGCCGGAACGATCGAAGCGAAAGGAGCGTGGCCTTCTCGTGTCGCGAGAATTGCCGACGCAAGCGATGCGATCCGCGAGCTGTCGTTGAAGATGACGAACGCTTCGCTCGAAGGGGCGCAACCGCTGGCCCGTCGCGTCTGGCCCGATCTAAAAATCGCCGGAACTGTGTCAGGGCACGTGCAAGTGACAGCCCGCGGCGATGTTCGGGGAAGCAGCAAATCATCGGCTTCCGGAGACTGGAACCTGAGCTGCAGCAATCTAAAGATTTCCTCCGAGAGTAAAATCGGCGCAGACACGTTATCACCAGGGCCGACGGAGTTTCGCGGGCGCTTCACCCGATCGGGCGTCGCCTGCCATATCGACGATCTGCACTTCAAGACCGACTTCAGCCAATTGGACGGCGGCCTGGCGTTTCTGTTCCACGAAACCCCGGCCATGCTGGCTGCTTCCGATAGCTCTCCACGAATGCCCCTTCCGGAGATGAATTTGCACGGGGAGCTGGACCTGGTCGCGCTGGCGCGGCTCTTGCCGCATGCGCTAAAGATTCGCGAAGGAACCGAATTAAAACAAGGACGGATTCGCTTCGATGTCGCCAGCCAGGATGAACCGGGTTCGCCACGCTGGACGGGTCAACTGGCAACGTCCCGGATCGCGGCTGTCATCGGTGGCCAAGAGGTGTCATGGGACCAACCTCTCAGTGTGCAATTCTCCGTGAGACGCAGTCAGGGCCAGTATGAAATCGACAAGATCGAATCGCAATCCGATGTGCTGATGCTGCACGGCGGCGCGACCGAGTCGGGCGTTCACATCGAGGCGGCGTGTGATCTGCAAGAGCTGCTGTCGCGGCTCGAGAAGTTCCTGAACACCGACGCGCTGGAGGTTCGGGGCGCATTGGCCGCGACGGCGGATTTCACCCGCCATACAGACGGCGTATTGCAAGTCGACAATCGAATTACTTTGGACAATCTGAGCGTGCGGCGGCAGGTCACGCGGATGATCGAACGGCGTGCCGGCGAATTGCAACCCGACGCTGCTCCCGAGCCGCCACGTCCGGTCGGTCCGCCGCCACCGGTCGAACCCCCGCGCAACAGGAAAGAACTGGCCGCACAGCGGCGAGCAGAACGCCAGGCCGAGCGCCAGGCCAAGACGCAGGCGCGACGGCAAGAGCGCGAGGCGCATCGGAAGGCGAACCAGATCGTGGAGGTGCCGGTTCAGGAATGGCAGACGGTCTGGACCGATCCACAATTCAATCTGACATGCCGGAGCCGGATTGATTTCGGTGCGAACCGGATCGAGATCGTGCGACTGGAAGTGGCATCCGACGGCATTCAACTGCGAGGCAAAGGGTCGCTTTCGGAAATTCCGCAACGCTGCGTTGTCGCCCTGGCAGGCGAAGCGGAATACGACATCGCCCGCCTGACTGAGCGGGCGCGCGAGCTGATCGGTCCTCACATTCAAGTGCTGGGCCAGGGAACTCGCCGGTTTTCGATCACAGGACCTGTGCGAGGCCAACCCGCCGCTGAAGGCGGTGCGCGGCCTCTCGTGCCGCTGGAGTTGGCAGCCACCGCGGCGGCCGATTGGACCAGCGCCAACCTGTTCGGCCTGGCCGCGGGACCGGGTGAGTTCGAGATCACTTTGGCGCACGGTATCGTCGCCTTGCGCCCGCTGCAAATGACGATTGACGGCGGCAAATTGACGCTCGCGCCGCGCGTTCTGCTGACAAACCGCCCTGCCCTCCTGGCCATTCCCGCAGGTGCGGTGATCGCAGGCGTCGAGCTGACGGACGAGTTCTGCGACGGCTGGCTGAAGTTCATCGCACCGATCTTGTCGCAGGCCACTCGCTGCTCCGGCAAGTTTTCGCTCGACGTCGACGAATCGCAATTGCCGCTGGATAACCTGGCGTCAGGGAACCTGACCGGCCAGTTGCACATCGACCGCGGCGAAGTGCTGCCCGGGCCTCTTTTCGTAGAAATCAACGGACTCCTCAGCGGGATCGTTTCAGGAACCGGCGCAGGCGGCGCACAGGATCTGCTGGGACTCGATGTTCCATTGATTCAGATCCCTCCGCAGACTGTCGAATTCGAGCTGCATGAGGGGCGGATCCATCACGAGGCAATGGAATTTCAGGGCCGCGGGATCGTCATTCGCACGCGCGGTTCGGTCGGTCTCGATCATTCGCTCGATCTTGTCGCTTCGATTTCGATCTCCGACGCATTGGCCAACCGGTCCCGGCTGCTGAGCACTCTCAAAGGCCAGACGCTCGACCTTCCGATCAGCGGCACGCTGCGCCGCCCGCGAGTCGACCGGCGCGCCATCGGACGCCTGGCCGAACAGTTCGGTCAAGGCGCACTCGATATGCTGCTCAACCAGGGCCTGAAGAACTTCTTCGAAAGAAATGACTGATGCTCAGCTTTTGCCTGCTGCGGCTGCCAATTGTCTATCCCACCGTCGCCTGGCTTGCCCTCTTCGCGACAGCCACAGCGAACGCCGACGACTCGAATGCCGTCAACAAAGCTCCCACGGCATCGAACTCAACAGTCGACGACAAATTTCACATCGTCGGTTATCTTCCCGAATACCGAGCGGCCCAGATTGATCCCGAAGTCGGCAAAGACGTGACCGACCTTGTCTATTTCTCTGCTCAGATTGATGCCAGTGGTCATTTGCAGCTTGCAAAGCTCCGCCCCGAACACATCTTGAAGCTGCAAAAAATCAAGCAGCAGTACCATACGGCGCTTTCCTTGTGCGTTGGCGGATGGGGGCGATCGGACGGTTTTGCGAAAGTGGCGGCATCGGACGAGGCCCGCCGGACTTTTGCGGCTGCTTTGGTGAAGTTCTGCCAGGACAACCAGTTCGATGGAGCCGATCTCGACTGGGAACATCCCGCGAACGAGGCCGAGCAGCGCGACTACGGCATCCTGCTGACGACGATCCGGCAAGCTTTCGAACCGCATCACCTGCAGTTGACGATTGCTGTCGCCGGTTGGCAGGGGCTGACGGCTGAGGCCATCCAGGCGGTCGACCGCGTGCACCTGATGGCGCATGACGCCCGCGGGCGGCACTCGACGT
>DASYAR010000415.1:0-49703 GCA_036501235.1 Planctomycetaceae bacterium
GCATGGATGTCAACCACGAATCGGATCAGGCTGGCGCCAGGGGGGCGGACAGACGGCGTCGAGCTTTTGCAATTGGTCGGGAGAGAGTCGCACGTCGGCGGCTGCCACGGCGTCTGCGAGCTGGTCCGATCGCTTCACACCGACGATCAGCGAACTGACGGCCGGCTGGGCCAGCGCCCACGAGAGGGCCAGCCGGGTCATCGACGTGCCGGCGTCCGCGGCCAGGCGTTCAATTCCCTCCAGCCGATCGAACAACGCGTCATCCGTCTTCCACATCCAGTCGGGCTTTTCGGCGGCGCGCGAATCCGCCGGCGCCGGCTGACCGCGCCGGTATTTCCCGGTTAGCAAGCCCCCTTGCAACGACTGATACGGCGTCACACCCACGCCGTGCTGTTGGCAGAAGACGAGGTCGTGCTGAAACTCGCGGCGGAGCAGGCTCAGCGGGATCTGCGAGCTGACGACCGGCGGTCGGTCGTGGCGGTCCGCAATCCACAACATTTCGCACATTTGCCACGCCGGGTGATTGGACGCGCCGAAATATCGGACCTTGCCCTGCCGGACGGCCGTGTCGATGGCCGCGAGCGTCACATCGAGCGGCGCCTCTTTATCGGGCCAGTGGATGATGTACAGGTCGATCACGTCGGTTTGCAATCGGCGCAGGCTGCGGTCGAGCTCGCGCAGGATGTGCACGGCGGACAATCCTCGCTCCTGTGGACCTGGCCCGACGGGCGCGCACACCTTCGTGGCCAGAATCATCTTGTCGCGCCGATCGCGCAGCGCCTTGCCGACGATTTCTTCGGCCACGCCGCCGGCACTCCCCAGGAACCGGCGATAGCCTTCATACACGTTGGCCGTGTCGATGAAGTTGATTCCCATGTCGATGGCCGCGTGAACCAGGCGGATCGAATCGGCTTCCGACACGGGCGTGCCGAACGTCATCGTGCCCAGACAAATGGGAGAGACGGCGAGACCACTCGAACCCAGGGGACGAAATTGCATCTGGCGGCGTTCCTCGGCGAGTTATCGGTTGACTGTGAAAATTGCATGGCAGGCAACGGTCTTTCATGTTGCCCATTTGCCAACGCGATTTCCATCGTGGCGATTGATTTTTTGGCATGGGGGGAGCCACCACCCGGCGGGGCAGCCCGAATTTGTTCGAGATGATTGACTCGCCGTAGCGTTGAATCCAGACAAATGAGATTCTGACCGAGATGCCGCAATGCAATTCCTATGCCGCCCCTACCTTCCAGACATATGTCCGACCGGTTACGGTCGGGCATATGTCTGGATCTACCGGGGCTTTGAATCCTGGGGAGACCACGAATGCCGACGCCCAGAAGTCTCTGCCTGAGCTGCAGCCACGTCCGTGAAATCGTTTCCGGGAAAGGCTCACGATTCCTGCTGTGCGGTCTCTCGCAATCAGAGTCTCGGTTTGTGAAGTATCCGCCGCAGCCGGTCGTCCGGTGTGAGGGGTATCGAGAGAGACCTGTCGAGACGAAGTGAGGTCGAATTTCCCGTTCCCAAGCGGAGCTTGGGAATGAGTTAGGACGGCACACGGAGCGTGTCTGCGACTCTGAGCGGCATGGCACCGTCACGCGGCTCGCGGCAACTGATACTGGGGTGGCTGCTTGTCGACCGATATGGGTGTTTCGCCCACCGGCCAGCTTTCGCACAGCGCCACCAACAGCTCGGAAAGCTGGTTGAGCCAGATGAATCCGGAATTCTCTCGCGAGGCGCCTGTTGCGCAAATCCGCGTTTGTATGCCGGCCCCCCGAGGGACCGTATAGGTGAATTCCCAGACCGGCGATTTTGCCGAGGACTTTGCGATCGATGCTGCTGCGGACTCTCCAGTCGATTCGTCGGTCGAGTTCCAGGTGAGTGTGGCGAGTTCCTTGCCGCTGGAAACGTCTTCACAGACGAACTCGATCGACAGGGCGTCCAGTCGCTCGGCCCGCTTGACGATTTTGTGCCACAGGTCCAGCTCTCCCGCGGCCACGGAGCCTTCCAGGCGCACGACGACGAATTTCGCCCGCAATGTTTCGGGCATCCATTTCAAGAATGCGCCGAACGCCTGGATATGGTGCACGAGCAGCATCGTTTCGTTGAATCCGAACACGCGGCCGGCGATGAGAATCGTCAGCAGCGCCCCGCAGACGCTGATGGCGATCAGATCGCTGTTAAAGACCGTCGAGACCAGCACGGCTGCCGCCGTGATCGAGCACATCAGACAGATCCGCAATAGCGTTTGCGCCGGCGATAATCCGCGGTCGCGCAACACGTGATGAATGTGCTCGCGGTCCCCCTGACCGATACGGCGGCCGTTCAACTTGCGTCGCAGAATGGCCATCGACGTGTCGAACATCGGCACGCTGAGCAGCACCACGGGAATCGCCAGCGTCAAACCGGCCGCCTTCTTGGCCGAGGCTTCCAGCGACAGCGCTCCCACCAGAAAACCGAGCGGCAGGCTTCCCGAGTCACCCAGAAAAATGCGAGCCGGGGGCCAGTTGAAACACAAGAATCCCACGAGCGCGCCGCACAGGATCGTCGCCAGGAGGCACACTTCAGCCAGCCCGTTCCACCATGCCAGGGCGGCGATCGCCATCGAGACGATCAGCCCCACCGAGCCGGCCAGGCCGTCCAGCCCGTCCACTAGGTTCACGAAATTGGCGCACGACACGAGCCACAGCAGGCACACAGGCACCGCCAGCCACGTGAGATCGATCTGCACGCCGAACAGGTGCGCGTTTGTGGCTGTCTGCCCCCAGCAGACGAACGGCAGCACGGCCAGCGCCTGACACAGGAATTTGGCGCCCGCGCTCATTCCGTATTTGTCGTCGTAGAGCCCCAGGCCGCACAGCAGCACTGCCGAAACGATCAGGAATGAATTATCGTTCATTTGCGGCACGTCGGACACGTAGCCCGAATTCGAGATCCAGCCCCATTCCAGAACGCCCAGCACCAGCGCCACGCAGACAGCCACTCCCCCCGTGCGGGGAGTCACTCGCGAATGCCGCTTGCGCTCCTGATCGGGGAAGTCGAGAATTCGCAGCCAGCGCCCCAGCAGCATCGCGCAGATCGTCAGCGCACAACCTTGCAGCAGCGTGATGCCGAACATTGCAGGATAAAGCCACATAGGAGCATTCCTTTGCCTGACGCGCACGGCTTCGCAGAGGCCGATTTTGCGCGGCGGGTAAAGTAGCGATCCGGGGGGTTTTAGGCCAGACCAAGTTTGCCCGCCCACCGCCAACTCGTTCCCAAGCTCCGCTTGGGAACGGCGCGTCTGAAGCTCCGCTTCACGTATCGCACACAAGCCTTCACATCCAGTCCGTAACCACATCGATCAACGTCTGTTGCCGCGCGTCATTTCGCGCACTCGAATATCGCCAGTGCAGCGGATCGTCGACATAGCCGCGCCGCACGAGATACACTCGTTCCCAAGCTCCGCTTCACGTATCGCACATCTCTGAATCCACGGAGTCATCTCCATGCCGCGCTCCCGCTACCGCATCTTCGAAACCGAGTACCCCTATTTCATGACGTGCAGCATCGTCGGCTGGCTCCCGCTCTTCACGCGGCCGGAAGCTGTTAAATTCGTCCTCGACTCTTGGAAATACTCCCAGCGTGAACGTGGCCTCAAACTGTTCGGCTATGTCGTGATGGAAAATCACGTGCACCTGATTGCTTCAGCCCCCGATCTCTCCGACGTCATGCAGCGATTCAAATCATTCACTGCCCGCCAGATCGTCGATCGGCTGGAAGCGATCGGGGATAAGTCCCTGCTGACCCAGCTTCGGCTGCACGAGCTCTCGCATAAAACCGAGAGTGCCTTTCAGGTTTGGCAGGAGGGGAACCATCCCCAGCAGATTCAGGACGACGACATGATGTGGCAGAAGCTCGAATATGTTCACGACAATCCCGTGCGGCGCGGGTATGTCGACGATCCCTTGCATTGGCGGTATTCGAGCGCGCGGAATTACGCGCGGCAACAGGCATTGATCGATGTGGTTACGGACTGGATGTGAAGGCTAGTGTGCATGACGCGAAGCGGAGCTTCGGACGCGCCGTTCCCAAGCGGAGCTTGGGAACGAGTTGCGCTACGCGCCGAATTTTTCCAGGCGGCCGGCGTGGGCCATCGTCAGGCTCATCAGGTATTTCGCCGGGAACTGCCCCAGCCCACCCGCCAGGCACTGCGCTTCGCCGAAACTCGTGCAGGCGTCGCTGCGGCAGTTGGCCGCCGAGATCAGCACGGGGACCGGATGCCAACTGTGCGACTTCATCTTGCTGGGAGTGCTGTGGTCCCCGGTGACGACCAGCACGTCGGGCTTCAGCTGCATGATCTTGGGGATCGCCGCGTCGAGCTGTTCGATTCGCTCGACCTTGACGGGAAAGTTGCCGTCTTCGCCCGTCGAATCAGTGTACTTATAGTGCATGAAGAAAAAGTCGAAGTCGTTCCAGGCCTGGGCCAGCCGGCTGCATTGATCGTCAAGCGTCTGCCCCGCGTCGAGGACCTTCATGCTCACGAGCCGCGCGAGACCGCGGTACATGGGATAAACGGCAATCGCCGCCGCGCGCAGCCCATAGACCTCTTCGAACGTCGGGATCTGCGGTTTCTTGTCGATGCCGCGCATCGTGAAGAAATTCGCCGGCGCGTCCCCTTTCAGGACCTCGCGGGCCTGTTTCAAAAACGCCGCGGCGACTTCGGCCGTCTTTTGCGACGCGGCGTCGCGGGCGACAGGCTCGAGCGGCGGAACTCCCGTCTTTTGCGGGTCGGTGTCGGCGACGCTTCCGCCCAGGCCGGCGCCTCGAAAGACGACCACGAGCCGATACTCCTTGACCGGCCGCACGAAGACTTCCACGCCGGGGACCTTGATCTGATCGAGCTTGGCGCAGAGCTTGGCGCCGATGTCGCTGGCGATGCGTCCCGCCCGGCGATCGGTGATCTGGCCCTGTCCGTCGAGCGTGCAGAAGTTGCCGCGAATGGCAACGTCGTTAGGCCCCAGATCGAAGTCGATTCCCAGCCCTTCCAGGACGCCGCGGCCGATCTGGAACTGGAGCGGATCGTAGCCGAACAGCCCCAGATGGCCCGGTCCGCTGCCCGGCGTGATTCCGGGCAAGACAGGCGTGCTGAGGCCCAGCGTGCCGGCTGCGGCCAGGGCGTCGAGATTGGGCGTCTTCGCCGTTTCCAGCTCTGTTTTGCCGCCCGGTTGCAAAGGCAGCCCTCCCAGCCCATCCGCCACGAGCAAAACAATCTTGCTCTCGTTCTTAACGTGCAAGCGACGCATCAGGTCGTGAAGTTCCATATTGAATAAGTCCTAAGAAGCCAAAGAAGGTTCACGTTGTTCGATCGAATACCCGAGCATGAACTTGGCAACACCATTTGCCGGCACCACAAAGTTCAGCCCTTCACCACCACCGAGGGCCAGAGAGCACGAGTTGTCGACCATCCATTTGCCGAGCTTTTTGAATCTGGCTTGATTCAACCGTGCCGGGCCCAAAAGCGACGCCGACTCTGGCTTCGGCTTAATCGTCTGGCTTGGGAAAAACCAGACCTCATCGAAACCGAAGAATAATTGATGGCGACAATCGGTTTCCAATAGAAGTTCAGTCGGCAGCAAGAGCCCGCGCCCGACGACCTGCGATCGACGGGCAACGGATTTAAGCTCAGGGCTCTTTTCGCGTAAAGAAGCTGGGTCCGGGTTGCTGTCCAAACACGTAATGAGCGCGTATTTCGTGCTGACGGACGTCACCGGCAGAACCTCGAGGAAGTCATGAATCGAACTATCGAGCCATCCGGCAACGTACCCTTTATACGTCAATATTCTCGCGCTCATTTGCTGTTTCCTTTCTTTTCGGCGGCGGTTAACGACCGCCCCGGCAAACGAACCGGCGGGTCTTGCGTCCAATCCCAGTCATGGGCGTGCGGCCTTCCGGCCCCATGATCGCGGTCGTAGTCGATATTGACGACCGCCTTCCCGTCCCCGCCGTAATACCGCCGTTGAATGACTTTGCCCTTCTTGTCGCGTTTCTCTCGCGACGTGTTCGGGGTCCCCACGGTCGGCAAATCATTCGATCGTGTCATTCAAGTGCCTGGAGATAAGTCCTCATCCGAATGTATGCGCGGGCACTGATTGTGACAAGGCACCGCTCGACTCTCGGCAATCCTTCCGACAGCTTCAACACCCGCCGCGCATTGTCGCGAAAGATTTTGGCTGCGACATCGGCCGGCAAATCCACCTGACGATACAGCGCCAACTGCGGCGCCTTTTGGCCGGGAGAGAGATCGCGGGTGCGCGGATCGAGACGGCAAGAGTCGCGGCGACTGACAGCGCGTGTCGTGTGACAACCTGATGCCGGATTCCATTTCATAAGGCGATCTGTCATCTTGTCGTGCCAGTTTGTCTGTGACGGGGAGGAGCGTCGCGGTGTGTAATTCCGCGTACTTTTCCAGCGTACGAATCCGGATTCGGCGAGACAAGAACTGATTGACAGACTCATGAGCAAACACGTCGTCATTGTCGGAGGCGGGCTGGCCGGCCTGGCGGCGGCGGTGGGATTGGCCGGACGCCCCGAACTGCGCGTGACACTGTGTGAATCCCGGCCGCGATGGGGCGGGCGGGCCAGCTCCTTCGTCGACCAGACGACAGGCGAGCCGATCGACAACTGTCAGCACGTCGCACTCGGTTGCTGCACGAACTTCCGGCACTTCTGTCAGGCCATCGGCATCGAATCGCTCTTCTGCCGCGAAGACGAACTGGTGTTCGTCGCTCCCGATGGTCGCGCCAGCCGCATGGCCGCCGCCCCTTGGCCGGCGCCCCTGCACCTGGCGCCGGCGTTCGCGCGGTTCGGGTTTCTCTCGTGGCACGACAAATATCGGCTGGGGCTGGGGCTGCGCGCACTGGCGCGCACCGATCCGGCCCTCTGCGAAGGCGTCACGTTTCTCGATTGGCTGCATCGGCACGGCCAGACCCAGACGAATATCGACCGGTTCTGGCATGTCGTGCTCGTCAGTGCGCTCAGCGAGACCCTCGATCGCATCGACGTCGGGCATGCCCGCAAAGTCTTCGTCGACGCGTTCATCGCCAATCGACACGGCTGGGAAGTCTGGCTCCCCACGGCGCCGCTTGATGAATTGTACGGCCCGCGGCTCGAGGCGTGGCTCGCCGCGCGGAACGTCACTCCCCGGCTGCAAAGCGGTGCGAAGCAGTTGCTGTTCGATCCAGGGAGAACCAACAACGCAGCAGGATCGCCGTCCAGCGCGCCCGCAGCCCACGCGACTGGCGTCGAGCTGCGATCGGGAGAGCGAATCGACGCCGACGAAGTCATTCTCGCCGTGCCGCAAAACCTCGTGCTGCCGCTGCTGCCGGAGGCCTGCCGGGCTCATCCCCGCCTCGCGGGGATCGACCGTCTCGAGACAGCGCCCATCTCGAGCGTTCATCTGTGGTTCGACCGACCGATCACCAAATTGCGGCATGCGACGTTCGTGGGAAAGCAGAGTCAGTGGCTGTTTAATCGGTCGGCAATTCAGGCGACGTGTGCGGGACAAGCTGGGGCCGTCGAGAGAGCGATCACGGATCCGCAGCCGCAAAACCACGCCACCCCCCCCGGCCCCCCCTTGCTAAGGGGGGGAGAATTGGATTCCGCACTCCGCACTCCGAATTCCGAACTGCACTACTACCAGGTCGTGATCAGCGCGTCGCGCGACGTCGTCGAAGCCGGGAACGACCAAACGATTCGCATGGTCGTGGACGAGCTGGCCGGTGTCTGGCCGATCGTGCGCGAGGCGCGGCTCGTGCATTCGCGGCTGGTGACGGAACACAAAGCGGTCGTGTCGATGCTGCCGGGCGTCGATAAATTGCGTCCGCCGCAGCAATCGCCGATCGACAATCTGCAACTGGCCGGCGACTGGACGCAAACCGGCTGGCCGGGAACGATGGAAGGGGCGGTCCGCAGCGGCTACCTGGCCGCAGAAAACGTGCTCCGGCGGTGCGGCACACCACAGCGCCTCGTGCAATCCGATCTGCCCGTGGCGCTGTTGTCCAAATTGCTGTTCGGTTTGTAAACTTCCGGGCGTTCGTTTCCTGTCGCTAAGCATTACGTCACGCGCCTTCCCGCCCGACCTGCATGGCCGATCGTTCCCGCACCTATCGTGGCGTCAATCCGGCTGAAACCGTTCAGCGCCGGCTGCGGACGACCCTGCTGCTCCTGCTGGGAATCGCCACCACCGGGACGCTCGGCTTCAAGTTCTTCTCGCTCGACCCCGACGTCCCCTGGATCGACTGCCTGTATATGACGGTCACGTCGATGACGACCGTCGGCTACGGCGAGATTGTGAGATTGGGGCCGGGGGGCCGGGTGTTTGTCATCGTGTTTCTGATGACCGGTTTCGGCGTGGTCTCGTACGGGGCCGTGGAAATCGGACAATGGCTGTTCTCCGCCGAAACGCGGCATTTTTTAGAGAGGCGACGCATGGAACGGGAGATTCAGAAGCTCAAGGACCATTTCATCATCTGCGGATTCGGCCGAATGGGATGGACGATCTGCGAGCACCTGCGCGAGCGCGGGCGGCAGTTCGTCATCATCGACACCGACGAAAACCTGCTGCGGACGAATTGCTCGGATCAGCACTGGCTGTACATCGTGGGGGACGCGTCGGACGACCGCGTCCTCGCCCAGGCGGGAATCTCGCGGGCCAAAGCCCTGGCGACCGTGCTGCCCACCGACGCCGACAACGTGTTCGTGACGCTCACCGCACGCCTCTTGTCGGGCAAGCTCGACATCATCGCCCGCGCCACCGACGAATCGGCTTCGCTCAAGCTGGAACGGGCCGGGGCCAATCGAGTCGTCAGCCCGTACAGCACCGGCGCCCAGAAAATCGCCCGCTTCATGCTCAATCCGAATATCGAAGATTTCCTGGAGATCGCCGATCATAAAGGCAAAGACCTGGAGCTGGCCGACGTGCAGATCTCGGCCCGCAGCCCGTACGTCGGGAAGAAACTGATGGACACCAACATGCGCGACGAGGGAGTGATGATCGTCGGCATCCGCCGCCGCAGCGGCGAACGGCTGATGCCCCCGCCCGGCACCGCGATCATCGAAGCGGGGGACTGCCTGTTTGCGTTCGGCAGCATCGCCGCCGTCAATCGCATGATCGGCGAAGCCAGCCAGGTCGTCGAAGATTTCAGCGACACGTCGCGCGGCGGGCATTCGATCGAGTTCAGAAATTGAAGGGGCAGACCACATGTCAGACGAATCCCAAGAGGCACAGCTCCCCCCCATCACTTCGCTCAATTCGGCCCAGCGCCGCGTCCTGGGGACGATGATCGAAAAGGCGCTCACCGTCCCCGAATCCTATCCGCTGACGCTCAAGGCGCTCACCACCGGCTGCAATCAGAAAAGCTCGCGACACCCCCTGACGAACTATTCCGAAGACGACGTCGAAGACACGCTCACGCAACTGCGCGAGTTGGGATTGGCCGCCGTCGTGCATACCGAGTCGGGGCGGACCGAGCGGTTCCGGCATTACGTGCGCCGGCGGTTCAGCGACCTGTCTGAGCCGCAGGTGGCCATTCTGGGAGAGCTGTTGCTTCGCGGCCGGCAACCCATGGGGGAGCTGCGCAGCCGCGCCAGCCGGATGGCCCCCGCCGGCTCGCTCGATTCGCTGGACCAGTTGCGGACCGAGCTCGCGGGCCTCATGTCGATGAAGTTCGCCCAGTCCGACGCCGCCCTGGAGCGTCGCGGCGTCGAAATCGATCACAATCTGTATGAAGCGCGCGAATCCAAGAAAATGACGCAGCGCACGACCTTTGACGATGATCTGCCTCCGGCAGCCGCCACATTTGCCCCAGCGGCGTCTCCCCGCCCGGCCTTAGTCTCGGCGCCGCCGGTTCCCGCCTTGTCCCCGCCGTCGGCTCCCGCCCACGAATTATTGACGCGGATCACCGCCCTCGAAACGGCCTGTGCCCGCCTGCGCGCCGAAAATCGCGAACTGAGCGAGCAGCTCGAAGACCTGCGCCAGTCGCTCGACGACCTGCGCCAGGCGCTGGGGGCATAACGCCGCACAGTCGCTCGCCCCAGCAAACTCGCTCGCGACAGCGAGCCGTCGGGGTTTATCCCCGCGGTGTCAGCGCGACCAGTCGACGAAGGATCAAAAAGCATATCGACTTGCCCGTGACTGCATGCTGGAAAACCTTCCCGTTTAAATCGTCTTCGCAACGGTTTACGCGCCATGCGCTGCGTTGGAATTGCTCTTCGTCCGGATACCGCAGGGATAAACCCCGCGGCTCGCTGGGGCGATCCCTGCGGAATCCGAAGATGAATTCGCTCGCGACAGCGAGCCGTCGGGGTTTATCCCCGCGGTGTCAGCGCGACCAGTCGACGAAGGATCAAAAAGCATATCGATTTGCCCGTGACTGCGTGCTGGAAAACCCTCCCGTTCAAACCGCGGCCGCAACGGCTTACGCGCCATGCGCTGCGTTGGAATTGCTCTTCGTCCGGATACCGCAGGGATAAACCCCGCGGCTCGCTGGGGCGAGTGGGACCCATGCCGAGATTGCAATCTTGACGCAACTGGCGCACGATAATCATCATTCCGTGTTTCCAATCACCTTGGGAATCCCACATGGCCCCCGACGATTGCTTCGCTCTGCTCCTGACGTGGACGTGCTTTGGCAATTGGTTGCCGGGAGACGAACGCGGATACGTGTCAAACACCCATCTCGCCGGCGGTGGCTGGCTTCCCAAACAAAACATTCCTAGAACGCCGTTCACGAAAGATGATCCGCTCACCCGGCATCAAACACGGACGTTGATGAACCAGTCTCCGACTCGACTCTCCCTCGACGACGCGCTCTGCGGCGCAGAAGCGCTGATCGAAGCCGCTCGTAAACGGGCGTGGCGGATCCTTCGGGGCGCTTTGATGGCGAATCATGTGCATCTCGTCATCTGCGATTGCCCGGATGATGGCTCCGCCGTTCGCCGGATCCTGAAAGGGACGAGTCAGGCAAAACTTTCGGCCAGAGCAGGAATCAATCAAAGCTGGTGGACTCGAGGAGGCAGCGACCGATATCTGCACGGCGAAGATTCAATTCTGGCAGCGATCAAATACGTCGCAGAACAACAATTCAAACTGGCTGAAATCATCGATATGCAGGTCTTGGCAACGCGCCTGCCGAAGTGACGTCACTCTCCCCAGCGAGCCGTAGGGTTTATCCCTGCGGTATCAGCGCGACCAGTCGACGAAGGATCAAAAAGCATATCGATTTGCCCGTGACTGCATGCTGGAAAACCCTCCCGTTCAAACCGCGGCCGCAACGGTTTATGCGCCATGCGCTGCATCGGTTTTGCTCTTCACTCTGATACCGCAGGGATAAACCCCGCGGCTCGCTGGGGCGATCCCTGCGGGATCTGAAGATGAATTCGCTCGCGACAGCCAGCCGTCGGGGTTTATCCCCGCGGTGTCAGCGCGACCAGTCGACGAAGGATCAAAAAGCATATCGATTTGCCCGTGACTGCATGCTGGAAAACCCTCCCGTTCAAACCGCGGCCGCAACGGCTTACGCGCCATGCGCTGCGTTGGAATTGCTCTTCGTCCGGATACCGCAGGGATAAACCCCGCGGCTCGCTGGGGCGAGTTAGCGGCCGGCGGCTTTGCCTTGCTGGGCGAACGAGAACAGGTTGTCGACGTAGCCGTCCTGGCCCGTCGTCGTGGTCGCCGTGTTGGGGCCGCTGCTGTTGATAAAAGCGTCGGTGAGATTGGCCGGGTAGGTCTGAACGAGACCGGTGGCCGGGTTGAGGGCGAGAATCAGGCATTCCCCCTGGCAGGCGGGGTCGGACGGATCGCGCGGCCCGCCGGCGGTCAGGGGGTTGGTGCTGGTGGACATGGCATCCGCCAGATCGCGGAGACAGAAATACAGAGCCCCCTGTCCCCCGGTCGCCCCGGCGATACTCCCGCGCGGCGAGAAGCTGATGTCGATATTGGGCGCCAGGAGCCCCGTCGTATTGATGATATTCGCCCCGGCGAGAATCTGCACATTGGAACTGGAATACCTCAAATCAAGCACCGTCGCCGAAGGCAACGGAATCGGCTGATGAAACGGGAGGACTTCGTTTCCGAATTGAATGTCGCATCCTCCGACGGGTGCCGGCGCAGTGCCAGTGAACGGATAGGCGATCACCGCCGGGGATACGATCGCGCCAGACGTGTTGCTGTATGGCGTTTGGAGAATCAGGCACTGATTGCTCGGGCCGATCGCGTAAGGCCCACTTGTCGCAACCGTGAATGTGTACCACTGCCCCGTCGTCGCGGGAATTCTGATCTGCCCAACAGTGCCGAAGAAACTGTAGACGTTGCTCCAATCGACGGCTCCGATGTTGCCTGTCGATATGCCACGAACTACGAGAATGTCGGGGGTGTCGGCAAAACCATCCTGATTCATGTCGAGTCGCTCAAGCCGAATCGTCCCGGTCGGGTACGGATCGTGGCTAATCGGCTGCACCATTGCAAAGCCGTTCACGAGCGCCGGAAACAAATTCGTTGATGAAAACGTAGGGCCGTTTGCGTCACGAGTAAGCCGCACGCCACGGAAATTCTTCGCGTGCATTGCGCGATCCTTCGCGCCGAGGAAGGCGGATTGGCCAATCCGGGCGGCGGACCGGATGCGGTCACTCGATCGTCCAGTGTTGTATACCGCCAGCGACATCGTACTGAGAATCAGAAGAATCCCAATAACAATCAACAATTCCGTGAGCGTGAAACCGGCCCGTCGGCGCATGGGATTACTCCTCATTCAATTCTACAATGAATTAAAGATAATCCGTGTAGGATAACTCTCAAGGATCAGTGTTCGCAAGGTATTTCCTGCCAGCGCGGCGGTTCCGCCGGGCACTTCTCGCTCCGCCATCGAGCTTTGATGTCGACAAAACAGCCACAGTGAGTGTGTCTGCAGACTATTCCCTGCCGAAAGCTGCATGCCTCGCAAGCCTGGAGGCGCTGGGCGAGCTGCTCTTTTGAGACAAGAGCCAACCCGTCGACGACGTGTACGGCGACGGCATTGATGAACCGAGCTATTCGCAGCATCCGATTAGTCTTCGGGCGGACATCGCGGGAATCACGTGCGGCTGCGGCAGATCAAAATCGTAGGACATAAACCATTCCATAAGGTGCCGCGGAGCGTCCGGGCAGAAGATCTCGGCGCATATTGACTCTCTAATCGGCTGCGGTAGCGCCTGAATCAGTTCGACCGTAACGCTTGTCGCCCGACCCATTGTATTTAGCTCGACGGCAACGCGGCATTTCAGGTGATGCACCCACATCTCACGGTCGAGCCGGTCCCGCGTCGCGGCGTCGAGAGGGAATCTCACGCCTTGTGAACGGAGCGATTCGCGTGTCGCTGTTGCCTGGGCATAGAATCGCAAGAACTCGCGCTCAGTATCCGCCAATATGCTGTCGCTTTCCCGAAGGGCCATCCGTTTCGATTCCGCATGAATCAAGTCGCGTGGGGTTCCCGCCAAATCATGTTCCTCAATCTCCAAGAGGAGCAAACGCCGCCCAAAATATCGCTCACGTAGGGCCCGCACTCGGGTCGCAAGTTCGCGCAATGCTTGTTTATAACATCCGTACAAGGTCCCACCCGACCTGGCCGTAATGAACGAGTCCATTTGCAGGTCAGAGTGGAATTCCTGATGGTCGATTAATAAGTCCGACAATTCGATCATGCTGGTGACGCAGCTCCGTTCTGAATCCGTGTTGGGATCGCCGCCCTGTTTGTCCAAGTGTCGACGACATATTCGATATGCTGATCGCTGCTGGCAATACTTGATACCGTACCGCCGGTCACCCACCCAACATTTGACGCATCGATACTCGCTCCTGCCGCAAACGATGTCACTGTCGTACTCGGGGAGACCTTCGATGTCCACGCGTCGACGACGTAGCTTTTCAGCACGGCCCCTGATGGAAAGCCAAGGGCAGCGTATGCAGTCGAGTTGAACGTGAACGCGACGAGCGCGTCCACGCTCGTCGTTGGGTAGGCCGCCTTCGTGGCCCACGAATCGCCGACAGGATCGTACTCGAAATTCGTATTGGTCTGCGTCGGGGTCGTATTGTCGCCACCAAAGTTGTACCCCTTAGCGCCAATGTATGTTGTGCCAGCGTTCGCCCTTGCCTGCGTCATCGCGGTCCTGGTCGCCCACGTTGACGGGCTTCCTGGAGTCATCTCGTCGTTCTGTGATTGTGCTACGTTGGACGAGTTCCACCCGCCGAATTGATAGCACTTTGATGACACTGCCAACCCTGCCTGGCGCTGGCGCGCAGGCGATGGCATCGCCGTGTTCGTGCTCCAATTATCCGGTACATAGCTATCCGACTGGGTGAGAAATGCGGCGTTATTCACTCCGCCATAGGTGTAGGCCGGATTTGGCGATGTGGGCGTCGCCGACGACATTGATTCTCGGGCTGCCGAAAGTGCCGCTTTCGCGGACCACGTACCACCGTCCCATTGGTAATTCGTTGACTGACGGACGCTGGGGCTGCCAAACGTGACTCCGCCAAATACGTGATACGCCTGAGTGACCCCTGCCCCTGGACAACACGGGCAATTCGGCAGGAAGAAGCCGGGGGGGTCGCGCCAGGGGCGGAGCCAGTCGCGCGGATGACGGTGATCACGGAATGTTGGGGGCATTGGAGACGTGAGGAGTGAGGGATGAGGGGTGCGGACGAAACAGTACTCAGTACAGAGGACTCGGGGCTCAGAACTCGTCAACATTCCAGGTCGATCAGCTCCCAGCCTTGGTTTTCGAAGTTCCAGCCGCACGTCACCCATCTCCCTGACGAGGCGTTTGCATACCGGTTGTACACGCTGGGCATCGTCTGGCCGGTGTCGGTTTCGCTTCCCAGAGTCCCGGCGTAGATGTTGATCGTGCCGGTCGAACCTTTGGCGATTGCGCCGGCGGTCGTTTTGCCACGGAAGGTGAGCATGGGGAGCGGCGCGACGAGCGCCAGCCCCAGCGAGGAATTGGTGACCCCCAGCACGAAGAACCCACCCGTGTTCTTCTTGAGCTTCCACGTGCCGGAGCGCGGGCCCCAGGCCTGGCCGTAGGCGGGGGTCCCGTCGGCCGTGTCGTACAGCGCCACGAGCGGCGACGAGCGGGTGACATAGCCGTACTTCCCCGCGGCGACCGACACCGGGCTGTTGACGAAGCAGTTGGCCTGACAGCCGAACGCGTTGGGCTGATCGGCCGACAGCAGCACCCGCCCCGGCTCGACGAGCGTGATTCCCGTGGCGCGAACGACGCCGTAAGCAGGCACGGCGCCGGCGTTCGAGTTGACGAACTCGGTCCACTGCTGGTTGTCGAAGGCGGAGAAGTGTTCGGGCACGGGAAGGAAAAAGGAATTGAGGAGTGAGGAGTTACGACGCTGTTTGAGTTACCGCTTTCAGACACCGAGAAGAACCGCAGATACGCGCGGATCAATACGGACGAGCTCAATGGCTCTATCCGCGTCCATTCGCGTCATCCGCGGTTAAATTCCTTTCGTCTTTTTTGTGGCTCAGATGTCTGCTCGAAAGAAAGATTTAGCCACGACGGACGGACGGAAATATTGCAAATTGAAAATTGAGAATTGAAAATTTCAAAATGACCCCACCGGCGGGTTGCGGCGCACAGGGACCGAGAGGGAGAATTCGTTGTTGCGGCTGGCGCGGGTGACGGCTCCGCCGGCGCCGGCCAGCCATTGGATCTGTGAAATGGCGCCGTCGGGATTGATCGGGACGATCCCGGCGTACTCCACGAAATCGGTGATCCGTGTTTCGTAAGCCCCTTCCGCCGCGTCGAGCTGCGCCTCGATCTCGGTATCCAATTCGTCGGCATTGTCGGTCGTGTCGGTGGGGTTGTTGCTCGAGTCGTAGTTCGTGACGATCGTATTCGCCAGGTCTTCGCGGCGGAGCACTTCGGGACCGGTCCCGAATCCCTCGCCGGGCAGTTCGCGCTGCGTCACGCTGCGCACCGGCTGGCGCGTCGTGGCGTCCCGCACGCCGTGGGCCACGGTGAGATACAGCTCCGCCTCGACGAGGCCGGACGCACCGCCGGGATTCATCTTCATTACCGGCTCGGCGAATTTGACGATGCCCCGCGCCACATCGAGGGTGAACGCGCCTGTGTACTGCCGCTGCGCGGGAAGATCCTGACCGTCGAGCGACCGGTCCCAGAAGATGCCGCTGACGCCGGCGGGCTCGGGGCGCTGGATGCCGTCGACGTCGGCAGAGGTGACGAGGCGCGTGTGTTCGAGGGGCAGAAGCTGCCACAGGTCGCTCACGTCGCCGTCATAACCGGCGATCTGAAATTCTCCCGCCGTATTTTGCGGCGCCGTGCATTTGAGACGATACCAGCGGAAGACGGTCTGCCGGGCTTTCGCGCGGGCGTTGGCGTCGGCCACGTTGGCGAAGCCCAGCCAGGCCTCGCTGCTCCAACCCTCGGCGGGAGCATAGCTGAGGTCGTCGATCCGCTCGATCTCGCCGGTCGGTTCCTGTCCGACCGCTTCCAGCCGAAACATCGTCTCGAATCGCGTCGGCCCGCACACCACGAGCAGCGAATCGGGCCGGCTGGGGGGATCGATGCCGAAGCTCTGGGTGCGCTCGGTCCCCGTTTCCGGCAAATCGGCCCCCTGTCCGGCCGGCTGCAGCGAGACGGCGCCGTCGAGACCGAGCACGACGCGGCAGCCGAGCGACTCGGCCAGCCGCGACAGCTCGGCGGCCGGATTGGCATAGACCCAATCGACGGCGGGGCGCGTTTCGTCAGGGAGCAGTGAAACGTCGAACTCCGTTTCGCCCAGCGCGGCAAAGAGCAGCGTCGCCAGCTCCTGCGGGGATTGTTCGGTATCGGGGTCGAGCGCGCCGGTCTGGTCGCGCATGTTGTAGCGGCCGCTGATCTGGCCGAAGCGCCAGGCCCAGCGGCGATCGAGAATTGCCAGGCTGACGATCATCCCCGCACCATCGCGGCGGACGGTGGCGCTGTCGAGGACGCAGCCGGGAAATTCCATCGCGACGTCGCCGAACGAGAGGACCATCGTCCCGACTTCCGCCGGGATGTCGAACTGCGGCGCAATCTCGACCAGTGCCGCGCTGGGGAAGATGCCGTGCGACAGAGTGAACGACCACGAGCGCACGAGATCGACGCCGGGGAAGGTGAGGAGGGGGAGTGGTGGCATGGCGGTTGGGATCGGGAGGGTCTATGTGCGAGGAATCGAGAGGGGGAGACAAGGAGATGGGGAGACAAGGAGAGAAAAAAGACGGCTACGCCGTCGCAGCATGTTCTCCTTGTCTCCCCCTCTCCTTGTCTCCTTGTCTGCGTCCCATTGTGTTGGAAACGTGGCTATCGAGTGTCCGTGCTGCTTGCCTCTTCGCGTCGTCGCGCACTACGGCGGCGTTCCGCGCGTCAGCTTGATGTTCGTGCCGATGTCGAGGTTATCGGTAACGGGGAGCTGGTTGAGGTTGACGACCAGGGAGGTGACGACTTTGTTGGGATCGAACAGCTTCGATTTGGCGCCATACAGGTTGATGGGGTTGGTGACGCTTTTGGCGCGCAGGTCTTGCGAGAAGTCGAGCGCACCCGAGCCGCCTAAGACGGCCGTGCCGCCCAGCGTGCCGGTCGAGTTGTAAACGCACGTTCCTCCCAGCACCGCCAGGCCCGTCTGGGCTCCGCTCTGCAAAGTGAGCGTGCCGTCGTAGACGGTGATCGTGGCGGTGCCCGACGTGGCCGAGTTGATCGTCAGGTTGCCGCCGGTCTGGACGACGGCCGTGTTGGCCAGCGACGCGCCAGTCCCGAGCCAGACGGTGCTGTCGCCGGCGGGGTTGGTTTCATAACCCACGTTGAGCGCTGCCAGCGCAGCGGTTTCGCCTCCGAAAAATGCCAGGCCCACGTCTCCGCGGTTCACGTTCAGGACATTGGCGGTGTTGGTCCCTTTGAGCAGCACGGCAGGCACCCCCGCTTCGACGCGCTGGGCCGAGTTCGTGACGTTCCAGACGGCCGGCGCCGAGCCCTGGTCGAGCTTGATCCGCCCGGCGCCCCCCGAGACGCTCACGCTGACCGTCCCGCCGACGCCGGTCGTACCGTATTGCAGGTATTGCGGGCGGTATTCGAAATAGGTGGCCGAGGCATTGTCGGCATTGACCGCGGGCAGTCCGATCTTGCCGGTGAACGCCGGGAGCACGGTGATTGAAGCGGGCGTGATTGTGTGCTGGTCGAGGCCATACAGGAGGTCGCTCGATCCGGTGTCGAAGAGGATGTCGTCGCCGGTGGCGGGGAGCGCCGCGCCCGACCAGTTGGCGGCGACGCCCGCATCGTGCGGCCCACTGCTGGCGGTGGCGACAGTGGTGGAAATCGTCCCCGTGCCGCCGGCCACGCTGACGGCCAGGGTACAGGGCTTTCCGGCCTTCGTCGCCGTCCCGGTCACGACATTCGCAGCGACCGACCAGGCGATCTCGGCAAACTCCTGTGGCACGGTCGCCGCCGCCAATGCGCCGGCCAGATCGGCGGCCGTGTTATTGGCGCCGCCCGCGTCGCCCGGGACAGAGACAGTCTTGCCGTTGATGGACACTTTGTAGGTCGTGGCGACGTCGTTGGCGCCGATGGTGATCGTCTGCACCTGAGCGACGGCCGGCGCGTCGCCGCGCCAACGGAGGGTGGACATGGGTCAGGTTCCGGGAGGTGAGGGAGCGAACAATCGCCGTAGCGTGGGCTTCAGCCCACGGCGAGAAATCGTGTTGCGGGGCCTGCAAGCGTTGCCAAAACGATGCGGGTCGAGTCTGTTGTTTGCGTAGAACGGCGTTTGAAAATTGACGAAGCAAGATACGCGTGGGCTGAAGCCCGCGTTACCCGTCGTAGCGTGGGCTTCAGCCCACGTTACGATGGCGCGGCAGGGTTGAAATGGGAACTTGGATGTGTGAAGTTCCAACCTTGTTTGACCCAGTCCGGTCTGATCCAGAGCCGATAAGCGCCGACGGGCAATTTCGCTTTCACAGGGTTATTGCCGATGTACTGAAGTACTCGATACAGGTGTTCTGCGTCACGAATAATGCGATCATAGCTCTCTCGCTGCCAAACCGGCCCGACGGAATCGAGGGCCTGATTCATCGCTCGGCTCGATGATCCTTTCCATAACCGCAAGACCTCCTCCAGCGGCGTAGCAGCCGGGCACAGCGGACGCACGACTGCGTGAACATGGTTGGGCATCACCACATAACACCCAAGTTCGTAATGCTTCCCGTCGTCACGGTGCATCAAGTCGGTAAGCTTTTGGGAGAAATCGGGGCGTCTCAACAGGCAACGCCCCATTCCCTGGTCCAGCCAATTTTCGATGCGTCGGAAAACCTCTACGGCAAGCGCATCCAGTATCTTTTCGGAACGAGGCGGCGGATGTCGTTGTAACCACATCGTTCGATATTGCCGCAACTCTCGGAGCTTGGCTTGCGGCAGCGAATCGCCCAGGCGAAACGTCACGAAATAGGTCGCCCCCTCTTGCCTCCAGTGCGGGAGTTCGGCTTCGTAAACATTGAGCGGCAGGTGGTCGCGAAGGCCTTCAAATCCGCTGGGTGGCGGCAAATTCCAGGTTGATGCAGGGGTGACGGTCATCTTTGGAATCCTCGAGTGGTGGTGAGACGACATGCACTGGAGCTGGAACTCATGGCACGATCGTAGCGTGGGCTTCAGCCCACGGCGAGAAGACGCGTTGCAAGACCTGCAATCGTCATCAAAACGATTCGAGTCGAGTTCGCTATTTTCATGGAACCGTGTTTGGAAATCGACGAAGTCAAGATACGCGTGGGCTGAAGCCCACGCTACGGAGATTGTTTCATGGCGAATTCGGCGCTCCGATCAGCGGCGAGACCGATTCGAACACATACGTCCATTCGGCGACGTACTCCGTCAGGCTGGCGGCGATTCGTTTGGGGGAGCGGAGCGTGAGACGCCGCTGGTCGGGCAGCTCGGCAGTCGGCCAGATCGGGGGCGACACGGGGGGATAGGTTGCCTGTCCGACGGCCCGACCTTGCTGCCGGGCGCGACAGGTCGTGAATTGCCTGGCAATCTGTGGCTGCGGCAAGCCGGCCAGCGTGTCGAGAAAGACGATGCGCGGGCCACCGGTCCCTTCGAAGGAGAGAGTCTCCGAGAAATCGAGCAGGTTGTTCGACGTGTCGGGATAATCGGCTTCGACGGTGATCGAGTAACTGCGAAACGTGCTGTATTCGGCCCCCGCCCCGATGGGAAACGCCAGCGACGTGACGCGCGTGCCGCCCAGCGAGGCGCCGGAGCTGAGGACGTGATCGGTGGGAGTCACGCCGTCGTCGAGGTACAGCCCCAGATCGAGGCCATTGACGTTGTAGGCCGAGCGCAACGCGGCGATCGCGGCGGTCAGGCCGGGCTGATCGCCGGCGTGCAGCACGCCGACGATGCGCCACGTCTCGCGGACCGACTGGCGGTAGCCGCGCGGCGAGAAGAGCGCCCGCTTGCCGATCTGCACAGCCGGTTCGTTTTGTGCGTGAGTGTAGGAGCCGTAGCGGAGGAACATGTCGAGTGCGGAATGGGGAGTGCGGAATTCGGAGTTACAAAAATGTTTAGCGGCGAGGCGCAGCCGAGTCAGCGTGACGCCGCATCACGCTCCCGCGCGGCGGACGGCTTGTTGTTCGAGCCAGAGGCGTTCCTGTTCATCGAGACGCTGGCGCAGGTTGTCGAGCGTTTCCAGCTGTGTGGCGAAGAGCCGCGTCAGCGACGAGTCGAGGTCGTGGGAAAGCTGTTCGAGCTGGCGGGACTGGTCGGCAACCGATTCGGACAAGCGATCGGTACCCGATTCGCCGGAGGACGATTTGGGCGTAGCGGCCGGGCCGGTGAATGGCTCATTTCCTGGGCCAGTTGTCTCCAAGTGGCCGGGGCTGGACGAACGGAAAGCTCCGGTGATTGGCGAGTTGACGGTCGCGGTGGAGGGTGTGTTGGCATCGGTGTCGTTGATTTGCAGGCGGGGGTGCCGGGCGAGCGGTGGGGAGGAGGGAAAGAAGAGAGAAGAGGGAGGAGAGAAGAGAGATGGAAGCGACGACAATGATGGCTCGTCATTCTCTATCTTCGATCCTCGATCCTCTCTCCTCGATGAAGAAGAGACGGCGACGACGGGCGGGCTGGATAGGGCAGCCGGCGGCGCGGGCGAAGGCGCGGCGGCGGGTGGGATTGGTGCGGGCGAGAGCTGAGGCTGCTCGGAGGCCGGCACTGGCGCATCGGGAGGCAGGTCGGTCGCGGCATTTTGCTCTTCATCCGGAGACCGCAGGGAGGGCACCGCCCGATTGGGTGGTCCCTGCGGCTCGTTCGGGCGAACCTGCTCCGGCCAGGTGGCGAGCGGATCGACAACGGGCGCAGGACCGGACTCGAGTTCGCGGCGCGCGAGGCGCAGGACGATGTCGGGGATTGAGGCAGACATGGACGAAGTGCGGAATGAGGAGTTCGGAATGCGGAGTTACAAAAATGTTTAGCGGCGAGGCGCAGCCGAGTCAGCATGACACCGCGTCGCACGAGCTTTCGTGATTCATTTTCCTCTGTGATCTCTGTGCCTCTGTGTTTCCAATTTGTTTCTTAAAACGCTTTGAGCCACAGAGGCACAGAGGCACAGAGACAATTTACTTGGAGTTGTGTCGATTCTTGATGTTGTGAGCAGTTTGGGCCTCTGTCGCAATTCGCCCATTTTCTTCAAAGATTCCTCATTTTTTGCGTCCTCCGGCGAGCATCCGGGTCGCGACGTAAGTCAACTTTTGATCCCGTGGAGTCTGTGTTCAAATTGCGCGACCGATTGCTCTGCCGCGCGAATGAGCGCGGCGTGCCGGCGGACGAGCGGATCGTCGGGGAAGTTTCCCACGGCCCGGCACTCGCGGTCGAAACGATAGGCTGCCTGGTTCTCATGAGTCAGGCTCCGAGGATTTTCGGGAGTTCCTTTGGGACAGCCGATGCCGGCCATCCGACAAGGGGATAATGTGCCGGCCGGGCGCGGGATGAACCTGCCGCTGTGCGGCGGATGCTCAAACGGTCGGCCGGTGGTTTCATCGTAAACATAGGTCTGGCAATGTGTGCAATTACGAAAGGCGGCCTGGGGGGCGGCGAGCACCAGCCGCACCCCCAGAATCAGTTTTTTGCGGAACGCTCTTCATCGTCGAACCGGGCGACCATTTTGTGAATGCTCTCGAACAGCGCCGGATCGAGACTGGCGACGGCCGTGGGAGTGATTTCGACCAGGCCCCCGCGGGAGTCGAACAGGTCCCAGCTCACGAGCCGCGCGGCCAGCGCGGCGGCCATGAGCTGGGCGGCCGCGTGGCAACCGTCCGGCCCGTGACTGTTGAGGCGCACGGTCTGCAGCGCCAGCCGGCGGCGCTCGGCAGCCAGCATGGGCCGGTAGACGACGCAAGTCTCGGGATGCGAATCGCCCGCCGGGATGAGCGATTCGCGCGTGTAACCGTCGGGGAGGTAGGTGGCGGGCATGGCGGGGTAGTCGAGGAGAGAAGAGTGAGGAGAGAAAGACGAGGGTTCAGACGATGTTTAGCCGCGTGCGTTTACGCCGCGCGTCTCCAGACGGGAATTACGAAACACGAAAACAGACGAAGTGAGCCACAGATGCACACGGATGATGACGGACGGAAGGACAAAAAGGGGGACCGCGGATGACGCGAATACGCGCGGATAAAATACGAACGGGGTCAATGGCACATCCGCGGTGATCCGCGGCATCTGCGGCAAAAATCTTTTTCGTTGGTTCGTTGATGAGATGAGTTTTTCGCGTGGATTCGAATCAATGCCTTGAAACGCGCGGGAACTGGGAGGGGAAAGCGCCTGTAAGAGCCGCAACACAGTAATCCTCTGCCTTCTCTCTTCACTCCTCTCTCTTCAACCCGTCAGTTATTCGTGATCACCAGCTCACTCGTGCTCCCCGATTTCTTGGCCGTGCCGGCGAGGCGGAGGAGGATCTCGCCTTTGCCGGCAACGTGAGGGGATCGGTCGGCGAACTGCACCTGGGCCAGGTTGAACGTCAGACTGTGGGCCCCGTTGGTAAAGACGAGCGAAGCGGCCGCCGCCCCGCCGGTGTTGGCGCCGTACAGGTCGGTCGTGTCGCCGGTAAACGGGACGGTGCACGCCAGATGCACGGTGCGATCGGTGGGATAGAGGTCGGTGGCCGTCTGGCTGTTCGAGAAGCGGGCCTCCAGATGATTGTCGACCGACAATTCGAATTCGGTGACGACCCGCGCCGTCGCGTTGAGCGTGACGACGCAATCCTGCCAGACGTAGGGCGTGTCGGTCGGCGGCGCGACGGCAGGGAACGCCGTGCTGGAGACGGTTTCGGTCTCGCCGATCAGCTCGAGGGCCAGCTCGACCAGGCCCGACGCGCGGGCCTTGAACACGGCCCGATTGACTTTGCAATTCCCGTACACGAACCGGTCGGCGATCCGCTCGACAAGCACGTCGAAGAAGGGAAGCGTTTCCGCGAGGTCATAGGTGGGAGAGCTGCCCGCGCCCAGAATGCGCGGGAGCAGCAGATCGAGCAGCCCCTTCGAGCAGTGATAATTGATGATCCCCTGCACGGAATAAGTCCCGTCGCGCGTCCGCTCGGCGGGATGCGACCGGGTCCCGCGAATGCCACCCGTGTCGAGGATCGTGAGCTGCTTGACGAGCCGTTCGGAGACGAATTCGTGCGGCTCGGTGTAGGAGGCGACGGCGGCGCCCGGAGCGGCCATCGAAAGCCGGCTCTGGCTGCCCATGCTGGCGGGTTGGGTCATTGGAGGAGTCCGGAGCTAAATTTGGAGGGTCGAACTGCAAGCCAAGAAGACAAGGAGAGGGGGAGAAGGGGAGACAAGGAGCAAAGCACGACGGCGATGCCGTCGTCATTCGTTCTCCTTGTCTCCGTTTCTCCTTGTCTCCCCCTCTGCGGGGATTGCGGCCTACGGACATTTCGACAACGAAGCATTGATTACAAAAAAATTGGGACGGACTCACCCGCGTGATTCGCGGGAGAAGCAGTGCAGGACGAGGGCGGAGGCGAAAAGGTTGCGTTGTTGCCAGGCTTCGCGATCGACGACGTCGCGAGGCTCGACCTGGACGCGGAAGCACAGATTCGCGAGCGGCTGATCGTGAAACAGTTGCCGCAGCGACTGCCGCCACGACAGGTACAGATTGAAATGGGCTTCCTGATCGCCATTGTCGGCGGCCAGGATCGCCACGATGACGCGGTACACGACGTCGTCGCGCGAGGTCGTGCCGGCGAGCGGATCGAGCTGTTCCGAGGCATACGGGGCGATGACGATGCACGGGAACTGCTGCGCCGGGAGATCGGCGGGGCGGTTGCCGGGCACCTTTTGAACGATCACGTTCGCGCTGCCGATCCCGACGAGACCGCGCGCGACGATCGCAGTCTGGACCTGGGCGAGGATGTCGAAGAGAACGGCGTTGGGCACGGGAGGGGGTCCGGAATGGGGAGTGCGGAATTCGGAGTTACGAAAACTGTTTAGCGGCGAGGCGCAGCCGAGTCAGCATTGCGATTGATGAGGATCTAAACTTGCATGCGCGCGACGCAGCGCCAGCGGGCGCCTAATGTGGCCAGGCTGGCGGTGAGGATTGTCCAGCGGTTGGATCCGTCGTCGAGGAAGTCCCCGGGGAGGACGCCGGCGGGACCGACGTCGGTCGCGTTCAGGCTCCAGTTGCGTTCGCTGCCGACGAGGCCCAGGGGGCCAAGCGCCTCGACCTGGTTATAGGTGAGCGGGCCGGAGGTGGCGTTCTGGATGGGGAGCGCGCAACTGGTTCCCGCCCGCTTCTGCAGCAGAGTCACGGGTTGGCCGCCGTCGAAGACGAGAGAGTCGGGGATGAGGTCGGTGGGAAGCATGGGGCATGTGCCGGGTGAGTCGAGTACACCATTGCAGGAAATCGCGAAGAGGCAAGCCCGAAGGAAGTTGACCTGAATCGGGCTTGCCTCTTCACGACGCGCATCACGTCACCGCCTGGGCTTGTTCTTCGAAGGGGCCCTGCAAGACGGTGATCTGGCGGTTGAGCTCGCGAAGCTCGTCATACAGAGACTGGCGATAGGCGACGTGATCGACTTGCTGGCCGTCGATCGTGTACGACGGCTTCCCGCCGCTGGCGGCAGGATTCATGGCCGCCAGCTCGGCGATCACGTTCGAGCGTCGCGTGAGGAGGTTTTCGATGTCGGAGGGCATTGCGAATTGAAAATTGAAAATTTTAAAATGAAAATTGGGGACTTGGTGCAGGCGATGATTTGCAAGGAGAGTCAGTCTAACGATCCACGACACCCCCCCTGCCCCCGCTTACGAAGGGGGGGGAGAGAGGGCGCGAGGCGGGGTCCAGGTGTTTGCCTCTTCGCGGAAATGACAAACTACTGCGAGCTGCGCACCAGCACGCGGGGTTCGACGACGGCGGCGGCGCCGCGTTCGCTGGCTTTCCACTGCATCACGATGTCGCGCTGGAACTCGGCCTCGCTGTTGGTCGCGGCCTGCACGACCGTCAGCGGGAAGTTTTCCATGTAATTGACGGCCCGCGACACGTCGCCGATGAACCAGTCGCTCGCCGCTTCGGAAGCCAGCGACATCCGCGCCCCCAGGAGCTGGCTGCTGATGATCCGGTATGACTGAATCGGATTCGAAGTGACGGTGCGGGTCGGGCTGCCGCTGGTGGCAAAACCGGGCGTGACCACTTCGATCTCGGTCGCCGTCACGATCCGGCGGGCCGTGTACAGCTTCGAACGGGTCACGACCAGGTCCTTCGGAGTGACCATGATCGGTTCGCCGGTCCACGGATCGCGGATCGAGGCCAGCACCTGCTCGGCGGCGTCGACGCTCGTCCAGTCGGACAGCGCGTTGCCGCTGGCGATGACGTTGATCCACGGGCTCGAGGCCTGATAGGTGGCGTAGGTCGTGCCTTTCCAGTTGTAACGATGCGTGACGGCGTTCTGGTCGAGGAAGGCGTCAATGAGCCGTTTCTCTTTGTTCAGGCCCAGGAACTCGCCCACTTCGCCGCACCGCGCGAGCAAGACGCCGGTGCGATCGAAGAACACGGCTTCTTTCGTGAGCGAGTCGATCATCCCGCGCTTCAGGGTTTGCGGCGTCTGGATGTAATCCTCGCTGACGCCGACGAGCGGATACGGCCGGCCTTCGGGGACGACCTGGGCTTCGTCGCCGATCCGCGAAATCCCGGCGATCTTCTCGCCATTGAACTGCGTGGGGATGTTGGGCACGATCTTCGAGAAGACATATTCCTCGGCGGCAAACGCCTGCAGAATGCGGGAATAGACGATCTGGCCGGTGATGTTCGAAAACTGGGCCGTGTCGATCGCGCCGGCGGCCTCGGTCAGGCTGATGCCGCCTCCGCCGTGGCGCGGGTTCCACGAATCGACGATTTCGCGGCCGCCAGGGATGAAGTCCTCGAACAGCGAGCGGATCGAGACACGGTGCAGATCGATCTGCCCCGATTCGAGCCCTTCGGTGAACGATTCCCAGAGGCGGTATTCGCTGTCGCTCTCGCACAGCACCTGGGCGCCGTTCGGGCAGCGGAAGTATTCACGAAAGTACTGCCGGGCGCGATCGCGTTTGGCGGCCTGGAAGTAACGAGCGAGCTGGCGGGAATTCATGGGGGGCTCCGGGGATAGGGGTCGAAGGGGGGAACAGTTGAAAGAGTCGAAGAGAGAGGAGTGAGGGGAGAAGAGAGAAACAACGGTCGGTTTAGCCGCGTGCGTTTACGCCGCGCGTGGCTCCCCCCTGCGACCTCTTCGACTTCGTTTACACAAACGCGGCGCGTTGCTGGTAGGCGGCGACGTAGTCGACGTTGACGACTTCGCTCGAGGCGGCGCCGGCGGCCACAGAGACGCCGGCTTGCAGGTTGGCGAACGACGTGTAGTTCACGATGTGTTTGATCGGCCGATTGTTCACGTCCAGCAATTGCTGCGAATTGACGAAGAACGTGATCTCGGCATTCTGCGAATCGATCTCGTTGGCTTCGACCCGCAACGATTGCTGGGCCGCGCCGCCGGCGGTCGTCTGGCTGGCGGTGATCGTCTGCGCTGTTCCTTTCGAGGTGACGCAGGCCCAGACGTTCGTATTGCCGACCTTGTAAATGCCGAAGCCGTTGAAGTTGGCTTTGACTCCGGCGCTGCCGGCCTGCATCTGGCCGGTGACGTTGACCGAATCGGAAAACCCGGCGAACAGGTTGGCCTTGTTGGTGGCCGCCTCGTTGTACTGGAGCAGCGCCTCGAACAGGAGCGGCTGTTTGCTGCCGGGAACGAACGGCGCAGTCGTGGTGCCGATCGCCGCTTCGTTATTGAGCGTGGCGCCGGTCGTGAGCACGACGACCCCGCCGAACAGGGCCGCGCCCGAGGCGATCGCGACACTCGCGCCGCCGGAGCCGGTGGCAAAACTGGTCCAGAGATGAGGGCTGATGTACCATTCGAAGTCGTCGAAGAAGCCGAACATGCGACGTTCACGGAGGCGCTGGGGGAGGTCGAGGAGTTTCATGGGGAGGTCCGGAAAAGGGGGTGGAAGAGTCGAAGGGGTCGAGGAGAGAGGAGAGAGGAGGGAATACGAGAGACGGAGCGGCGAAGCCGCACTATCTCCTTGTCTCCGCCTCTCCTTGTCTCCCCCTCTTCGTTTCTTGAGAATAGTTCTTCATCGCAGCGCCGCGGCGAGCGCCTTGGCGTCTTTCGGCAGCGCCACGGGGTCTGCGTCGACGAGCGGGCGGCTGATCGTCGGGCGTGGAGAACGCCCAGAGGAGAGAGAAAAGCCGACACTCTCGGGCCAGCTTTCGATCAGCCGCACGCGCTCGTCCGCAGAAGTGAGCGCTGCCAGGGCCTTGAGCCGCGTGCCGTCGCAGGCCCGGTGATGTGTTTCCAGCAATTCCCGGCATGCGGCCTGGGTTTCGATGCGATCGAGCCGTTCGATCAACTGTCGCACGAGCGGATCGGAACTGGCGGCCGCCTGGGCCGACTCGGCGACGGGAGGCACGGCGCCGGTCGCTCCATCACCATCGCCGGTCGGCTGGTTGCCGGATGATTTTTCACCGACCAATTTGGCTTGTGCTTTGAGTATGCCGCGGATCTTCGCCAGCTTGGCCTGCAGATCGAGGCTGTCGTCGTCGAGCACGGAGTCGATCATCGTTTTGAACGCGGCGGCCACCTGGTCATCGGGGCCGGCGTCGGCCGCGAAACCAACGGCCGCTTCGGCGAAGGGGGCGAGCTGGTCGTCGTCGAGCAAAGAGGCCAGGCGGCCGTCGTGGGTTTCCGTCAAAATCTGGCGAATGCTGCGGGTCGTGAGAGTGGACATCAAAGATTCCTCGCTTTCGAACAAGCCGGCATTGGTCGCCGGGTTTTGGACCAGGTCCACCGAGCGGACGTGCTCGATGGATTCCACGACGTTTTTTCCGCCGGCGTGCGCGACGCGCCCCTCGGCGTTGTGCGACAGGCCGAACCGCCGGGGATTTCTTTCCGCCGCTTCGACGATCACCGCCGCCTGCGGATGGCTCTTGAAATAGTGCAGGTCGCCGAACACTCCGTCGGGGCGCACGCCAACTCCGGCGAGCCAGCCGAAACCGGCTTCGACCGACCGGGCCTGCGAGCCCTCTCGGGAGTGGGCGTGATTCAGGTTGACGCCGATGCCCTCATACAGGCGGGCCGCATCGTGCAAAGCGTGATCGCTGTATTCGCGCCCATTGCGCGACTGCCGGCCGAGGACTTTGACGCCACGAATGACGCCCGCGTCACGGTCGACCGTGTGCGCGTCGCTGAAGGTGATTTCGAGAAGTTGAGACATGATTGAGTTCGGTATTCGGAGTGCGGAGTTACGAAACCTGTTTAGCGGCGCGGCGCAGCCGAGTCAGCAGAGGGATTACGTTTTTCGTTCTGTTTCGTGTTTTCGTACTTTCGTGTTTTCGTGATTCAGTTTTCCTTAGACATTCGAATTCCGGGTTTACTTTGACATTCGGCGTCGTAGTCGAGGCCGGCCTGCGCGGCGGCGGTGCGGGGGCTGAGGATGCCGAGCTGCATTTGCAATTCCTGCGTCTGCGCCAGTTTGAGCGTGTCGCGCGTGGCGACGGCAGGGGCGTCGACCTTGATCTCGACGAGGCTTGCCAGTGCTTCCCACGACACGGCGAATCGCGCGAATCGGCCCGCTTCCCACGCCAGCCGCACGACTTTCCACAACAGCGAGCGAAAGTGCCGTTTGTAGAACTGCTGATCGGCTTCGCGGGCCTTGACGAACGGCGACTCGGCCACCAGGCTGCTGGCGTAATTCGCATTGCTGGCATCGGCCGAGATCAGGTATTCGGGCATGTTCCAGCGAACGGCGATGGCGCGCAGCAGGTACTGGCCGACGAGCAGGAAATTCGGATTGCGCTCGGAGCCCATCGGGCCGGGCTTGTAAATCATGCCGGCGCTGGGGCGCAGAATCGTGCCGGGGGGATAGAGGCTGACGTCCTGCTCTCTCGACCCTCCGCCGGCGACGGGCCGCTGATAGCGGGTGACCGTCAAGTCGCTGCCCGGCGCCTGAGCCTGCGCTGAAAGCGTGCCGGCCGGGGGCTCGAGAATCCAGGCGATCGCCGCCTGCAAAGCCGCGCTGTGGGCCGTGTTGCGCCGCAGCTTGGCTTCGCGCTCCAGGTCGCCCAGCACGGGATAAAAGTCGCTCACGCCTCGTTTGGCATTGGCGGGAACATTGCGCTTGAGATGTTCCAGGCGGCCGGCGGGAATGTAGTCCCAATCGAGCCCCGTTCCGTCGAAGACGACGTGATAGCCGAGCGGGCGGTTTGTCTCACAGGCCGGCGTGTGAATGCCGAACGTCCAGCTCGACGGAAATTCTTCGCCGCAGCCGAGCCAGTCTTCGAGCGGCCGCGAATCGGCAGGCTGCGTGATCTGTTCGCATTCGAGAAAGCGGGCTTCGACGCGGCCGGCAGGGCGCGAGGTGAGCAGCAGAAACGCCTCGCCATCGTCGCGGCTGCGGGCATGCGCCTCGCGATCGAGAGAGCCGCAGAACTCGTTGTCGTCGAGAAACCCGTCGATCGTCTCCTGCACGGCCGCAGCCAGTTCGACAATATTCAAATCCGCCGCGCGCGACACGACAGGCTGCGCCGTAAACACGAACCCGGCGCCGATGACATAATTAGCCAGCGCATCGACGACCCCCGCGTGCATCGGGGTGAGAGTCGCCACGTTGTGAGCGCGGCCGCGGATGCGGGCCAGATCCTGTTCGCATTGGTAGATGGGCCAGAACTTGCCTTCCTGCCGATCGGAGAGAACGGCACAGGGACTCTGAACGGGAATCCCGAATTCAGGCGTATCGGAGAGATATTCGCGGCGATCGACGACGTCGCCGAAGTCTTCGGTAAGTTCTGCAGCGGGTGCTGCCGTGAATTCCGCGGGAGATTGCTGGCGGACAGCGGCCTGGAGGCGGCGGATGTCGAGCTGGAGACGCAGGGCCAGTCGCTGGGCGCGGAGGCGGTCGATCTCGGAGGGGGGAGTGGTACTGGTCGTCATGGTTTCGCCCGGCGTCTCGCGACGTTTGGGACTGCAAAAAAACTGCGGAGCGTTCGTCGGCTCCGTAGTGTCATGATGCGCACGATTTTTCGATCTGGCAAGAGGACTTTGTTGAAAACGAGAAATATGAAACAAGATTTTTGTGTTTTCCGGTGCCCGGACACCGGTGTCTGCGTGGGTGCACGGAGGGGAACCACGAAAGACGCGAAACCAGTGAACGAAAAAAACGCTCCGACCGGCGCGGACTCGTGGAGAAAGCTTCCCAGGTGTCGAGTTGAGGAAGGCAGGAAAGCACGAAGGCAGGAGACGTCGGACTGGGGGCGGAGTTCGAAAAAGGTAGAACCGCAGAGTTCACAGAGGCACGCAGAGACGGACGAGGAACTACGGACTGCACGAGTATCATGGATACGACACGACCGTGTCGCCCGGCACATCCGTGGTTACTTTGCGGCTTGCATTTGAATTTGTCTCTGTGAGATCTCTGTGGTTCCTAAGTTTTGTCAAAAAAGGAAATGAACCACAGAGACACAGAGGGCCACAGAGAAATGTGGTTGGCGATTCATCCGCATCCGCTCGCTTCGTCACCCGTTTTTCTCTGTGCCCCTCTGCAAACTCTGCGGTTCTATTCTGTTGAATGTTGATAAGCGAATGGGCTCTGGGAGAGGCGCGCGGTCCGTTTTCACAGCTGTGCATCGATTCGCAAAAAACGAAAAACTGTAAATCATTCCGCATCAGAAGCTTGAGTGTGGGCGCCAGCCGGTCGGCGCAATCCAAAAATAGAAAACTGGCAACATTCGTATTGACATTTTTTTAATTCGCGGTAAATAATGAAACTGTCAACGGCGTCTGTCGTCTGAAAGTTTTCAGGCGGCAAGACCATCCCTCGGCACTTCCGGCCACGCGCGAAAAAACGCAGCCCGTCGAGGAGTTGACGCAGAGCCCTGCTCCCGGAACGTCCGGTGCCGGCAGGGTTCAGCGTCAACTTCTCGACGGGTTTTTTGTTTGCGCGGAACAAGGCTGGAAAGGCCGGATATGGGACCTCTCGAATGGATCACCGCGATTTCCGCAATGGGCGGGTTCGTGGCGTGGATGACGGCGATGTGGGTGCGGGCCGGGCGGATCCTGCAACGGATCGACGACATCGCCGGCGATCAACTCAAGATCAAGGAGCAGGTCGCCGGGCATGGCGACCGGCTCACGCGGCTGGAAGTCGTCGCCGAAAGGAGCCGGTGATGCACTTCGAACCAGGCGACTTGCTGTTGTTCTACGGCCGCGATCTGTCGAGCCGCGTGATCGAATGGGCCACGCGCGGGCCGAGCCACGTGGGGATCATCTGTCCGCATGCGCTCGTAACCGCGGTTCCAGGTATGGTCCCGCGCATTTCGGGTGCAGCCAGTCCACTTTTTCGGCCGGGCGTGTTGCGCCAGGATCGTCGGCAGACACATACCCCTCACCCCGACCCTCTCCCGCAAAGGGGAGAGGGAGAATGGAGGCCGGGCGTGATGGGCGAAGAACGTCGGGAGACGCTCGCCCCTCACTCCGGCGCCGTCTCGTCGGCGGGCCCGCAGACGGGCGAGGGAGAAAGGCGAACCGCCGGAGATGGCGGATCACTGCTGCTGTTCGAGAGCACGACGTTGTGCGACGAGCCCTGCCTCTTGACGGGGCGGTGCGTTCAAGGCGTGCAGGCGCATGGCCCGGTCGAGCGGATTGCGGGTTACCACGGAGCCGTGGCGCGGCTCCGGCTGGCGCGGGCCTGGCGTTTGAACGCGCACGAAATCGGCATTCTGCACGAGTGGCTGCTGAACGTGGCGAGCGAACCGTACGACCTGCGCGGGGCGCTCGTCAGCGGGACGCGGCTGTTCAAGTGGTCGGCCCTGATGCCCTATCCCGATCTCGAAAGTTTGTTCTGCTCCGAACTGTGCGCGGCGGCGCTGATGCGCCTCCATCGCATGCCGCTCGAAAATCCGAGCGCGTACAACCCGGCGAGCCTGGTGCGCGTGCTGCGGAGATGCGGCACCTACGGCGCGCCGCGGTGGCTGAAGAGAACTGAGGAGCGAAGAGAGAGGAGTGAAGAGCGAACAGATTTGGCGAGCGGGGGACGTTAGTCCCCCGGTGGGCTCCAGGTACTGACGCGTTGTCGTGCAAGCTGCGCCGGGCGCTGGTGTCGGGCGAAGAGGTTAGAGGACTGAAGATAGAGGATCGAACGACATGATTTACGTCAATCGGATGGCACTGGCGGCGATGCTGGCGGTGGCGACAGTTGCGACGGGTGGACTGGGAACTGCCAGCACAACGGGCGCCGGAATCGTGCGTGTCTCGCAGGAGGTGCGGCGGATTATCGGGTCGCTGCGGCTGATCGACATCCCGCACCGCTGGCGCAAGCAGAACTGGATTGGCGATCGCGGCCAGGGCTCGTGCGTCCATGCCGCACTCGTCCACCTGTGGCACTGGCAGGGACGACATGAGTGGGCCGAATGGTGGGCCGCGCGGCACGGCAACGGTGAAACGGCCGAAGGGCTGGCGGCGAAACTCGAAACCGCGGGGGTGCAATTCGCCGAGACGCGGTCGGGCGACGAGGCGTTTCTGGACTGGGCGATCCGCACGCGGCGCGGGGCGGCGGTCGTCGTGCAGAGCGGGTCTCACATGGTCAATCTGGTCGGCCTCGATCACCGGCACGCACACATCCTGGACAGCAATGCGCCCGAGCGCGTGAAAGCGTGGCCGCGCGACAAGTTTTTGCGCGACTGGAAACAAAGCGGCGGCTGGGCGGTGACTCCCGTGGGGCCGCCGGCGGCGCCGGACCCGTGGGAAGTGCGCGCGGGAGGGCGCGAAGAGGCAAGCACCACGGACACCCCGCGGCGCAGGGACAGGTTATGAGGCATCCCGAGCGCGCTATGCCTGCATCGGGGCTTGCCTCTTCACGATTTTTCTCAAACCCCTTTAAGGAGCTTCTCATGCGAAAGTTGATGTTGATGATGGTGGTGAGCGTGTTGGCGGCGGGTATGGCGGCGTGGAATGCGGCGCGGGTGTGCCGGGCGTACGACGAGAAGATTCTGCATCTCGAGTCGGCCGTCGCAGTGACGTATGCAGCCGCGCTCGAACGGCAAACGGTGCAGGAGCGGGTGATCGATCTGCCCGAGGACGGGAACCAATGGCATACCATTCTGATCGTGTGCCCTGACTGGAAGTCGCGCCCAGCCGAGCGCCGGGCCGAGGCGATGTTTCATTCCGATCCGCTCCTGGCCTCGCTCCAGCACCAGACGCACTGGCACCTGATCACGACCGATCAGCCCGAGTTCTGCAAATTCCGGCCGCTGGTCGACGCGACGCCGTGCTTGATCGTCGAGCGGGCCAACGGCGAGGTCGTGTATCGCGAATCGGGCCCGGAGCTGGGACGGAATTCGCACGGCTTGACACGGGCGATCCGCCGGGAAATCGAGCGGCACTGCCCGGACGGCCGGTGCCTGCCGCTCTATCCGGTCCCGAGGGAAGACGGCAACCCGTCACCCGACGAGATCCCGGCGGTGCTGCGCGAAGACATAGCTCCGGAGAAAAAGCGCACGAACCCGATCCTGCTGGCGGCGATTTCCGTGCTGGGAGGCATGCTGGGGCTGGCCGTGAAATTCCGGCGCGCGGCGGGGGTTTGAGCGTTACGCGCCGGCGCGGTCGAAAGACCTTCGGCGGCGTGACGAGGCAAGCCCGATTCAAGTCGGCACTGCTTGGCAACGTCGAGGTACTTTTTTGCAGATGACAACCACATTTCAACATTGTTTTGGGAGATGCAAATGGAAAGTCTCAGCGAGTTTTTGAGTTCTCCGGTCGGCCTGATTGCCGCGGGGGCCATCGCGTTTGTCGTCGGGTCGATGGTGTTCAACGTCAAGCAATGGGAAGCGCACTGGAAGCAGTGGGCGATCGACACGTCGAAGGCGATGTCGAAAGCCGGGCTGATGCATACGCCCAAGATCCTCGACGCGCTGGCCGTCGGCGATCTGGCGGGCGCGTTTCAGCAGATCAAGGGATTGGCCGACATCTTCAAGGATTCCCAGCAACTGGCGGCCGAGTTTCAGACGGTGTTCCAGAACATGCTGGACGCGGCATTCAAGGACCCCACGCAAGCCAAATCGTTGCAGCAGCTCGCCAATGACGCGGTCGCGGCATTCGCCTCCGGGAACCCGGCCCAGGCCGCGGGGCAACTGGCCGCCGATGCACAGGCCGTGGCACTGGCCAATCCGCTGTTTTCATCGCTCGCCCAGAACGGCCCGGCACTGCCGACCGTTCCGGCGGGACACACGGTGACGATCGCCGGGCCGGCGGCCGCGCCCGCGGTGGCGAAGGCGCCGGCGTGAGGCTTGTCGTGCGCGGTGGCCACGTTGGTCCCGCGCAGGAAGAGGGGGAGACAAGGAGCAGGGGAGACAAGGAGACACGGCCCACTCCCCCCCCTTGCTAAGGGGGGGAGAAGTGGCGGCTGCGCCGCCGCAAATCTCTCCTCTCTCCTCTCTTTTCACTCTTCGACCTTTGTGACCTTTCGACTCCTTTCCCCGCGAGCCTTCCATCATGCCTGTGTTGTTTCGAGAGTTCGTGTTCTGCGAGTGCGGACGACCCGCGATGCACGGCAGCCCAGCGTGCCGTACGTGTTATGAAGACGGCCTGCGCCGGAAATGGCGGGAAGACTTGAGCCTGTTCCAGTCGCTGGGGGCGCCGGTGCCGGTCAGGCGCGTAGGCGTTCGCGAGCTGAGGGAAATGGCGGTCTGGCGGCGCGAGGAGGACGCCGAGCGGTGCGGGGTGCTGATGGCGAGCGCGGGTGCAGGCAGATTCGAGGAGCGAGAAGAGAGGAGTGAAGAGAGAAACATTTGACACCGGCACACCACGCGCATTTCTCTTGTCTCTCTTCGCTCTTCTCTCCTCGATTTTTTCAAGCGGGCAGCCTGGACTCCAACGATGATCACTCCCTGTTACATTCCCGATGCGTCGCACAGCGGCGCGGTCAGACCGCCGCTGGCGGGATGGTTTGCGCGGACGTACGGGGCGACGTCAGGCTACTTCGGCCTGAAGTGTCCGCCGGTGGGGCCTTCGATCGACTGGACGATGCCGGCGGCGGACGCAGCCGGATGTCTGCAATCGAATGGTTCCGGCACTTTGTCGTTCGGAACGCCCACGACCGATCTGACGAATGCCGTGATCCTGGCTCCCGGCAATTCGACACGGAACGTCGTTCAGCCGTCCGGGCCAACCGTCGTGCCGTTCGTGTGCCAAGGCGCAGCGTCCCAGTCGGGCAATCTCCAGCAATGGCAGGACAGCACCGGCGCGGTGCAGATGAGCGTGTCGAGCGCCGGCCTGATCAGTAAATACAACAGCATCGCCACAGGCGGCGTCGGAGTGCCGACCATCGTCGGCTATGGGCGATCGGCGCCCGTCGTCGCCGCAACGGTGAGCTCGATTTGCACGTTTACGCCGACGGCCGACGGCAGCTTCCAGGTCGGCGGCAACATGAACATCACGACGCTCGGCAGCGGCGTGATTCAGCTCCAGGTCGCCTACACGGACGAGACAGGCGCCTCGCGCAGCGAGGTGTTGCCGCTCTCGGCATCCGGGGGCACATCCGTGACCGCGGCGAACACCGGACAGGTCTTCGCATCGCTCGCGCGAGTGATCCGCGCCAAGGGGGGCACGTCGATCACTCTGAAAACGACCGGGACGGTCACCGGCTGCACCTATAACACCGAAGCTTACATCATTCAGATTGCCTGATCCCGGGACTTGTGCGACAGACATAGCGTGTACCGACATTCGTTTTATTTTTTCTGAAGGAGAAAAAATCGTGGCCCTCCAAGTCCAGTTGCTCGATCCGACCGGCGTCCAGCCGGCGACGTGCTACGTCAAAATCGTACAGGCCAACTTCAATTTCGCGGATAAGTCCGGCCTCGTGACGTTGTATGCGTATCGCGATGCGGCGAGCGCAGACGCCGGCAAACAGCCCCTGCAGGCGTTCAATCTGCCGATCACAGAGCAGGGGACTGCCGCCGTGATCGACCCGGCCACGGGGGTGACGATCCAGCCGGCCGTCCCCGGCTTCGACGCGCTCGTTACGCAGCTCCAAACGCAGTATGACGCGCTGAAAGCGGCGTTCTATACGCTGGTGAAGGCGCTGCCGCAGCTCGCGTCGGCACAAGACGTCTGAACAGACGTCTCAATTAATGTCGGTACCCGCGCGGCTTGCAATTCGTCCGTTCGTCCGTCTTTTTTGTATGTACAAAAAACCCACAGTCGCACATGTAATCAGACGAAGACGGACGGCTTGCAAATCGAGCTGGTACCGACATTTGTTTTGTTTTTTTTCGAAAGGAAAAAAAACGGTGGCCACTGCAATTGTCGAAACGCTCCTGGGTGTGTCCGGCCTGTCGCTGACCGTCGATCTCTATCCCTTCGGCAGCGATACGGCCGCGGCGGCCGGGATCGTGCTCTCCGAGGCGACGAATCGCCAGGGACTCTACACGGGCACAACGTCGGCGGGACTGACTGGTCTCCATCAGGCGTTCGTGAAAACCGGAACTGCAGTTTTCGGCGTGTTTGACGTGTACATGACGAACGATACGAGCATTCACCGACTGGTGGATCAAGCGGCCGCACTTGTCGTCCAGGACGTCACCGGCGCCGTCCCCACCGCAGCGGCCGGCGCCAGCGGCGGGTTGCCGACGGTCGACGGCAGCAACCGCGTGGCAGGAGTGTCGCGAAATGTGGCCGGCAGCGTCGGCAGCGTGACGGCGGGGGTCGCCGTGGCCATGAACAACGACAAGGCAGGTTATGCGCTGTCGTCAGCCGGCCTCGATGCGATCAGCACGACGGCCCCCGCGGGCGTGGCATCGACCTTTCGCGAGATGCTGGTGCAGGTGTGGCGACGGTTTTTCACGAAATCGACGCTGACGGCGACGCAGCTCACAACATATGCCGACGACGGCGCCACAGCGACGACGACGCAGGCCCTGAGCGACGACGGGACGACGCAGAGCGTGGGCGCAGCGCAATAAGAGAAGTCATTGAAAAATGCGCATTGCAAATTTTCAATTGCAAATTTTCATTTCTCAATTTGCAATTCAGCAGGACAAGGCTCTTTTCATCCCATGAGGCTTTTTAGTTTTCCTGGAGCGACACGCGCCCAATTGCGGGGAGCGCTGTTGACGATTCCGTTCGATTTGCCGGTCCCTGTGCCCTCGACGGGAACGCCGGAGCGGACGTTCTCGGCGGCGCCGCGCGGGGATGTGTTTTTTGCTGCGGCGCGGGGGGAAGTCTTCGCCGCGGCGCCCCGCGGATCTGTCTTCGAGATCGGGCAGCGATGAATTGCCGCGAAGAGGCAAGCGCCGCGGAAACCGCAGACAAAAGGGCAACACGCGGCTAAACAAATGCGCGCCATTGTTTTCTCTCTTCTCTTCTCACTCTTCTCTCTTCACTCCCCACACATGCCTCCATCACTCTCGACCAGTGCGGCGCGGCCGAAGGTCAAGCATTCGAGCGAGTCGATTTTGTTTGCGGTCGATTTCACGAAACTGCTGCCGGCGGGCGAGATGCTGACGGGCACGCCCACCGTCATGACGTCACCGGAGAGCGGCCTCACGCTCGGCAGCCCGATCGTCAACACGAATCCGTTTGACAATGATGATGGCGCGACGGTGGCGATCGGCGCCGGGGTGCAGTTTCGAGCGGCCGGGGGAGTTTCACCGACGGATTACGTGCTGACCGTCGGTTGCGCGACGAACCAGGCGAACACGCGCGCCGTCGTGTGCACCTTGCAGGTGCGCGATACGTGACAGCGCGAAGAGGCAAGCACACGGAAACTCGTCAGTACAGGCGAGTCATAAGACATTGATTTGACGCGGCGCCTGAATCGAGCTTGTCTCTTCGCGACGTTGTGACGTTTGTTCAACGATTGAGATTCTCATGAAAATCCGTGATCGAATCAAAGAGTTGCGGCGGGTGCCGGCGGCGGAGTTGCAGCCGAATCCGAAGAATTGGCGGACCCATCCGCCGGCGCAGCAGGATGCGATGAAGGCCATTCTGGCGGAGGTCGGCTATGCCGATGCACTCCTGGCGCGCGAAACGGCCGAGGGAGGGTTGATGCTGATCGACGGACATCTGCGGGCCGAGACGACCCCAGACCAGGAGGTGCCTGTGCTCGTCCTGGACGTTACCGAGGCCGAGGCGGCCAAGCTGCTGGCAACCCTCGACCCTCTGGCCGCGCTGGCCGAGGCGGACGCCATCCGTCTCGATGCATTGCTGCGCGAGGTCGATACGGGGAGTGCGGCGTTGCAACAGATGCTGGATCGATTGGCGCAGGAGGCGGGCATCGTGCCTCCTGAAGAAGAATCGGAGCCGCCGCTCCCGAACCTGGAAACGAAATTTGCGATCGTCGTGCACTGCGAATCGGAACAGCAGCAGCTCGCATTGCTCGAACGGTTCGAGCAGGACGGCTTGGAGTGCAAGGCGCTGGTGATGTGAAATGCGGAGTGCGGAGTACGGAATTCGGAATGCGGAGTTCAATAAGCGATTCCGAATTCCGCACTTCGAACTCTGCATTCGAAAGGTTGACTATGCCAAAGATTCACTGTGTCCGTTCGGTCCCCCTTGTCCGCTCGCCGCGGGTGAAGCAACTCGAAGGGATGTTCGACGTGCCGCCGGCGGAGCGGAGCGCGCGGATTTGGGAGGTCGACCTGCCGCTCGAGGAGCGCGACTGGCGGATCGGGCTGGTCGTGGGGCCATCCGGGTGCGGCAAGACGACGCTGGCGCGCGAGTTGTTTCCGGGGGCGATGATCGACGGCTTCGTCTGGCCGGCGGACCGGTCGATCGTGGACGCCTTTCCGGCAGCGATGGGAATCAAGGACATCACCGGGCTGCTGTCGAGCGTGGGATTTTCGAGCCCGCCGAACTGGCTGAGGCCGTTTGCCGCGCTGTCCAACGGCGAGCAGTTTCGCGTCACGATCGCGCGGGCCCTGGCGGAACAGCCTGACCTGGCGGTGATTGACGAGTTTACGTCGGTGGTCGATCGGACGGTGGCGCGGATCGGATCGGCGGCCGTCGCGCGGACGATTCGCCAATCGAATCGCCGGCTGGTCGCTGTGACGTGTCATTACGACATCATCGAGTGGCTCGACCCGGACTGGATCTACGACCCGGCGACGGATGAGTTTCAATGGAGGTGTCTTCAACGACGGAACGAACGGCGCGAAGAGGCAAGCCCGGCAGGGTCGACAGGCGCGCGGCATTGCGCCGTCGCGAAACGCCCGGCGATCGGGCTCGAAATTGCCCGCGTGCATCGTGACGCTTGGCGCTTATTCAAGCCGCATCATTATCTGAGCGGCGAATTGAACAGAACGGCAAAGTGTTTTATGGCGTTTCTTGTGGGCGGAGAGGGAGCGCCAGGCGACCGGCAAAGTGTCGACAGCGCCGGGGTGTCGAGTACTGAGTACTCAGTACGCAGTACTCAGTTTTCATTCCGTCCGGCGGCGTTCACGGCCGTGCTGCATGCACCGGATGCCAAGGGGGGCTACTGGCGGGAGCATCGCACGGTATGTTTGCCCGATTTTCAAGGAGTGGGAATTGGCAATGCGCTCAGCGAGTTTGTGGCCTCGCTATTCGTCGCGACAGGCAAACGGTACTGCTCACGCACGTCGCATCCGGCCATGATCCGGCATCGGGCGACTTCGACACTGTGGCGTATGGGCCGCGGGGCGTCGTTTGGATCGAAGCAGGCAGGGTCGTGCACGGCGTTCAACCGCAGCGCGGCCCTCGACCGAATGACAGTGGGATTTCGATTCGTCGGCCCACCGAATTTCGAGGCGGCCCGCAATTTTGGAATCATCCCCTCGCGATCTGATCGTGCGGAAGGAAAGCGTGTCTCGTGAATGCGAAACCGACTGACGAACAAATTGCCGCCGCGCTGCTGAGCGCCATGGGCCAGGTGAGCCGGGCGGCCGAAAAGCTCGATTGTTCCATCGACTGGATTTATCGCCGCGCCGGCAGATCGCGGCGGGTGCGGAGGACGCTGCGGTTGTATCGCGGGAAATTGCTCGACCTGGCGGAGCGAGCGATCTGGCAGGCGCTGATCGACCACGAGTCGTGGGCCGTGAAGCTGTGTTTCGACCTGTGGGGACGCTCCCGCGATTTCACCGACGGCGGCGAGTCGTGGCATGCGCCCGGAAGCGCCGATGAAAAAATTCGCCCCGAACTGGTGCGGCAATTGGCCGAGGAATTGATGAAGGATGAAAGATTTACAGAGACTGCGCGAACGGGTGAAAGCCATTCTCACACCGGCCTCCTTTGCCTTACACACGAGCGGCGGGACATGGCAAATGGCGCCGCACCTGGCGGCGATCGACCGGGCGATCATCGACACGATCAGGGGGCAATCGGCGCCGATTCTGATCATTGAAGCGCCGCCGCGGCACGGCAAGTCGGAACTGATCAGCCGTTACCTGCCGGCGTGGTATCTGGGGCGCTATCCGGATCGGCGGGTCATGCTGGCCGGGTATGCCGCCGGTTTCGCCCGCTCGTGGGGACGGAAGGCGCGAGGCTTGTTGCTTGATCACGGACGCGAGTGCTTCGGGGTGGAAATCGACCGCGGGCTGAGCGCGGCGGCCGAGTGGGGCCTGTGCGGCCATGAGGGAGGCATGGTGACCGCGGGGATCGGCGGGCCGCTGACCGGGCGCGGGGCGAACCTATTGATCATCGACGACCCGATCAAGAACTCGGATCAGGCCGGCAGCCGGACGATTCGCGACAACCATTGGGACTGGTGGCAAACGACGGCGAGCACGCGGATCGAACCCGGAGGCTGCGCGATCATCATTGCCACGCGCTGGAGCCACGACGATCTTTCCGGGAAGCTGATTCAAGCGGCCGAAAAAAGGACCGGGGCGGAGGTGCGCCGCCTGCGGCTGCCGGCGATTGCCGAAGAAAACGACTCATTGGGCCGCGCTCCCGGCGAGGCGCTGTGGCCGGAGCGCTGGCCGATTGAACGTCTGGAGGACATGCACCGGCAGAAAGAGGAGCACTGGTGGCAGGCGCTGTACCAGCAGCGCCCGTCCAAGGACCCGAAGAGCCTGTGGCCCGAATCCTATTTCGAAGATCACCTGTGGACGGATGCCTTTCCCCGCGCGTTCGAACTATCGGCCCTGGCGGTCGATCCGGCGACCGGCAAGGAAACTGGGGACGACTCGGCGATCGTGTTCGTCGGGATGTCGGGAGGGGTCTATTGGGTCGATGCGCAGGTCTCGAAGTGTGCGTCGGAGGACCTGATTACCGATGCCATCGACATGGCCGTGCGCTATGCGCCGCATGCGGTCGCCATCGAATCCAACCTGTTCCAATCGCTGCTGGCGCCGGAATTCGACCGCCAATGCCGCGTTCGCAACCTGCCGCCGCTGCCGATCTACCTGATCGAGCAGCGGATTTCGAAACGGACGCGCATCGCACGGCTGGGGCCGTTCCTGCTGCAACAGAAACTGCGGTTGCGCCGGACCGAGGGCTGCCAAAGGCTGGTCAGCCAGCTCCGGCAGTTCCCGTCGAAGGACCATGACGACGGGCCCGACGCGCTGGAACTGGCGATTCGGATGATCTTTCAGCTCGCAGGCAGCCGGCACGGCGGCCCCGATTACACGGTGGAATTTGCCATGGTGTAGCTGACAGCGGCAGCAGTGTGGGCTGTACCGAACATCCCCCGGCCCTCCGTGCGTCCGCGGGTGGCCACAGCCCACCCGACGTTCAGCTGCGATGGGGGGCGGTTTTTACGGCGAATTCGGAATGGGCCGTAAATTCGCGCAACAGATCGATCGCCCGCTCGAATTTACCCCAACCGGTCACCTGCAACTGCTTGATCTTTTGCTGCCGCATGCGATCGGCCACGGCGGTCATCTCGCCCTGCATGGCTTCGAGGCGTTTGGCGGCAGTCAGGAGGTCGTCCGGACCGATCATCCGCACGCGCGGCAGGCGGGTTGAAGAAGATTTACTCACGTTTGTCTCCGTACATCGAGTGCATGGGGCTGTGAAGATTGAACCGGTCAATGACAAATTGGCGACCGCCGGCCCCGGCGCCTCCCTGGACCGGATGCCTGGCGATGTGCCGTCTATTTCATTGTGCAAACTGTCTTCAAGAAAGTCAATGCAAAGATAGTAAAAGTATTCAGGAAAAACATTGCTATTGACGTTGACAAGTAATAATACAGTATATAATGTATTATATAGTTATCTATGTGCGTCGGGGAGGTCCTCGACGCCTCTCGGAAACAGCTCCCCGGTTCGGGCCTTTCGATCATGCAAACGACCGTCACGATTTCCGACGCCGACCGCAACGTCGACTACATCCTCTTGGTGGACTGCGACTTTCTGGCAGGCTCGGCCCCGCACTGGGGCTGGCGGAACGGGGGAGAGCCGGGGGAGGGGCCGGCCGTCGAGATCAACCACGTGCGGTGCCTGGAGCTGGCGGTGTGGTGCGGCAAAAGCGCGGTGGCGGCGTTTCCGTCCGCCGACGCGCGGGAATCTCTCGAAGGCCGGATCGGCGCGTGGTGTCTCGACAAATACCCGCAGGAAATCGAGCAGGCGGTGCTGGAAGCGATCCTCGTGCGACATGAAACGGACAGAGATTGAACATTCTTGCGGTTGGCAACAGACGAAAGCGATTCACGATGCCCAAGCGAAAAATCCGACGCCGCACCGGCGAAGGGATCTCGATTTCCGGACCGGCGACCGTCCATGTCATGCGTGGAGTCACCCTGGTCATCGACGCGCCCCGTGACGCGCGCGTCGCACGAATCTCTCGTAACGAGAAGCGGAAGCCGTCGCCCGCTCGACCTCCGTCGCCGACCGATCCACCGCCCCCTTGCCAAGGCAACTGAAGAGACTTATCCTCCAGAAGACTGTTCGCCAGACGTGAATCGACATCGCAGCTTCCAAGAATAGAGGAGAGACGCCGTGGGGTTTCAGGATAGCGCAGCGTCCGATGACGGCGGCCGACGAACGGTACTTTTTCTGTGCACGGGCAACTTTTATCGCAGCCGGTTCGCAGAAATCTATTTCAACTGGCTGGCCCGCCGCGACAATCTGACGACTTGGATCGCCGATTCGCGGGGACTGGCGCTCGACCCGCTGAACTATGGTCCGGTTTCGATCCATACGCGAAAATATCTGGGCGAACTGCAGATCCCGCTCCCCGAACCGCTACGACTGCCGATCGACGCGGCTGAGCGCGACTTTCAGGCGGCCGAATTGATCGTCGCCCTGAAGGAGGCCGAGCACCGTCCGCTGATGCAGCGGCGCTTTCCCACCTGGGCCGAGAAGGTCGAATATTGGCGCGTTCATGATCTCGACTGCGCGCAGCCGACCGAGGCGCTGCCCCAGGTGAAGGGACACGTGGAGGAGCTGTATTCGAGATTGCGTGAGACGGCGCGGTAGGTTTCGTTGCCATTCGAAGACCGATGCCTATCGGCGCGCGCTGGAGCGGCTCGCACAGTAGGCATACATCGGGCAGAGCCTGGCCCGCGGCGCTGAAGCGCAGATTCGCCCCCCCGCTTATTCCGCCAGTTTCAGCAATTCGACTTTGCGAAACTCGACCGGGTGACTTTCGGACTGCAGCGAGATGGTGCCGCCGTCGAGGAGCTTGCCGCGCTTGGCAAGCAGCTCGCGGGCGTGGGCGTCGGTGTCGTCGAGTTGCGGCTCGTTGTATTCGAGCACGGTCTTGCCGTCGACGATGTGCCGCACGACTTTGCTGCCGTGGACTTCAATCTCGACCGTCAGCCACTGATCGCCGTGATACGTTTTGGAGGTGGAATTCGTGCAATGGCGCGTGATCAATTCGCCGTTCATGACGATATTGGTGCCGGGCGTGCAGACATTGGCGGTGGGCCGTTCGTCTGCGCCGTTGCCTCCCAGCAGCTGGACTTCGATCGAGGCGGGAAAATCCTGATCGCGGCCCATCGTTTCGGGGGACTCGCCGTGAATCATGACGCCGCTGTTGCGAATCGCCCAGGCGGGGCCGCCATCCGCCTGCTGCCCGACGAAACTGTACTCGACCCGCAGGCGGTAATGCGAGAACTTGTCGCGATAAAAAAGGTGGCCGAACTGGCCTCGGAATTTTTTGTACTGCTTGTCGTAGGCGACTTTCAGAATGCCGTTCTCGACGCGAAAGGTGTCGCCGAAGTTTTCACCCAATGCGTGTCCCTTGATCTTGACCGTCCAGCCGTCGAGGTTCTTGCCGTTGAAGAGCTTGATCCAATCTTTGCCGGCGGGTTCATCCGCTGCGCGAGCGGGGACCAGCACCAGGCACCAGAGACCGACAATGAGCGCGGACAGACGGATCTTCAAGACGTTCTCCGAGGCTGGGAAAAATCCATGTCAGCAACCGGTTGCACGTTACTGTTCTTCCTCGGTCTTCTCTTCGGTGTCCGCCGGCTTCTTTGCCGGCTTCTTCGCGCTATCGTCGAACGACGCGGGAAGCAGTTCTTCTCCGGTAATGTCGGCGCGGCGGGCGTAAGCGGCACGGATCGCCGAAATGGGATACATGCGGACCACACGGTTCTTATAAGTGAGCTTGCCGTCCGGGTCGCGGCCCAGATCGACGACCACTTTATCGCTGGCCAGGCCGGCGTAAAGGGCGGCAAAGGTTTCGGGATCGACACCGCCTGCCGACTTCAGATCGTCGAGCGTACTTCCACCCCCCGTGAGAACGGTGAACGTGTTCAAGCCTTTCGTAGCCGATTCTTTAATTTTGCTTTCTCCCTCGAGGGCTTCCATTGCCGCTTTGAGGGCATCGGCCGCGGCCTTGATTTTGGCTTTGGTTTCGTCCGTCAGGCCCAGGTCCTGCGCATCGGCCCCGGACTTGGGCTTGGCCTTGGCGCCCCCCTGGGCGAAGAGGGCAGCGGGAGACAACAGTTGAGAAGCTCCCAGGCAATATCCGAACATCAGCAAAGCCACGCCGCTCGTGATGGTGACAGACGTCCGCATGATTCACTCCTGGGTATAAAATTGGTGCTCTATGACTCGCTGACAACTGACGGGTTCCCGTTCATAGTGGCGGCTGGGAGGGGTTGATGCAAGGTCAAGCCGGCAGATCGAGACTGGCTGATCGCCACATTGAACCAAGTCGTGTCGAGTTGCGACTCTCTCCTTGTGAGGCCCGGAAGCTCGGGATATCATCAATTTGCGCTGATGCATTGCCTGTTGCGGCAGTCCGCGGAATCCCTCTCATGACCTGTGGCTGGCGAACTGTTCTTGGAATTCTCGTGTTGGCGCTCGCGGCCGTCTCACAGGCCGCCGACCCGCCCGCGGCCGAACCGGTGGATTACGTTCAAGACATCAAGCCGATTCTTTCGCGCCGTTGCTCTGCTTGTCATGGAGCGCTCAAGCAGAAAAACGAGTTGCGACTCGACACGGCAGCTCTGGCGATCAAAGGGGGAGAAAGCGGACCGGCGATCGTGCCCGGAAAAAGCGACGAAAGCCTGCTGATTGACGCAGTGAACGGCGCAAATGGGGCAGCGAAAATGCCCCCGGAAGGAGAGCCGCTCACGGCCGATCAGATTGCCAAACTGCGCGCCTGGATCGATCAGGGAGCGAAAGCGCCGGTGGAGAAGATTCCGCAGGATCCGGCGAAGCACTGGTCGTATCAACCTCCCGTCCGGCCGCCTCTGCCGAACGTGCAGCACGCGGAATGGGTCCGCAATCCGATCGACGCGTTCATCGCCGCCGAGCATGAACGGCGCGGGCTGACGGCAAGTCCGGCAGCATCGAAAGCTGGGCTGATGCGGCGCGTGTTTCTCGATCTGATCGGCCTGCCGCCGACGCGGGGAGAGATGCAAGCCTTTCTCGACGACGAGTCGGCCGACGCCTACGACAAAGTGGTGGACCATCTGCTCGACAGCCCGCATTATGGCGAGCGCTGGGGCCGGCACTGGATGGACGTGTGGCGGTACAGCGACTGGGACGGTTACGGCGCCGAGGTCCGCGAGAGCCAGCCTCATATCTGGCGGTGGCGCGACTGGATCATCGAATCCTTGAATGCCGACAAGCCCTACGATCAGATGATCGTCGAGATGCTGGCGGGAGACGAGCTGGCGCCCGACGACCCGGCGACGGTACGGGCGACCGGGTTTCTCGTGCGCAACTGGTACAAATTCAATCGCAACGTGTGGATCGACTTCTCGATCGAGCATACGTCCAAGGCGTTTCTGGGGACGACTCTCAACTGCGCCCGTTGCCACGACCATATGTACGACCCGATCTCGCAGCAGGATTATTATCGGTTCCGGGCGTTCTTCGAAGCGCACGACATCCGCACCGATCGGGTTCCCGGTCAGCCCGACACGGCCAAAGACGGACTGGTGCACGTCTACGACGCCAACGCGGCAGCGCCCACATTTCTATTTGTCCGGGGCGATGAGAAGAACCCCGATAAAGAGCACCCGCTGACCGCCGGATTGCCCGCTGTGCTCGCAAAATCCGAGCTCAAGATCGACGCCGTAGCCTTGCCCGCGACGGCGTACTACCCGGGATTGCGGCCCCATGTGCAAACCGAAGCACTGGCGCAAGCGCGCGGCGAGGTCGAAAAATCGCAGATCGGTTTGAAGGATGCGATGGCGAAAGTCGCTGCGGCGAAAACAAAGATGGCCGAATATGCCGCGGCGAAGGCCAGCGGCCCGCCTGGTCCGCCCAGCGAGGCCGACCTGGCGATCGCGATCAAACAGGCCGAGGGAGCCAGGGAATTATCGGAGAAGGCGCTGGCAACGGCCGCCGCGGCCCTCGTCTGGACGCAAGCTCGGATTGTCGCCGATCAGGCCAATTACGCGAACCCGCCCACCGCCAACGCGAAAGATTTGTCGTTGATTGCCGGTGGTGCAGAACGCCAGCACACTCTGCGTCTGACCGAACAGAATTTGCTGGCGGCCGAACAGAAGCTGGCGGCGGCCCGCGCCGCGCCGAATCCCGCCGAGGAGAAGGCGAAGAAAACCCTCGCCGACGCAGAGACGGCATTGGCCGCTGCCACGAAGGCCCGTGAAGGAGCGCTCGAGGCCGTGGGGCAACCGCTGGAGGCCTACACGCGCTTCGGCCCGATCTTTCCACCTACAACCACCGGCAGACGGTTGGCGCTCGCGCGATGGATCGCAGATCGCCATAATCCGCTGACGGCGCGCGTGGCGATCAACCAGCTCTGGATGCGGCACTTCGCCGCGCCGCTTGTCCCGACGGTTTTCGACTTCGGCCTGAACGGCAAGTCCCCCACGCATCCGGCCCTGCTCGACTGGCTCGCCGTCGAACTGATGGAACCGACGACTCCATCCGTTAATGAGGAGGGGAAGGATGGAGGAAGTTCGGAATTCGGAATTCGGAATTCGGAATTGAAGAAGACGGGTGGGGCCTGGCGGATGAAGCACGTTCATCGACTGATTGTCACGAGCAGTGCGTATCGGCAGCAATCTTCGATTGGCGCGGCACGTGAGGCGAATCGCGCGATCGACCCCGACAATGCGGGCCTCTGGCGGATGAACGTCCGCCGCATGGAAGCCGAGATCATCCGTGACAGCACGCTGTACGTCGCCGGCAAGCTCGACAACACGATGGGGGGCGCCGAGCTGGATGAAAACTCGGGCATGACCGGGGCGCGGCGGAGCGTCTACTTCCGCAACAGCAAGGAAAAAAAGATGACGTTCCTCGATCTGTTCGATCGGCCGAACGTCGTCGAGTGCTATCGCCGGAGCGAAAGCGTCGTTCCGCAGCAGGCTCTGGCGATGGCCAACAGTCCGTTATCGCTGGCACAGGCGCGGCTGCTTGCAAAAACCCTCGCGGACGAAGCGGGACCAGAGCCCATTCCCGAGTCGCAGGAGAAATTCATCACGATCGCGTTCGAGCAGGTGCTGTGCCGGCCGCCGAACGCCGCCGAACGCGACGAATGCCGCACATTTCTGCTCGAGCAGGCCGCGCGGTTTGCCGATCCCAAATCGCTGACGCAATTCACGACCGGCGCTGCGAGCGCGGTGCCTGCCGCAGCCGATCCGCATCAGCGGGCCCGCGAGAACCTGGTGCACGTCTTGCTCAATCACAACGATTTTTTGACGGTGAGATAATGAATCGCGATTTCCAGATAGAACACTCATCGACACTTTCACGGCGCACATTTCTCTCCGATGTCGGCATGGGGTTCGCCGGGCTGGTGTTGGGAAAGATGCTGGCTGATGACGGCGTGGTGCGGGCCAATGACGTGCGGCTCTGGCAACCGCCTGACGGCACTGCACACTTAGCGCCCCGGGCCAAAAGCGTGATCTGGATCTTTCTCGTCGGCGGCATGAGCCACATGGAGAGTTTCGATCCGAAGCCCGCGCTCAATCAATTCGCCGGCAAGACGATCGCCGAATCCCCGTTCAAGGCGACCCTCGATTCGCCCTATCTCAAGAAGAACCTGCGCGAGTTCATCGTCGACAATCACAAGGTTCAGCCCACGATCTATCCGCTCCAAGTCGGATACAAAAAGTACGGCGAGTCGGGAATCGAAGTCAGTGACTGGTGGTCGAACCTGGCCGGCTGCGTCGACGATCTCGCCATCATCCGCTCGATGTGGACGACCGACAACGATCACGGGGCGCAGCTCCAGTTCCACACCGGCCGCCACGCACTCGAGGGGCAGTTCCCTACGATCGGTTCGTGGATCCACTACGGCTTGGGGACGCTCAACGAGAACCTGCCGCAGTTTGCCGTAATGGGGACCCCCATCGCCGATTGCTGCGGTGGGGTCGGTGCGCATGGGGCGAACTATCTCGGTCCCGAGCACGCAGGTGTGCAGCTCTCGACTGATCCACACAACCCGCTTCCCTTTGCCGGACCGGGAACCGACGTGTATCGCGAAGAACAGCGGGAAGAATTTGCGCTGCTCAATCGGTTGAACCGTCTTTCCGGAATCGAGTATCCCGACGATCCGGCGCTCACGGCACGGATCAAAGCGTACGAGCTGGCGTATCATATGCAGGTCGCTGTTCCGGACGTCGTCAATTGCGGCAGCGAAACGGCAGCCGTGCAGAAGATGTACGGACTGGATAACAAGACGACCGAAACCTTCGGCCGGCAATGCCTGGTCGCCCGGCGGCTGGTTGAAAAGGGCACTCGCTTCGTGCAAATCTTTCACGGTTCGAACGGAGGGGCC
>DASYAR010000416.1:0-12485 GCA_036501235.1 Planctomycetaceae bacterium
ACGATGTCGCTCCATTTGACGATCGGGAAATGCCGCGACTGCGGACTCGTGTGTTCCAGGCGCTGCTGGCTGTCGAGCAGAAACCGCACCGCGGCCCAGTGCACCAGCATTCCCTCGCGCCCCTGCCGGCCGATCTTGTCGAGAAACCGGCAAATGCCCGTGAACAGTTCGGTCAACTCGGGCCAGCCGCCCCAGCAGAGCCGCGCGGCAACTTCCAGATACCCCGCCTCCGCCAGGGGATACCGGTTCAAGAGGCCGTTCGCCGTCGCCTCGTCGGCATGATAACGCAACGGGTCGAGCCGTTTGAGGTACGCGTAAGCGTCCAGCAGGTCCATTCGCCAGTTGCGGTCGACCGATTCGGCGGGGTAGCGTGCGGCGACGTCTTCGAGCAGCGTTTCAAGCTCGGCTTCGCGAAACGACAGGTTTTTATCGAGCTCGCATTCCGACCGAAACCCGCGGGCCAGCACCCGCAACCATTCCGAGCGCGACAGCCCGCGAACCAGCACGGGAAAGTCGGGGTGCACACTGGGCTCGAACCGATCTTTGGTCGTGAAGCGGGTGACGATGGCAGTGGCCTCTTGCGACGCGCAGCGCGGGTTGACGTCGAACTCGAACGACAATCCCGGATAATAGACGGGGGCGCCGCGCCCCTCGTCCGGGCCTAACGGGCTCATCTGCGGGTCTTGCGGTTCCAGCACGCGCCCTACGAACAAGCTCTTTCCCACCTGCGACGGACCGTACACCGCGACTGCCGTCGGCACTTGCGACGAACGAGACAGGCTCGCCGCCGTGCGCCTCAGCGACAGCAATTGAAACTCTTCTTCAGCAGCAATCGGAGACTGCCGAGCAGCGCGGCGCTGTGGATTGTACTCGCCAAGCCAGTCGATCAATTCGTCGGCGAGCTGCAACGTGTCGTGCGCCTGGCGCTGCAACTGGCGATCACGGTCCTCGGGAAATGCCATCGCAAATGACTTTCAACGGGCCTTGCTCAAATCGAATTTGACCCAGCACGGATAAACTTCGACTTTGCTGGGATTGTTCCGGTCTCGTACCTGGATAAAAACACGGTAGACCTGTTGCCGGTTCACCAGAGCAATGAAGGGAGTCGTGAGCTTGACGGTAACGCGGTCTCCGGCCACCGTCGCCTGGGTCCACGAAACATCGCGCGGCGCGTTCTGATCGACTAAGACGCGGTATTCGGGTTGCTCTTTGTCGTTCGATCGGTCGCCGGTGACTGCCACGTCGAAATTGAATTCATTCTGCCGCACTTCGCCCAGGGTTGGCGCGACCGTTTCGAAGAGATTGGCCGTCACCCGCACTTCCGCCGTGTCGGACAAATCACCGATCGTGGCTTTCACCTGGACGGTTCCCTGCTTGACTGCCCGAAACTTCGACGGATCGTCCGGCTGCGGAGCGAGGATCGCGGGATCGAGGCTCTCGATTTTGGCCCCCGCGACTTCGCGGAAATCGCCCGTTCCAGCGGCCCGCACCAGGACCCGAAAGCCGACTGCCGTGGGATCGCCCTGGGGAATCACGGCTTGCCGCGGATCGATGCGGATCGCTGCGGGCGGGCTGGCATCGGCCGCCACGCGAATCTCGATCGTGTCGCTCGTCAACTTGTCGCCGATCGCCGCCTGGACACGGGCCGTTCCAGCTGCCGCCGCGACGAGCGAGCCTGGCTGACGCAGGCGGAGCGGCGTGGGGCCCTCCGTCGACGTAATCACCAGGTGCGGATTCGCACCGTGCGCCGGCTGGTCGGCGAGCAGCGACGTCAGGTCTTGTCGCGGGCCTCCTCCCTGGGGCAGGCCCCACACGACAAACTTGCGAACTTGCCCTAAACTCATCGGCGACGAATCGACGACGAGCAATAATTTCGAGAACTCGCTCGCGGGAGGGTCGATCCGCACTTCCAGCACGTTCGACGCCAGGTCTCCCAGCGTGGCAGTCACGCGCACGCGACCGGGCATCTTGGCCGCCAGCCGGCAGCCGGGGAGCGGGCTGGCCAGCTCCTCCTCTCCGGGAACCAACGACAAACGCGCCTCGCTGGTCACGATTCGGCCGGATTCCGGACCACTGCGCAGCTCGACTGCGAGGGCGATTTCCGCCCCGACGCTCGTCCGGGCCGGCCCATCCAGCACGAGCCGCTTCCCGCCCTTTTCACTGCTCCCCTTCTCGTCTGCCGCGCCGTCATACACTTCCACCAGAACGACCGTCCGCAGTTCCTGATACTTGCCCGTGGGATCGACCGGAGCGACCGTCACGCTGCTGCGCCCCGGCTGAAGTCCGCGGATCGATTTTCCTGCGGTATCGACTTCAATCGTGACGTCGCTTTTGGCCTCGAGCCGTATCGGAAGCTCGAACGGCTGCACGCCGGGGGCCGGCACGACCTCGGCCCGCTCGATTTCACGAGACTGGCCGACGGCGATTCGCAAGGGATCCGGAATCACGCGCAGCACAGCGTGCCGCGCATCGGCGTCGACGACTTCGATCCCCAACGGCTGCCGGGTTTTCAAGCCGTCGAGCGAGGCATCGAGCGCTGCGCGGCCGGTTTTATTCGTGTGCACGACCGCGTTTCCCCCCGTACGGTCGACATCTACGACGTCGTGCGGATCGTGTTCGGTCAGGTGCGCGCGGTCGGTCACGTCTTCGACGGATCCATCGGCGTGGTCCTGCAAGACCCGCACGGGATGCCCTGGAACGCCGTGCTGCACCCGAACGGCGTCGTTGTCGAACCTCAAGCCGATGGGACGCCGGTCTGTGATGACGTGGCTACCGTAGCGCGATACGTCGTCGACCCAGGTGCCGTCTGCCAGGTAGCCGCCGCGCGTGCCGTAAACGATTGGGCCGCGAACGACGTGGTCCCCGACGACATGCCCCCCGACGACGCGATCGCCGACAACGTGACCCCCGGCTACGTGACCCCCAACTACACGACTTCCGACGACGGGGCCGCCAACCACACGATCGCCGATGACACGGCCGCCGACCACTGTCGTACCGCCGCTGCGAACTGGAGCCCCGTCGTGGGCCCCGAAGTTGTGCCAATCATTTGCCGTGAAATTCGACCAGCCGGTGTGCCCGACGACGGCGTCGTTCTTGAGGCGGGCGGCGTCGCGCGGACCGATCACGTGCACGACGGCGGTGGCCCGGCTCCCCTGATATTCGGCGATCAGATGAGTCGTCCCCGGTTGCACCCCTTCGATTTGCAATCCGTCGACGAGCGACGCAATCTCCGGGCCGGCCACGCGCAGCGCCAGGCCGTCGCCGGTCGCCAGCGGCGACCAGTCTTCGCCGCGCCGGGCGAAGACCTGAAAATCGGCCCGTTGGCCCGCCGCCAGGACGGCTTTGACGGGAACGATGCGGATCCCTTTGCCGGCCTGCAATTTCACCATCACCGGCAGCTTTGCTTCGGGCAGGTTTCGCCATTGGAAAGTCAGCAATGCCTCGCCTTCGGTCGCGCCGCGAACTTCACCCTGGGCCGCATCATGCTCGATCGCTGCGGGATTCTGGCCCGTGACCGAGATCTTCAGATCGTCGTGTGGCCCCAGCCGGACACGGCCATTCGGGCCGACGGCGTACAAGACATAGCGCTTTCTCGCGCCGCTCGCCAGGTTCATCCGGGCCGGCTCGACGACCAACTGCGTGAATTCCTGATCGACGACCGTGAACTGCGCCTCGACGGGAGCCGCAATGCCCGAAAGCTGTGCCGTGATTTTCGCCGTTCCCGGCTTGATTCCCACCAACGCCGTTCCGTCGACACGCAAAACGTCTGCCGCCGAACTGGACAGCAGCAGCGCCTGCGTCCGATCGACTCTCACCTGGCCGTGCGAAGGATTCGCTTCGAAACCATGTATCTGCAAACGCTCGCCCACCTGCACGGCGCCTCCCGGGGGATCCAGCTCGAGGACGGCGTCTGCGGCAGCGGCCGGCGCTGGAACCACCTCCACGTCGAGGCTTGCCAGCTGGCCGCCGTACGAAAAGACGACGCGCGTCCGCCCCCGAGCTTTGCCCACGAGAGCCCGCAGATTTTCATCGAATCCGACCACGTCTTCGGCTGCGGAGCTGACCTGCGCCAGATCTATTACGTTCTGCCGGCCGCGCATGACGCTGATCCCGCGCGCAAGAGGCCGCGATTCACCGACGGCCAACTGCAATTCGCCCGGCGCCACGGTGAGCGCTTCGGGGACTTGATCGGGATGTTCGACGACGTGCACGACGGCCGCATTGCTGACCAGCGTGCGGAACGAGGCGGTGACCTGGGCCGCTCCCACGTGCGACGCGACAAAAGCCGAGAGGGGCCCTGCGCCCGAGAGAGCCTGGCCGTCCCCCGTGTTTTGCGCATGCCACTCCAAACCCGGCACGTTCGTGATTTCGCCGGTGGTCTGGTCGCCTTTGTAACCGATTGCGATCAGGCGCGGCGACTCGCCCACCGCCAGGGTCAGCGATTCCGGGGCCACCTGAATTCTGTCGGCATCGAGCTCGGACGTAATCTCGAAGGCCAGCGATTCCGCCGAGTGTAGCCCCGCATATTCGGCCTGCACGAGTCCCGCGCCCGGACGGAGGCCGGCGATTTTCGCGTCGCGCACCGCAATCGCCGCCGTGCCGGCGTCGCCGTCGATCGACAGTTTCGCATGCGCCGTCACGTCGTGTCGTGCGCCGTCTTCGTCCTCTGCTTCCACGCGATACTCGGCGAACTGGGCTCCGACCGGCATCTTGATGGGCAACCGCTGCTTATCGACCGCGATCAGGTGCAGCGTTTTGACGGTCTTGCCGGGAGCCTCGGGAGGGGAAACCTCGACGGCAACTTCGGCGTGAACCGGTTCGGCCGCCGCCGGGTGCGTCGCGGTGAGAACGGCCTTTCCCGCCTTCCGCGCTTCGAAAACGCCCGACTCCCGGTCGATCGCGACGGTTTCCGGATCGGAGCTCTCGTATGCGGCGCCGATCAAGCTCAGCGAGACGGGCCCGGCTTCGCTGGATCCCGACAATTCGGCCAATCCCGTCTGGCCGATCGATAAACTCGAGGGATGGGCCTTGATCGCGAGCTTCAAGGGGACCGCAGCCACTGAATTGACCGTCAACTCATTCGACACGGCGCCGCCGAAATGCGCACGCACCCGCAGCGGGCCAAGGCCGGGCCGCAAGGCATGGACCGCGCCGTCCCGCAGCACCAACCCATCGATCGGATCCGCCTGGAAATCAACCTGCGCCGCGGGGATCTCGTCGCGATGGTTCTCGGAAACGGCACTCGCCTGGAGCGCCAGGAACTGTCCCACGGGAACATTCGTGGGGCCGTCGGCGATCAATTCCAATTGCAATTCCCCGGAGACAACATTGACGGCGCCTCGCGCCTCTTGACCGGCAAAGCGGGCCAACAGCAATTCCGGTTCGGGGCCCGTCGGCTTCAGGCCGCGCACCCGTAGGGGGGATTTCTCCAGGCTGACCAGGGCGGGGTTCGGGAGACTGATCCAGTCGAGCAGATCGGCGCAAACCTCGAGGCCTTCCCGCTCCCCGACTTTCCCGATCACGCGCACATCGGTCGCTTCGCCCGGACGAAGCGAGATTTTTTCGGGCGCGAAAGAGAGGCCGGCGTACGGTTCCGACGTGACCGTGACCTGCAGGCTGGCGACTTCTTCGCCCTGCGTGACGTCCACCTGGCAGCGCCCCTCGATCAGTCCGACCAGGCGATGCCCCCCCAACGACTCGGCAACGTCGGGCGCGGAGCTGATGATCCGGAGCGGCGCATCATCCGCAGCCCCGGTGATCGAAAGAGTTGCCACTTCGCCGTAGTTCAGCGTCAGCGCGGCCGGCTCGACGTGCAGATTGCCGGAGGCCTTCCGATGAGGATCGGGATGCGCAGCGTTCATGCCGTCCAGTTTGCGTTGTTCGGGAGTCGGCTGTGATCCCGGTCCGTAGAACTGATACCAGCCGGCAGCCACCGCCAGGGCGACGAGCAGCGCCGCCGCCGAAAGCGATCGCCGCTTGCCGCCGGGCGCCTGCTCCAACGCCGGGGCACGGGCCGCGCAAATCGGGCATTGGCCACTCCCCCCGCGCTTCACGAACAGCGACAGGCAATCGGGGTGGTCGCAGATTTCCGGCGGCGCCGGATCGGCATCTTTGCGATGATAGCCGGGACACCACACCAATCGCGGGTGTTTGTTATGGTCGCGATATTTGAACAAATACGAGCACCGCACATTCTGCTGCGAGTCCTGATGGATCGCCGCCAATTCGCGGCGCACCGCCGCCAGCAGCATCTGCTCGTCGGTATCGGTCGCCACGGCCCGGGTCGCAGCCGACATCAGGTCTGCGAATTCCTGTTTCAGGGCGCCCTTCAAATCGGCTTCGGTGACGGGGACGCATTGCGCCCGTTCCCACCGCGCCCCGGCCGGGCTGCGCAGATAAAACGAAACCTGGTACCCGCGGCGTTCGGGCTCGGCGACCAGGGCGCCCAGCCATTTCCTGAGCACCGGGTATCGCGAATCGCGTTCGTCGAGGAGCGGCAATCCAGCCTGAAGAATCGCCGGCTCGAAATCGCGCGAACCGGGCGATAGATCGAGCCGGACGAACGGGATCGCCATAACAATACTCCGGCCCGCGGCCCCCGGCCCCCACGAAGGAACCGGCCGGTGTTGCCGTCAAGGTGCTTGGGACTTCGGGGAATTCCACGCCGCCGTCGCTCTATTCCACGACCATCCACCCTAACCCGAATCTGGACGACCGTCAACTACGACCAGGATGCCTAACCGGTTCGTAATCAGCCGCCGGTTGCCGGAGCTCATCGCCGGCTATAGACTGATGGCGGGGAGCACCCGAGCATGGCCTACGGCGCGGAAATCAATCGCGAGAACCCGACCAGCATCGTCTTTCTGATCGATCAGTCGAAGTCGATGGCGCTCCCTTTCGGGAAACAGCCCGAAAGAAAGAAGGCCGACGGCGTGGCCGATGCGATCAACCGGCTGTTGCAAACGCTGTGCATCAACTGCGCCCGGGCCGACGGGATGCACGAATATTTTCAGATCGGCGTCATCGGTTATGGCCGGACGGTCCAGTCGGCCTTTGGCGACCGGTTCGCCGACCAGGGACTGGTGCCGATCGGGGACATCTCGCGGCAGCCCCTGCGCATCGAGACCCGCTCCAAACTGATGGACGACGGGGCCGGCGGAGTGTTCAAGCGAGATCTCAGGTTCCCCGTCTGGTTCGACGCGGTGGCCGCCGGCAAAACTCCGATGCGCCCGGCGCTCGATCTGGCCACCCGGTGGCTCTCGCAATTCCTGACCGAACATCCCCATTGTTACCCTCCGCTGGTCATCAACATCACGGACGGCCAGGCCGACGACGACCCTGCCCCCGCCGCCGCCGAGCTCTGCGGCCTGACCTCTGCCGACGGCCACGTGCTGCTCTTCAATGCGCACCTCTCGGAACGGCACGATCCGCCTATCCGCTTTCCGCAAACCGACGCCGGATTACCGAACGACTTCGCGCGGCTGCTGTTCCGCATGTCGAGTGTGCTTCCTCCGAAAGCCGTGCAGGCCGTTTTGCAGGCCGAACAAGACCCGGGCAACAGCTCGGGCGTAGGGGCCGAGTCGCGCGGATTCGTGTTCAACGCCGACCTGGTCGAGATGGTTCAATTCCTCGACATCGGAACGAAGTCGGCACTGGGAGCCGTGCGTCGATGACGGCAGCCTTCCCCATGCCGGTGCGGTGCCGATCCTTTCAATTGCCGAAAGGAGGCAATCGAGCCGAAGAGCTGGAGGACGCCGTCGCCGGCGATTCGGCACGCGGCGTGTTCGCGGTGGCCGACGGCGCCTCCGACTCGATCTGCGCCGACGTCTGGGCGAAACTGCTGGCTGAGGAATTCGTCGCGAACCCGCCTGGCAATCTCGCGGCCTGGGCGGCGTGGCTGGCCCCCCTGCGTCGCCGCTGGTGGGACGACGTTCGCGCCCGATCCCTGCCCTGGCCGGCCGAGCACAAGCTGGCTGCCGGTGCGGGGGCCACCCTCGTAGGCCTCGAGATTCGACCCGACGCAACCTGGACGGCGACGGCTGTCGGAGACAGTTGCCTGTTTCAAGTTCGCTCTGGAGAATTGATCGTGAAATTCCCCCTCTCGCGATCAGACGAATTCGACAATCACCCGCCGCTCGTCGGGACGCGGACGGTCCCGGTCGATTGCGAGCCGCGCGACTTGCGCGGCGGCTGGCTGGCCGGCGACGAGCTTTGGCTCATGACCGATGCGCTGGCGCACTGGTTTTTGAAAGAGTGTGAAATCGGACAGTCGCCGGCTCCGCAACTCCGAGATTTGTTGGATCTGCCCACGCCGGATCAACAGGCCGCCCGAATCATGCAATGGCGGCAAACACAGCACCTGCGAAACGACGACTTCACCTGTACGTTGATCGAGATTTGAGGGGCAATTTTCTTATTCTCATCGCGGTTCCGAGCCGCGCGCCTTGCCATACGCCGCACTCGAATTCGGCGTCTCCCACATCATCACCTCGACGACCGGAAAGCCCTGCTGCTGAGCGTATTCGAAGATCAGGCGGGCGATATTCTCGGCAGTCGGGTTATGCGGGATCACATGCACCGGCTGTTTGTGCTGCTGAAGCAGTGAGAGGAGCGGATCGGCCTCATGCAGGATCATGCAGTGGTCGAGCGAATTGTCGATCCAACTGCGGATCACGCGCTTGATGTCCGTGAAATCGACCAGCATTCCCCGCGCGTCGAGCTTTTCCCCCTCGAGCATGATCACCGCCCGGCCATTGTGCCCGTGCAGGTATTTGCACTTCCCGTCGTAATTGAGAAGCCGGTGCCCGTAGCAAAAGTCGATCTGTTGCGAAACTCGAAACATGGCGTGGTGAAAGTTCGTCGAGGCCCAATTCAGTCGTAATCTCTCCACACGATTGTATGATTCGCCGCAGCCACAAACAACATGGCCTGTATCTCCTCACCACTTTCTCCGATCACTTCTCTCGCGAAGCGCCCGGCTGGAACCCGCTTCACTGGGCCAGTAGAATCGCCGTCGCATCGTTCACGACGAACCGGGCCAGCCTGGGATTCCGCCTTTGCCCTTCGATACCGACATCAATCTCACGGCCCAAGACATTGCCGGCCTGGTCTCTGCCGATGCCGTCGCAGCGTTCTTCCAACATCTCGGTTACGACACGGCCCGCCGTTCGGGACTCACGCCGCAGGCGATCGGCCTGACCGGCGACGCAGCCGCACCGATCAAATCGATCGAAATTCTGTCGGAAGACGCCGAAGGCTTTTTGCGGGTCGTTTTCGTGCAGCTCAAATCGCTCACGGCCAAAAGCCGCAACGATTTGGCCCGTAAACTCGGTAATACAAATGTTGACCACCTATTGGTTCTCACGAAGGATTTCTCAATACTTGAGTTCGTTCTGGTTGATAAGGACAAAGTTGAGAATCGGGGGGCAGGGCGCCACGACCGGGTTCAGGTCGTCCCCCGGAGCATCACAGTTGACCGCCGCGATCCGAGCCATCGCACGTTGCGCTCGATTCGACAATTCAGTTGGACGTGCCAGGACAGCATTGACCAATTTACCAAACTGCAGATCGTATTTCGCGCAGTTCCGTTCACCGAAGACTATTTTCAAAATCGCGCTTTGTTCGCCGACCATTATCTCGTCGACCGCCTGCGCGACGGCCCGGCATGGCGAGAAAATCCGTCGGACGTGTTTTTCAAAGTTCAGGACCTTTTGAAGGATGGTGCGTCTCGCTGGCGCGAGACTGCCGCCGCCGCGATTCGCGATGAATTGTATAAGCCCTTGTTCCACGAGTTGGGATTCAACGCCGTTTCGAACGGCAAAGCGGAAGGCGCCGAAATTCACCCGGATTGCATACTCGAAAATCGGACGGGCCAGGCCGTTTCCGCAGCATTCATCTGTCGATGGGACCGATGGTTGGACGGCCCGGATCCCAAAGACGACCGCAATCCCGACGAGAATCCGGGTGCAAAAATCGTCACGGCACTCGAAAACTCGCGTTTCAATTGGCTGATCCTCACGAATGGGCGATTGTGGCGCTTATATAGCCGTGAAACGCATTCGCGGGCGACGAATTATTACGAAGTCGATCTGATCGAGGCGCTGATCGCCGCGGGTGATACCGATCCCAACGAGGCATTTCGCTACTGGTGGCTCTTCTTCCGTGCAGCCGCGTTCACTCCGCCCCTTAGCAAAGGGGGAGCGGAGGGCGTCGCTTTGCCGGGTATCGACTCGTCTTGCTGGCTCGATGAAATCGTGCTTGGCAGCCGCGATTATGCGAAACGGCTCGGCGAACGCCTCAAAAGTCGCATCTTTGACGAGGTCTTTCGCGATCTCGCCCAGGGATTTCTCGAAAATCGAACACAGCATGCGACGGCCGGTTCCATTCCGTCGAAAGACGATCTCGATGAGTTGTTTGAAGCGACGCTCACGCTGTTGTACCGGCTCTTGTTCCTCCTTTACGCGGAAAGCCGCGAACTGCTTCCCGTTCGGGAGGCCGCCTATCAGCAGAAGAGCCTCAAGGCGTTGAAGGGCGAAGTTGCAGAGCGCGCGGGAATTGCCGCCAGCGAAGTCGAACAGCGATTGAAAAAATCTTATTCGGACAAGCAGACCGGCCTCTATGCCAGGCTTTGCGAATTGTTCCGCGCCATGGGCGAAGGCAATGCCGACCTGAACATTCCGACCTATAACGGCGGACTGTTCGTGACATCCCCGAACGATTCGCACGAACGTGAACACCGGATCGGGCGATTTCTTTGTGCCCACCAGGTGCCCGATCGGCACCTCGCCCGGGCCATCGACCGTTTGGCGCGCGACGAAGACGAAAAGACGTTTGCACTCGTGTTCATTGATTACAAATCACTGGCCGTCCGCCACCTCGGCTCGATTTATGAAGGTCTGCTGGAATATCGCCTCAATTACGCCGAAGAAGACCTGACGACCGACGGCAAAGGGGAAAAGTACATTTCGCTGACAGACGCCCCGGTGAGGCGTACCCGAGGCACTGGGCCGCTCGTCCGCAAGGGCAGCGTCTTCCTCTCGACCGACAAATTCGGACGTAAGGCAAGCGGCTCGTATTACACCCCCGACCCGGTCGTCGACTTCATCGTGCGCAATACGGTCGGACGCGTGCTCGATGAAAAACTCGAGCCGTTGCACGTTGCTTTCAGAGAGGCCAGCAAGACGTTTTACCGTGAGCTGAAGAATGCCGAGTCCAAACCGGCGAAGAAGCATGACGGAACGACCTGGAATCCCCGCGAATTCGCCGAAGAGCGCATTTTCAATACGCACCGCGAGTTGGTCGACCGGTTATTCGATCTTCGCGTACTTGATCCGGCCATGGGAAGCGGCCATTTTCTCGTGGAAGCTGTCGACTACCTCACTGACCGGTTGATCGCCTTTCTCAACATGTTTCCGAACAACCCGGTGGCGGTAACGCTCAAACGCACGAAACAGCAGATTTGCGAGGCATTGGAGAAACAGGGCGTGACGATTGATGCCCGTCGATTGACCGAAGTCAACCTGCTCAAGCGGCACGTCCTGAAACGGTGCATCTATGGCGTCGACCTGAATCCTATGGCCGTCGAATTAGCCAAAGTGAGCCTGTGGCTCGATGCCTTCACGATTGGCGCGCCGCTCAGTTTCCTTGATCACCACGTACATTGCGGGAACAGCCTCGTGGGACTGGCGTTTGCCGATTTGAAGACAGTTACTCGGAAGTCCTTGATTCCCATTGATTACGTGCCACTTATTAACGCAATAAATCAACTGCTATCGATCAGCCAGCGGACCGACACGACAGCATTGGAAGTTCGGACATCGACTACGGAATATGATCAGGCAAGAGAGAAACTAGGTGGATATCAACTTGCCTTGGATCTTTTGACGGCTCGCTATTTCGGCCTCGACCGAGCCGACGACATAGTAATAACTGGCCATGACCTGGAATGGGGTAGCCGACGAGCTTTTGTTTTATCTCTTGAGAACAATGTTCACAGACAAATGGTCGCGGATGCAGAACAGCTTGGCGCCCGTCGAGATCTAAAATTCTTTCATTGGGACACTGAGTTTCCGGAAGTGTTTTACGATTTTCCGCAACACGAAACCCAACGCGTGCTGCATAAAGATGAGCTTACGCCAGGATCGGCCGGCTTTGACGCTGTGATCGGAAATCCACCTTACGTCCGGATGGAGCTGATCAAACCGCTTAAGCCGTTTTTGAAGCTGCGGTATCGTTGCCATGCCGAGCGAGCGGACCTCTTCATTTATTTCTACGAGCGGGCCATCATGCTGCTGCGGCGCGGGGGCTACTCCGCATTCATCGCTTCCAGCACGTGGACGAAAACCAAATCCGGCGAGGGGCTGCGCGAGTTTCTGAAAACTTCGGCAAGCGTCATCAGTTTTCTTGACTTCGGCGATCTGCCGGTGTTCGAAGACGCGAACACTTATCCCTGCGTCATGGTCCTCCGCAAAGAGAGGCCGACG
>DASYAR010000417.1:0-9758 GCA_036501235.1 Planctomycetaceae bacterium
TCCAACGCCCCGGACCAATCCCGACCCCTCTGCCAATGTGACAGCCCCAACCGACGAATTTCCCAATCCCCTGTCAGATTGAGCGCTACTCCCGTGGCCGATGCTGCCAGCATCGGCGTTTGTCGTATTACCACTTCCCAAACGAATCGGAGACCTTTAATGCATACCCTTCGTCGTGAATACTGGCGCACGAGCGCGCACGCGCGGGGGCGACGCGATCTGTCGCCACATCCGCCGTCACAACGGCAATTTGCATTGATTCGCAGGTACCCGTGCGAGGATATCCCGAGAACCGGCGAAATGCGTTTTTGGCGACGATCTGCGGCGTAAGTGGCGATTCGGATTGACATTGCGTTGTTGAAAGCATCTCCACGCCGTGTCGCAGAAAACGGGGGCTTGAGTCGTGCAGGTGCGAGTTTGGGACTGATTTGGACCGTTTCTGCACCTGTTTGCGCCCATTTGCAGAACCAACAACGCCGATTGCCCCCTACCAGCCTGTTGAAAAAGGGGAATGTCCACTGTCCCCTTTTTCAACGGGCCGCGATGGTCGCGTAGATTTCAAATCACCCACCACGTTGATTGCCGCGGTCCAGTTTGCCTGCAAGAATTTGCAACCGCAGGAAACGGCTTAGATTTGCGGCTCAGGCTGAATTCGAGAGAATTCAAGCTCCCGAGAATTGTATGGTTCTCGACGACGGCGACGACTGCACGAATTGCCGGAAATTCCCGCGACGACCTCGCTTGCGCGGCTTTCTTCTCGGCGTTGACCAGTTTTTCCAGCTTGTTAGAATACCGAACCAGACCGGGGTGAACCATGTCATCCCTGTATCGCGGGGCGTGGCTCAGCTTGGCTAGAGCGCCTGGTTCGGGACCAGGAGGTCGCAGGTTCAAATCCTGTCGCCCCGACTATTTTCAGAAAGAAGCCCTTCGGCCAAAACGTCGAAGGGCTTTCTTATTGTGGGGACGAGAGTTGCGCCGTCGAGCGTGCAGTTCAAACACACGATTTCGAGGATTCGACGCTTTGCGTCGTAGTCGGCGGTAAGCCACTGCTGGCGAAGCGTTTGCGAAAGTTCAAACACTTTCGACGCCAACTCCGCACTTTCATCGTGTGAGCGGTCGAGCGCGTCTAGCTGGAGCTTAATCGAGGCGAGCCGGTCGCGAATTTCCGTGCCCTTGCGACCGAACGTATCCTGGTCGATGTCATCGGCCAAACGCAGATTGAGCAGACGATCCTGCTGCTGCACGAGCAGTGTCTCCTGACGCTGGAGTTCCGCACGCTGCGACAACGACTCCGCTTGGGCATCCCGCGTCTGCGACGCGAGCACCATGCGGAACCAGTCGCGGACCCCTACGATGGACCCCAAAAACTGGACCACTGGTTAAGATAGAAAACCGAGGTTCAGAAAGGAGGGGAGTTACGGATGGGAAGGACACGGAAGGTCCACACGGCGGCGTTCAAGGCGAAGGTGGCACTGGCAGCGGTGAAGGAGTTGGAAACGGTGAGCCAACTGGCATCGGTTCACGGGGTTCATCCGACGCAGATCCATCAGTGGAAAAGGCAATTACTGGAGGGTGCTGCGGGTGACCGCTGCGCAACAATTTGCAGCCAAGGCGGAGGAGCCTTCGACGCCATTCAGGCTTTTTGAGATCGCGATTCCATCGCTCTCAAATGTCACGTGGCATCGGATTTTGGAACTTTGTCGCAACGGTTGTTTGGGAGCGCTGCGAGGCAAAATGGCCGAGGCTGTGGAGCGAGCAGGAGCGAGCATTGAGTCCGCGAAAAAGGCCTTTGACGAGGCGGAAATGGGCGTAATGGACGAGATCGTCGAGTTAGCGAAACCGAGGCCAAGAAAGGTCTCTATCGAAGCCGTGCTTGCAAACATCCCCGGACTGCCCGTAAATCCTGCCAGCGTCTATTTTGGCGTGCGGGATTCTGTCTCTGCGATCAAACGGAGTAAGGAATTTGGCTGGCTACACTTACTTCGTGATATCAGGAGGGCCGCCGATGGCGAATAGAGATGTGAAATGCAAACCACATCCGACAACCGCAGATCGAGCAGGCGATCCTGCTGGGCAACGATCAGCGTCTCCTGACGCTGGAGTTCCGCGCGCTGGGAGCGGGCATCCGCCTGGGCATCCCGCGTCTGCGATGCCAGCACCATGCGGAACCCATCGCGGACCCCGTCCACCCCGCTTTCGCCAGCATCCTCGAAACCTCTCGATCGCGCTCGCGGTTTCTGGCGATTTTGGCGATCCAGTAGTTCGCGTTATGCCGGCGAAGCAATTTGCGTTTCAGCCGTACCCAGTCCCGGCAGGGCCAAAAATCTCCGTCGCAGAAAACCGCGACCTTTGCCTTGTGGAACAAAATGTCCGGGCTTCCCGGCAGATCAGTGACATACTTGCGGTATCGAAGCCCCAGTCTCGTAAGTTCACGACGCAGCAAAATTTCGTGGATGGAATCCGTTTTTTGGTTCGCAGACTTTGAACGTGATGCTGTTTCGGAAGCTGGCTTGAGACCGCGAAAGCTCGGAGCTCTGTTAACTGATTTCATGCTGGTGAGTCGTCCGGTGGGCATCGAGAAGTCTCCCGGCCTATCGCATCAGGGCCTTCCTTCTTGGCGGTTTCCACTGCAACTTGACAATGGTATCATCATATGATACTATAAACAAGAACATGAGCAAGAAGCACCGAACCACACTCCAGGCGGTTTTCGCCGATCCGGTCAAATCGAACATCGCCTGGCGCGACATCGAAGCCATGCTGGAAGCCGTTGGTGCGGAAATCACAGAGGGCGAAGGTTCGAGGGTTCGGATCTCATTAAATGGGGTACGGGCTGTCTTTCACCGCCCGCACCCTCAGAAAGAAACAGACAAGGGAGCCGTGCGCTCGATGCGCCGGTTTCTAACTGAAGCAGGAGTAACACCATGATGGAGTACAAGGGGTATATCGGAAAGGTTGAGTTCGACGACGAAGCCAGCATTTTTCATGGCGAAGTCATCAATACGCGCGATGTTATCACCTTTCAAGGTCAAAGCGTTGCTGAACTCAAGAAGGCCTTTAAGGCGTCCGTAGAGGACTATCTTGCGTTCTGTGCATCTCGTGGCGAGGAACCCGACAAGCCTTTCTCTGGCCAGTTCCTGACGCGAATTCCGCCGGAGCTTCACCGACAAGTCAAACTTGCCGCCAGCCTTTCGGGCAAGAGTCTCAACGCCTGGGTTTCCGAGCAACTCCAATCGGCCATCGGCCGCATCGGAATGGCTACGGCAAAGAAGGTGAAGAGTGCCCGAAAAATCGTCATGAAAAGAGCAGCAAAGCGACATACCGGTTCTGCGGAGAAGCACGCCTGACAAACGGACGGACGAACCTTTGTGAACATCGAAGGTTCCTTGCGTGTCACTGGAATCATGGGCATTTACCGTTACCAAACCGCCGCCGCAACCCGGCGTCCCAGGTCGCCAACCCGGCCAGAAAAAGCTCTAACGGTGTCTTGTTGTCCCGACTGATTCACAAACTCAAATCCCGTCGTTGGTTACGAAGGTGACTGGCGACGGGATTTGAACTTTTTCGGATCGCTGGCACTCGGTAACGTGGCTGCGTAGACTGTCCGTGCCCCGTCTTGTCGCTCCGATTTCAATCACGGTGTCCAGTCGCGACGAATCCGAAGAAGGATCACAGCACCAGGGACCATGAATCATGGGCAGGACTTGGATGGTGACGTCGTTGACGCTCGTTCTGATGGCCGTGCTTTCCGCTCGGGCTGGCAGGGCCGACGATGCGATCGATTTCGGCCGTGACGTTCAGCCGCTGCTGAAGGCGCACTGCCATGAATGCCACGGGCCGAAGCAGCAGAAGAACGGCCTGCGGCTGGACCGGCGCCGAGATGCCCTGCGCGGCGGGACAATGACCATGATCGGCCCCGGCAATAGCGCGGCGAGCCGGCTCTATCTCAGGCTCATCACAGACCAGTACGGCCCGCAGATGCCTCCGACCGGACCGCTCGAACCAGAGCAGCTCAACATCATCAAGCTCTGGATCGATCAGGGAGCGAACTGGCCCGACGATCTGGCCGGAGAAACCCCGGCGGCACCGCCAGATCCGAAAGCGGCACGGATGATGGAGCTTCTCCGCGACGGCGATCAGCCGGCGTTCCAGACGATGTTGAGCGAGGATCGCCGGATCGCCCGCCTCAAAGGGCCCGGCGGTTCGACTCCGCTGATGTATGCCGTACTCTATGCCGATGCCGATGCCGTCCGTCTCTTGCTCGATCACGGCGCGGATCCCAACATTCGCAATGAGGTCGGGGCGTCGGCGCTGATGTGGGCGGTCGACGACCTCGAAAAAACACGTGTTTTGCTGCAGCGCGGCGCCGATGTCAATGCCCGCTCCGACGACGGCCGGACCGCGCTTTCGATCGCGGCCAGCCGATCTGGTTCCCTCGCCGTCGTCTCGATCCTGCTCGATGCCGGCGCAGATCCATCCGTCAAGTCGCCCAGCTACAAGGGGCCGTTGACCCCGCTCCGCGAGGCGGCCGAGGTCGGTGATGAGGCCGTCGTGCGGTTGCTGATCGAACGCGGGGCGAACGTGAAGAGCGCGGGGCCTCTCCCGCTGATCGGCGCGCTCATTGCGAATGACGCCGGCTGTGTGGACCTCTTGATCCCGTCGGCCGACCGCGCCACGTTGAGCATGGCGCTCGCATCGCTTGGTCCGCCACTCGGCAATCCGGCGGGGTTCGGCAACGCGAAGCTGATCCAACGGTTGCTCGATCACGGCGCCGACGTCAACGCCGGGGGCCCGGGCGGTCGCAGTATTCTGATGAACCTGGCCAACTCGGACAGCTTGCCCGTGGAAACCGTGGCCGCTCTCATCGATCGCGGGGCCGATGCAAACGCCAGAACGAAGGCGGGCCAGACCGCTCTCGATTTCGCCATGCAGCGCGGCCAGACGCCCCTCGTCGATCTGCTCGTCAAGGCGGGCGCCAAGCCAGGCAACGCGCCGCCGGTGCAGGTCAGCCCGCCGAAGCCTGCCGGCTCGGTGCGTGCCGCCTTGTTGCGGACGATTCCGCTCCTGCAGCGGTCCGACGTCGATTTCTTGCAAAAGACGGGCTGCGTCTCCTGCCATCACAATACGCTGACAGCCATGACCGTCGCCGCGGCACGCAGCGCCGGAGTGCCGGTGGACGATGAGGCCGCACGCAAGCAACTGGCGTCGATCGCATCTTACATCGACGTGTGGCGCGAGCGCGCACTTCAGGGACTGGGCATTCCGGGGGACATCGATACCGTCAGTCAAGTCCTGATCGGCATGGCGGCGGAGAAACATCCAACCGATGCGGCCACCGATGCGCTGGCACACTACCTCAAGAGCCGACAATCGCCCGACGGGCAATGGCGGTCCCTGACGCATCGGCCCCCTCTCGAATCGAGCGCCATTCAGTCCACGGCCGTTTCGCTGCGGGCGCTGCAAGTCTATGCCCCCGGAGCCAGGCGGAACGAGTACGCGACAGCGATCGAGCGCGCCAGCGAGTGGCTGAAACAGGCCCCGGTCGCGACGACCCAGGATCGGGCTTTTCGACTTCTCGGTCTGCGATGGGCGGGAGAGGACGAGAGGCTGCTCAGACGGGAAGCCACCCGCGACCTCTTGAGGGAGCAACGAACCGACGGCGGTTGGGCAGAGCTCCCCTCGCTCGCCAGTGATGCCTATGCAACGGGGCAAGCGCTGGTGGCTCTGAACGAGGCCGGCGCCCTCGCGGCGACCGATCCGGCCTACCAGCGCGGGATCGAATTCCTTCTGTCGACGCAGCTCGAAGACGGATCGTGGCACATGACGAGCCGTTCCATACCATTCCAGCCTTACTTCGAGAGCGGCTTTCCCCACGGACGCAACCAGTGGATTTCGGCCGCGGCAACCAACTGGGCCGCAATGGCGCTCATCGCCGCGGCCGGGCCGTGAGTGCTGCCAAACGTCATTTTCCGTCGCTTGCTGCCGGGGTGTTGGGAGCCGTCTTGACTTGAGTGCTGAACTTCATGGCAAGCTGTGTGCCGGAAAATTCAGAATCTGCAATACCGGCCAAGAATAGTTCAATAGCCGTCCTGTTGTCCCGATTGCCGAAGGCAATAGAGCAGGAGAGGGGAGAAAGTAGAACAGCAAAATCGGCCATCCTCCTCTCCTTACTCCACTCTCCTGCGGTCTGCTTTCTCGTCGTCCGGTCGTTTTCTCGTTCCCAAGCTCCGCTTGGGAACGCACACTTCGAAGCTCCGCTTCGCGCAAGGCCGCATCGGACTGACTCGCTGCCCAGCGGCATGTCAGTTGGGCGCGGGATGAGTTCTTGCCTTGGAGTGCGGCACGGGAAGCGGAGCTTCCACGAGTGCATTCCCAAGCAGAGCTTGGGAACGAGCGGCGCGACGCTCTGCGTCAATTCTCGTCGCCGCGTTCGCACCGAAAACAGGTCGCTGCTCGCTAACGCGACGCTGACACGCGCGTCATTCGATCTCAGTCACCGCGCCCCTCATGCTGAGTGGCCGCCGTGTCGACGCAAAACGTCCGCCAGATCCTCGCGGCCGTTTTGCAGTATCTGGTCGACGGGAGTGCGGCCTTCGTTGTCTTTGGCGTTGACGTCGGCGGCGTGTTCGATGAGCAGCTCGATGATCTCCTCGCCGTGCTGCGTCTCCTTGCCGAGATAGTGCAAGGGAGTGCGTCCCTCCTCATCGCGGACATTCACGCACTCGGGATTCTGGCGCAGGAGCGTCCGCACCCGGTCGAGTCCGCCGAACCTGACGGCGTCGCCGATCGGCGCGAACTGCAGCAGGTACTCCACCACATCCCGCTGGTTTTTATAGTTGGCCGCGGACAGCGGCGTGCCGCCGTAATGAGGGTCGCGGGCGTGCACGTCCGCACCGAGTTCGACGAGCAATTCGACGGCGTTCCGTTGACCGGCGAGAGCGGCGTAATGCAACGGCGACGGTCGATCCGCCTGGCCATTGACGTCAAAGCCCAGTTCCACCAACAAGCGCAGACTGTCGGCTCGACCTTCTTCGGCGGCCAGGATGAGGAGCTCCCCCGGATTGTTCAGGAGCGACGGATCGCGCGTCACGAGCTCACGAGCGCGGTCTGCATCGGCCCGGTTGCACGCCGCGGCAAATGCATCCGCCGTACTGAGAGCGATCCGCTTCGCTCCCTTGGTCACAAGATAGTCGGCGATCTCCTGATTCCCATGATACACGGCTGCCGCATACGGGGGGCGAGCGCCGGCTGGATACTGGCTGGCACGGTTAACGTCGGCACCGTTCTCGACGAGCAGCTTGACGCGGTCAAAGTAGTTGACCTTCACAGCGTAAAGCAACTGATACGAGAGGATGTCTGCCGGGCTGCGGTTATCGACGTGTGGCCAGAACTGAAAGAACCGCTGGAACCAGGGCCCGTTCTGATCTTTGCCCAAGCCGTATTCTAAGAGCAGCTTCAAGTGCTTGTCGTCGGGATACTGCATGCGGTTGTAGAGTCCCTGGTTGTCGTTGGGGTCGGCGCCCGCTTCGAGCAGGAGCCGCGCAAACTCGAAGCAGTCTTGATGCGGCGGCTGATACAACGGCCCATCGATTCGATGGACGTCGGTCTCGCCCAGGCCAAGCACGCCGGTCAGCGCCGTACACAGACACGGAAACTGTCCGCCCCAGTCCCACAGGAAACCGGCGTTCGGGTCGGCGCCATGCTCGATCAACAGCCGCGCGACTTGTAACGTCGAGTGCTCTTCGGCGGCACTGTCGAGTCGTGAGTACGCCGCGTACAGCAGCGGTTCCCAATCGAACGGCCCCCCTTTCGCACGCACATCGGAGTTCTTCGTCAACAATTCGGCCACGGCCGCGACGTCGCCCACTGCCGCGGCGGTGTAGATGTTGGCCTTGGCGATGTCCGGATTCTGGGCGAGGAGTTGCCGCGCTCTCTCTCGCCGTGCAGGATGATCGCCGTCAAAATACGTGATGCACGCCAGGCGCAGAAATTTGTTCGCGTCGTCGTCAGACTTGGGTTTGAGCGGCTGGCGGTAGTTCTCGATCGTCTGGACGTAGCTCTTCAGCTTCTGCCAGTTCGTGAAGCCGTAGCTTCTGGCCAGCACGCGCTGCGCGTCGTGCAACGCGAAAGCAGCCGGGTCGGGAACCGGCTCGTGTTGTGCGACGTCGGCGACTGCGTTGGCGTCGCCGGCACGGTAGGCTTTGAGCAGTTCCTTCGCCTGGCGCTGGAACTGGTTGAAGTTCGGCCAGTGCGGCCACTGGCGGCCTGATGAGAGTTGAGAATCCGACACAACGACCTCCTTTCAAAGCACCCGGTGTCCGCGTCACGGGCTGAAAGAAGGTTTGTCAGCCGAATCGAAATCGCTTTGTCGATTGCAGTCGGGTGGGCTCGGTCCTCTCCGCGGACACGGCAGCGCCCCGATGCGCTACTGAACAGCCTACGTGTCTTGAGGCGCCGGGTCAATTGCCGCACAGCGGCAATTGAGTAATTGAGTAATGTAGTGGCCTGTCCATCGAACAATGTCAGGCTCACCTGCTGGGAATGCGACCCCTGCCGGTTCATCCGGCAGGTGAAGTAGATTAGGTGGCTAGAATCAAGCCCACAACCGCTCGACAGACCCCGGCCGGCTTGTCCGGCCGGTGAAGGAGATTCAATGCGGAGGGATTACAGAACCAGCGCTGATCGTTTTGGCTGATTTTCCAGCGCCGAATCTGATTCACCGGCCACGCAAGGTGGCAGGGGTCGATAAGCCAAATGATGGCTGACACTGAACGATAGTCGGACTACTACGACAGTTAAGGATGTCACGCGCGAGTTGCCTCGACTTGGGCGGACGTCGTGGGTATTCTGCAGCTGGCCTCTTTGCTTCAAACGCCGCCGCGATGGCCAATGACGACGGCACCCCGCTGGAGTCAGAATTCCACGATGTTCGGCCAAGACGAGGGTGCTTCCGACAAGGGTCCAGGGCCAGGGGAACCGCCCCAGCGCGCAGCACCGGTGCATCGTGCACGCGCTCGACGGGCAGTCCGGTACGTGTTACCGGGCATTTTGATGGTCGTCGGCGCCGGCTTCGGAGCAGCCGCTTTCCACTTCCGCACCCAGGAGCTGGCCCTCAGGAAAATGACTGCCGCGGCCCTGCGCCGCACTCATGAGATCGGCGAACAAATCGATCGCGAAGCCCAGCTTCACCCAGGCGAAGCTGGCCTCGCCTTGGCGAACACCTTCGCGACGTTCGGAACTTCTGTCGAAGACCAGCGGTTACAGCAGGAACAAATGGATTCTGGCCGAAGGATGGCACAGGCGCTGGGAATTGCCCTCGCCACCTGGTGCGGCGGTTTGATCTGGTGGTTGCTGATCGTGCTCTTCGACCGCAGCACGCAGCGGCCCTCTGCCGCAACCGGAGCCTTGGCCGTACTTTCTTTCATGGTCTTAGCGGCCAGTTATGCGTTGATCCTGAGACACCGTGCGTCGAACCAGCTGATCCTTCCCTCGTGTTTTCCGATCCTGGTCGGTGGGTTGCTGCCGTTATTTTTTCTGCGACCTGCAACGGTTTGGGCCGGCGGAATCACGCCGGTGAATGCGCTGATGTTGTTTCTGATTCCGGCGGCAGCCGACCTGATCGGCATCGGCTTGCTGTATTACCAGGCGCAAGACCCCATGAGCATATTGTTGGGGCTTAGCCTCAGCCGCAACGACTTGAGCGAGCAATGGTACCTCGGCGTGGCGTTGGCCCAATGGGGGGCGAGCCTTGTGGCTTT
>DASYAR010000418.1:0-7035 GCA_036501235.1 Planctomycetaceae bacterium
TCGTGATCGCCTCACCGAAAAGGGCAGACAGGGCCTCACGGCCCTTCTTGCCGCGGCAAATGCCGCTACCAGCAAACTCACGAGCCTCGCCGTTTGAAAAATGCGCGCAGCCGGACAACAAACGGAAGAATAGTAATACGAAGGGTGGCTCGATCGACCCTTCGAGCCACCCCGCCATGCCGTTGCTGAATCGACGGTCGGATTTGCGAGGGACCTCAATACGTCACCTCAGCGGGGTGAGATGACGACGATCATGCAGAGTCACCGTCGCTTGTCGTGTGCCGGTGGTGGTCGACGCAGAGCGTCGGTACGGGCGTTCCCACGCGGAGCGTGGGAACGAGATTACAGAGCGTGGGAACGCGATCACACAGGAGAGCTGGTACGTCCAGCGTGACTTGGGTGAAGCGGAGCTTCGGACGCTGCGATCCCAAGCGGAGCTTGAGATCGAGATGGCAGAGGAGCTTGGGAACGAGTTAAAGGACGGACGGCACACGGAGTGTGCCTGCTACTCTGAGGGGCGTTCGGCGATGTTCTGCGGTGCTACGGCTCGACGATCGTGGTCGGTTCGGCCGTGGTCACGGGGGTGCTGCTGAGAGCGCTGGTGAGGCTGGCGCGGAGTTCGGCGGGGCCGGGGCGGAGGCCTTCGACTTCGATCGTGTAGACCAGGTGCGTGCCGGGGTCGAGCTGCTCCGTGACCTCGAACACGATCTTGTTGCCGTCGAGCTTGTGCTGGAGAGGCACATCGGTTCCCGCGGTGCGGACGAAGCCCGAGCGGATTTTCAGATTGTCGGAGGCGATCGCTTCCAGCGCCACGCGGCGGGCGCCTTGCAGGCCGATGTTTTCAACCGTCACCTGATAGGTTCCGGTCTGACCCACTTCCAGCGGATCGGCGCCGTCGCTGATTCGCAAATCGAGAGTGCCGGGGACGGGGATGATTTCCAGACACGCTTCGTCAATATCGCCGGAATTATTTTTACCCTTAACTTCGACCGTCAGGCACGCCCGATGCGCCTCGGAATGGCACTCGAACTCCATCTGCAATTGCACTTTCTCGGACGGTTCCAGCGGGCCGAGCCGCCACAGCAACATACCCGGTTTCTGCTCGGCCCCGGTCGACAGCTCGCGCGGGATCAAGGCTTTGTCAAACGAGATGACGACCTGGGCATCGACGATCGACTTGGCCGAGCTGTTCGAGATGCTGACGTTGAACTCGGCGCGGCTCCCCTCGGTGCGCTGCGACGGGCCGACGATTTCGATGTCGACGTGCCGCACGACGTAATCGATGCATACCTGCTTGGAAATGATTTCGACTTCTTCGTTATTCTCGAGGCGGGCGACAGTGAACCAGCAGCAATGCGAGCCGGCGATCGTACTGGACAGGGTGAGCGCCATGTCGCGCGATTCGCCGGGGGCCAGACGGTCGAGCCGGCGAACGACTTCGCGCTTGTCGGAGCCGGAAAACATCAGCCCATCGTCGAACCGGCAGCGGACGATCAGGTCCGACTGGGGCCGGTCTCCCACGTTGCGGATCGCGAGCTGAAAGGTCGCCGCGGCCCCCAGGGGCCTCCGCAGCGGAGCGTTCACCGTCAGATCGACGAGTTGGGGTACGGTCACTTCGTCAGGAATGATCTTGGGGAGCGGCTCGACCTTGGGAAACCGATTGTCGCGCGTGATCGGCTGCGGGGGCTCATCGGGATCGAATCGAGTGTCGCGGGGCGCATTGGATTTCGGGAGGGCCAGGCTTTCTTCCGACGGCCGCTTGGCCAATCCCTTCTCCGGCTGCGCGGGGGGGACGGGCCGTGTCGGACTGGCGGGGCGTTGTGCCTGCCACGGATTCGGTCGCGCCGGCGGATTTTGGCGTGCCAGTGGATTCTGCCTGGCGGGAGGCTGCTGAGTCGTTAAAGGGGCCTGTGTGCCGGAGGGAGAGTCCGTCGGCGGAGGCGGAAGCACAAGCTCGCCGTCGGTCCGCGATGCCGAATAGGGGCGCGGTGAAAGCGACATGCAGCCGGCCAGCATGACGGTGAGCCAGGCCAGCGGCAGGCGGTGGACGGAACGATGTATTTTCGCCAGCAACAGTGACACGATCGGTTACCTGGTGGGCCTTCAGGACACTACAAAGAATCTACCACGAGAAACGCGGTTATCCAGCCGAGTTTTCAACATATCACACTGGGTAAAACAGGGGCTTTCTTTCCGCAATTCGACAGTTTCCTGTTGTTCCGTGAAGGATCGCGACGATGGAAAAGGTTGGAGAGATACGGAACCTGGCGAGGAGCGCCAGCGGGCCGCCGGATAACGAATCAGTCACTACACGGTTTGCCGTGGTAATTTCCGAGGATACCTTGTCATGGATCGACGCATCATTCACTGGAGTGTGGCCGGGCTGTTGTTGACTTCCGTCGCGGTCGGGGCCACCGTTTCCACCAAGCCCACGGCAACCAAACCGCCGGCGAAAAAGGCAGCCCCGACTGCCCAGGCTCAACAATCGATTCAATGGATCTACGACCTGAAACAGGCGAACCGCCTGTCGGGAATGACGGGGAAGCCGATCCTGATCGTGTTTGGCGGTCAGTGGTGCCAGTTCTGCAAGAAGCTCGACCGCGAAGTGTTGAGCCATCCGACAATCGTGAAGTACGTCAACAGCACGTTCGTTCCCGTGCACCTGGACGCGGCGAAGGACGAACGGGCCGCCCAGATCCTCGAGGTCAAGTCGCTGCCGACGACGATCGTCCTCAGCTCGGAAGCCGATCTGCTGGGCTCGGTCGAGGGCTATGTCGCGATCCGGGAATACGCGACGGTTCTCAAGCAGTCGGTGGACTTCCAGAAGATCCTGAAGCAAGATCAGGTGGCGGTGAAGTCGGAGAAGTAAAGCGCGCGGCTGGCAGGGACGATCTCTGAATAATCGGGCGGTCCCCAAAAAAGCCGACGCTGGCAGCGTCGGCCACGTGGCCGGTGCTGCCGGCATCGGTGTGACTTCAAAGGGACACCCCAACTAACGGATGCCCCCGCTGCGACGGGCACGATGGAAGCCCCCTTGCAAAAGGGGGCTTCAACGATTAGCTTCCGAGTATGACCAGTTCAAATACGCCGTCGAATTCCGCCGATCAAGACGACCCTTGGGAACAGCTTGCCGACCTGGTTGGGCTGGAAGGCGGGAAGGAATATGTCGCCAGTCCCGCGCCGGCCGCCTCACGCCCGGCCCCCGCGCCTGCCGTACAAGCCCCGATAGAACGGGCCCCGGTCGAACGGGCTCCGCTACGGGACAATCCGCCGGACGTCACTTTTGATACGGAATCGGCTGCCGTCGAATTCGCCGAAGTAGAATTCGCTGAAGAGGATGAGGACGTCGTGGAGGAATCGGCCGCGCCGGAAGCCGCGCCACCAGCCGATTCGCCGGTTCCCGCGGCCCACACGGCGTCGACAACGGCACAGGATTCCTACTGGGACGCTCTGGCGAACTGGAATTGGGACGACTCGGACGGAGGGGCCGGCAAAGCCAGGCCCGAGGTCGAGCGCCCTGTCGGCGGACCGTCCCCGCGCAGCGGCGGTCCGCGCGGGCGTGACGACCGTCGCGAGAAGCGCGGCGGAGATCGGCCCCCGCGAAGCTCCGCTCCGCCCGCCTCGTCGTCTCGCCCGCCTGCCGCGGCTTCGCCCCCGCCGCGTGCGGCGCGCTCGGCGGCGACATCGCCTGGCGACGATTTCGGCTTGGGCGTCGGGGATGAGCCGGAAGATTCCAGTTCTCCAGAGGCTGCTTCCCAGATCGAAGCCGGCGGCGCCGAGACGGGCGAGCCGCCCACCGCCGGGCGCGACAGCGCCAGGCCCGCCGGGACCGGCTCGCACGATCGGGGTTCGCACAGTGCAGACCGAGGGCGGGGGGGTGACCGAGGCGCCGCAGCAGGCGACGCAGGAGACGGGACCCACAAGCGACGGCGCAGGCGACGGCGCAGGGGCGGGCGCGGCGGCGATCGCGAGCAGTCCGGCGTCACCCCGCCGACTTCCGCCGCAGCCGTCCCTGGAACCGACTGGGACGATTCCGCCGGACCGGAATCCGACTTCACCGATGAACCCGAGACGCCGGCCGCGTCACCGGTCGAAAGGCCGGCCGAAGAGAGCAGTCGTGATCGTCCGGGCAGGCCGCCGCGCGGCAGACATCGAGAATCGCAGCGAGACGCGCCGCGTGAACCGCGTCAGGAAGGGCGTCAGGAAGGGGCCTCGCGCCGTTCTGCTCCCGAACGGTCGGAGCGCGCGGAACGGTCGGAAGACCGATTCGAAGACGAAGAAGAACCGCAAGAGATCTCGATGGGGGGCGGTGCCGCTGTTCCGGATCTCGACGATGATGGCGACGATGAATCGGGCGAGCCGCTGGTGAGCTACGAAAACGTCCCGAGCTGGGAAGAAGCCATTTCCTACTTGCTGCATCCAAACCAGGTTCAAGTTGAGTCGGACGCCGCCGGCAGTTCCGGCCCGCCGCGCGGAGCCGCGCCCCCCGACCAGCCGCGGCAGACGCGGCATATCGGAAATCGCAAGCCTCGTCGCTGAGGCGGAACGCGGGCGCTGCATGCCGACGAATCGTGTCACAGAACGTCTCTCGTGGCTCGCACTGGCGGCGATCGTGGCCGTGCTCGTGTTGGCGAGCGGGCTGCGAGCGGGCGTGCTCTGGAAGTTCGGAGCACAACTCGCGGAAGACCCCGACCATTACCGGCGGATCGCGAAGCAGTTGACCGCCGGCCAGGGCTATTCCGATCCGCAGACCGGCGCGCCGACGGCGTATCGCCCACCGGTGTACCCGTTGCTGCTGGCTGCCATCATTCGCTGTCGCGGTTCGGACAGCGCGATCGGAATCGTGCAGGCCGTCCTGGGAGTAGGGACCGTCGCGCTGACGATTTGTGCGGGGCGCAGGATGGGGCTGGGGCGCGGCAGCATCGTCGCCGGGATTCTCGTCGCCGTCGATCCGATCCTGCTGCATCAAACGAGCCAAGTGATGACCGAGACCACAGCGACGTTTCTGGCGGCGCTATGCCTGTGGCTGGGCGCGATGCCGATGACGCCGCTCCGGGGATTTCTGTTGGGAATCGTGTTCGGCGCGGCGTGTCTGTGCCGGCCCACGTTCTGGGGGTTTGGCATTCTGGCCGGATTGATCTGGCTGGTGAATCGCATGCGTTCGAGCGACTGGCAAGAGGGATTCGACGATCGCGAGATACAACCGGTGTTCTTCGCGTTGGTAGGATTGCTGGCAGTGGTCGCGCCGTGGGTGCATCGCAATGCCACTGTCATGCAGCGGCCGACCGTCACGACGACGCATGGGGGCTATACACTGCTCCTGGCGCACAATCCCGAATATACGCGCGCGGTCGTCGAACAGCCCTGGGGAACGGTCTGGCAGTCGCCATCGTTCGACCAGTGGACGGAAGCGATCGACACCGAGCTCGCGGCCCGGAATCCGCCGCTCGATCAGGCCCACCTCAGTCCCCCGGTGGAATTGGCCCGCGACGCCTGGATGTACGATAAGGCGTGGATTTATATGCAATGCGATCCCAAAACCGCCGTCAAAGCGGGGCTGACGCTCCTGGGAAGAATGTGGAACATCATGCCCGCGGCGACGAACGAGGCAGGCCGTTCGCGCGAAGTACGAATGGCGATCGGCGCCTTTTACATTGCCGTGCTGGCGGGGCTGGTCATCGGCATTTTGCGAGTTGTGTTCTCCGACTGGCAGGCGTGGTGGCCACCGGTCGCGTTGATTCTGAGCTACACGGCCGTGCACGCCCTGTATTGGGCCGATATGCGGATGCGTGCCCCCCTGGTTCCGGCGATCGCTTTGTTGGCGGCGGCCGGATGTCTCGGGCTCGTGCGCGAGCCGGCTGACGAGGAAGACTAAGAACGATTCCAGTCTCACAGGACCGGGCTGCCAGCGTCCGGGGCATCGCGTTCATCAAGTCATCTAGGCATAATTGCGTCGGTTGCTATGATCTGCCTCGATGGGCAATCAACTGAATACGTCGAAAGCCATCTGGGCGACGATCAAATGGGTGGCATTTCTGGTCGTCCTGGTGTTCGTCGCTTGGCATGGCTGGACGCTGTGGAACAAGTTTGAGACCGGGCCCACCCATTTGAATTGGGGCTGGCTCACTCTGGCGACTGCCGTGTCGATCGTCGCCTGGTTTCCTTCGGTCTGGTTCTGGCGAAGGATCATGGTGCAACTGGGGGCGCCGGCCCCCTGGCCACAGGTGACTCGCGCTTATTATTGCGGCGGATTGGGAAAATACCTGCCCGGGAAGGCCGCCGTCATCGTGATTCGGGCTGCCCTGCTCAAGCCGGTGGGTGTGCCCGCGACCACGGCGGGCCTGGCTGTCACGCACGAATCGCTGACGTTCATGTGGATTGGCGGCCTGTGGGTGATTCTCTTGTATCCGGCCCTCGCGCCGCATTTGCCGGCCTGGATCGCCACGCACGGCGATCAACCACTCCTCAGGTTCGGAGTTTTGGCAGGGGACGTGCTTGCATGTTCCTGTGGCCTGGTCATGCTGGTTCGCAGCCATCGGATCCTGCGAGGAGTTTTCGGGGCCAAGCGCGCCACCGCCGCGCAGGATAATCCCGGATCTCGCTCGAACGCAGAGATCGGACTGATTGCCGCCGACGATCATTCGCCGCAGCAGATCCGGAACGACATCCATGCTTCTGGTAGCGACAGATCCGTCGGTCCGCCCGCCGCGGGCGAAGCCGGCCCGGTGCATCTGAGTTTTGGAGAGGCGCTGCGGATGACGTTGACGGGAGGAGCCGTCTTTCTAGCAGACTGGTGGATCCACGGCCTGACCCTGGGGTTGACCATTTTTGGGGTGATCGGTGACCGGGCCGAATGGAGCGATTGGCCCTTCTGGACCGGGGCCGCGGCCGTGGCGCTGGTCGGTGGGTTTCTCGTCCTGTTGGCTCCCGGAGGCCTGGGCGTGCGCGAAGGTCTATTGCTGGAGCTGCTGGAACGTCAACTCGGGCCGCGCGAAGCCGTGCTGGTGACGGTGCTGTGGCGCGGCGTGGCGCTGG
>DASYAR010000419.1:0-12773 GCA_036501235.1 Planctomycetaceae bacterium
ACCAGCCCCAAATAACCAAATAACAGATGCACTCGTGGCCGGCGGGATTTACGGTTGGTCGCCGGGCAATTTGTCTAGGCGTTTGACCGCCTGAAACAATCCCCAGCCCAGCGCCACGACCAGCACGAGAATCACGCCGCCCAGAAGCAGCGGGTTGTTGAGAACTTTCGACCAACGGAATGCACTCGGTTCGCCGGATTGCATGCCAGGTAGTTGCGGTCCGAGTCCGGCCCGTGAGGGCTGAAAGCCTTTGCGGAGCAATTCCTCAATAGCCGCGGTGTCGTAAGTCGCACGCTCGGCATCGGCCGATCCGTAGAGCAGCCGGTCGTGTCTGTCGGGCCCGGCGAGATAGACGATCTCGTCGATGTTGCCTTCCGCCTTGATTCCCGAGACGTCCAACGCCGGGCTGTCGCGATTGTCGATGACGATGCGGTATTTTGCCTGTCGTGATTCCGGAAATTTGATCGACAGCTCTTCCCGTTTCAGGTTCTTGAAATCGACACGCGACAAGGTCGCCTCGCCGATCTGCCGCCAGCTTTTTTTGACGCCTTGTTCACGTTCGAATTCGACGACGGCATGCCGGCTGAAGTTTCGGTCGGCCGTTTCGAGCTGGAATGACGTCAACGGTTGCCGGTATGTCTCGATGCCGATGATGGTTTGATGTTTTTCGGCATTCTGCTCCACAGTCTGGCGGATCAGAGAATAGTCTCCCTTTTCGTCGCCGGTCGCCTGTTCCTCGTGAACTTCGCGCCAGAAGTCGATCCGCTCGATGCGGAATGGCCGGCGATCGACCAGGACCTGTTCGGTGCGATCCGACTCCTCGTGGCCCCGCAGCCGACGAGTGAGCGTCAACAGCTCGGACTCCTGCTCGGCCGTCACGTCGTCGACGACGATCCGAAAGTGCCGCTTGTCAGTTTCCGGGAACGGCACGCCGACGCTGCGAACGTCCATATAACGGGAATAGTCGAAAATGGCGGTTTCTTCCCCCGCGGGATCCCACTGCTTGCCATCCGCCGAAACAAACACGCGCACACGTTGCTTGAAGTTGCGCAGCGGCGTCACGAGGCTCAGGCCGTTCGGATGCGGATCTTTATCGCCCAGTTGCACGATGATTTCGAGCCCGCCGTCATCCAATGGCCGGGCCGTCGGTTCGCGGGCCGACCACGTGCTGCGCACGGCCCGGGCCTTGGTCGTTTGCACTTTCCGTAAGAAGAAGGGAATGGGTTCTCCCGCGGCGTTCACCAGGCGGAGATCCTCGAGACCGTCCCGCGTGGCGGTAAACACATCGGAATCGAGCGGGATGGCCAGCAGTTCTTCCTGTTTGAGCGGCGGCGCCTGGACGTCCCGGGAAAATCGGTACACAGGCGACGCGTCGTTTGGTTTGTCGGCCCGAGCCGTGGCGACGATTCCCAATAACAGCCAGGCGCCGCCCAGCACTGACGCGAACCGCACGTTCAACGAACAGGTCTTCATGCGACGTTTTCCTTTTCCGCCGGCGGCTTCACCGCGAACGTCTCCCGGTATTTGAGATACAGGAACGAGCCGCTCAAGACCAGAATTCCGAGCAGGATGAAGGCGATGATCCGATAAAACTGGTCGAGCCGCGACAGGTCGACAAAAAACACCTTCCCGGCGACAACCACAAACAGCATGAGCCCCAAGTATCGCAAGCTACGGACGTCTTTGCGAATTCCCCGCAGGATGAAGCTCAAGGCGAACAGCGACCACAGGATCGAAACGCCGCCCGGTCGCAGCCCTTCCACATACATGTGGAGGAACGAATTGACTTCGAGCGTCAGGTATACGAACAGCAGACCGAGGCTGCAGAATCCGAGCACGAGGCCCGCACTCCGGGCATGCGCCCGGCCGGCCAGCAGGGTGTACGCGCCGGCGAAGAATCCGACGACGGCCCCGAAATCGACGAGTCGCAGCATCGCATCCCGGAACGAATAGTCTCCCCCATACAGAAACCGTTCGGTGATTCTCCAGCCCACCAGGTCGAACGCGAACAGCTTGATCAACAGCCCGCCGATAAACAGGAAGAACAGCGTCAACAGCACGCGGCTTTCCCGGACGGTCATTTCGTACAGCAGTAGTCCGCACATTGCCAGCCACAGCAGCGTGAGCAGCGGCAGCTTGGCCGGCAGCCACAGATAGCCGAACGTGCGGTCGAACTCCAAGTGCAAATACAGGAACAGCATTCCCACCGCAATGACCACGGCCGCGCGCATCGCCGCGGCCCCGCCCAGCCAGCCTGCGATGTCGTTGTCGCGCCCGACCACGCCGCCGGCGGCTGAACCTTGCCGCAGCAGCAGGCGATAGGCCCCGCCAACCGACGCGATCGGCACGCCGAACATCACCAGTCGCTCGGCCAGCATTTTCAGATAATCGAGCAGCTCCATGTCGGCAGCGGGGGACGCATTCAGAAATTGCCGCGACAAGTCGATTACGCCGAACCGGAACAGGACGATGGCGTACAGCACGTAGCAGACGTGCCGCAGGAATTCGCTCCCCAGTTTGCCGGCGATCCATAGCAGCACGAAAGCCTGGATGGCCCAGCTCGCGGTGATCCATTCGCGAGAGAGGAGCAGGGGCATCGTCACGGCGAGGAAGAAGGCCGCCAGGCCAGTGAAGCTGACCAGCAATTCACGGTCGACGAGCCGGCGCCGCAAAAAGTAGAAGACGTGGACCGTGTAGAAGGCGGCCAGCGATAGGGTCACCACCGCCACCCATTTCGAGCCGTATATTTCGTCGACCAGTCGGTACGAAACGGCATAAACTACGCCGGCGTTCACGACCAGTGCGATCAGGTCGAGCAGGTTCGATTTAGACTGATTGGCAATCTTGAAGAGAAACGTCATCGTCGAGAACAGCACGAAGAAGGCGGCCACAAACGGCATCACTTCCCAGAAATGGTCGACGTTGTAGTCTTTCATCGACCCGAAGAACAAAGCGTAGTTCGAGAAGAAGCTCAAATAGTTCACCAGCGGCCAGTTCTTCCAATAGCATAATCCCAGCACGCCGATCCCCAGGATGAGCATGTAGCCGTACAATCCTGGAAAATTCACGACGCCGGTCGACAGCATGATCGGCGTTCCGTAGCCGCCGATGATTCCCAGCACGGCGACGAGAATCGAATTGAACCGCACGGCGATCGCGCCGGCCAGCGCGGTGATGAGGCTCATCAGGACGAAGGCCGTCGTGACGTTGACGAGGTGCCACAGGCTGCCGGCGGCAAACGCGGCGAAGTAGAGCGTCGCCAGCCCGCCACCCAGCAAGCCCTGACCCAGCACGTGATAGCGGCGTCCCAGCAACTGCGTCCCGCCGACAAGCATTCCCAGACCAACGATCGCCGCCAGCGCGGTTCGTGCTGTTTCGCTGAGCAATCCCTTGTCGACCGAATACTTGAGAAAGAACCCCACGCCGACGACGAGAATCACGATACCGATCCGCAACAGCCACTGGCTGGCGACGGCATATTCCATCGAGACACCGGCCGGAACATGCTCCTCGCCGACGATGATCCAGGTCCAGATCCGATGCAGCGTCTCTTTCGCAGCCGTTTCGAACCGGTTGGGAACTCGGCGAGGCGGCGCGGCGGCGGGCTGCCGGGCGACACGCGAAGAGCCCGATTCCGGCTCCCAGATATCCGCCACAACTGCTGGTTCCAGTTCGGGCCGAGACGAATCCAGAAAGATCGACTCCGCAGGCGGCTGGACGGGTTCGACGACCGATGGCGGCACGTCGGCAACCGCTGGAACGACCGGCGCAACGAAGTCGGGTTTCGGCAGCGGTTCGGCGGGGGAAGGGGCCTGTTTCGGGGTGGGGCGTTCGGCGGCGCCTTGAAAATTCTTGAAATCGAAACGCAAATCTCGCAGCTCGCGTTTCAAGTCTTTGAGGGCCGCACTCTGCTCCCTGCGGATTTTCGAAAGCATGATCATCGTCGCGATCGGCAGAATCAGGAACATTCCCAATCCGCAAACGACAAGGACTGCAATTTCATCCATAAAGAGGCCCGATCTGAAAGTTCGCGAGTCCAGGTAATCATGACGACTCGAGCGAGGCCCGGTCGAGAAGGGAGAATCCGCCCATCCTAACCATGTCAGGCGCGAGATTTCAGCAAATATCACGCGGAATGGCCAAGAAATTCCGGGATATCAGAAATATTCGAATGGGAAATGGCAAGTGGCGTCGACTGCCGACGAGATCCGTTGCAGTGCATCGGTTTACACGACAGAACCGCATTTCGATCTCCTTACCAACTTGAAGCGGTTCCATCCTTGAAGGCGGTACTACGAACTGCGAGCCTTTGACGTTTGGGGGGTGGCTGCGTAGGGTTGCAATGTATGGCTTCTTCGACCCGCCTCGAGCACCTGTCTGGCAGCAATTCCGCAACGCGTACGGCAACCGTGGTTGATCCGGTGTGCGGCATGTCGGTCGAGCCGGCGCAGGCTGCGGGGGTGATCGATCACAATGGCAAAACGTATTACTTTTGCAGCCAGCATTGCGTCCAGAAGTTTCGGGCCGATCCAGAACGCTATCTGACGGCTTTTGCGCCGCAAATTGTGCAGGTTGGGTCATCGCCGCAGGCGACGGCAACTGGCAGAGCGCATTCGGAATGTTGTTCGGCCGGCGGCGATCAGGTCGCGGGCTCCGTCGCGCCTCCGGGCGCCAACATCGAATACATCTGCCCGATGCACCCCGACGTCGTCAGCGATCGGCCGGGGCCTTGTCCCAAGTGCGGCATGGCCCTCGAACCAAAAAGTGTCACGCTCGATGATGCTCCAAATCCGGAACTTGTCGACATGGCCCGCCGGTTCTGGATCGGGCTGATTCTGGGGCTTCCGGTATTCGCCATAGCGATGGCCGATATGTTGCCCGGCCATCCGCTGCACACATTTGCCGGCCCTCTCAACTTGCTGCAACTCGTGCTGTCCAGCGTCGTCGTGGGCTGGTGCGGTGGGCCGTTTTTCGTCAGAGGCTGGAACTCGATCCGTAACGCCAGCCCGAACATGTTTACGCTGATCGCCCTCGGCGTCGGGGCGGCATATCTCTACAGCGTAGCGGCTACGGTGGCTCCTGAACTATTCCCGGCGGGATTCCGCGGGCATGGCGGTGCCGTCATGCCGTACTTCGATACGGCGGTGACAGTCACTTTGCTGATTCTGCTCGGGCAGGTCTTGGAACTTAAGGCGCGCGGGCGCACTGCGGCGGCGATCAAGGCGCTGTTGAAAGTGGCTCCCAAAACGGCGCGGCGCGTCGGCAGCGATGGGACCGAAGAGGATGTGTCTATCGAGGGAATTCGCTCCGGCGATCTGCTGCGCGTCCGGCCGGGAGAGAAACTGCCGGCGGACGGCATTGTCATCGAGGGACGGAGCGCCGTCGACGAGTCGATGATTTCCGGCGAGCCATTGCCTGTTGAGAATGAACCCGGCAGCCAGGTCGTGGCTGGCACGATTAACGGCACCGGGTCGCTGCTGGTGCGGGCGGAAAAAGTCGGCAGCGAGACGCTGCTCGCCAGAATTGTCTCAATGGTGGTCGAGGCGCAGCGGAGCCGCGCGCCGCTCGAGCGGATCGTCGATCGGGTGGCGCGAGTGTTCGTACCCAGTGTGGTGTTCGTCAGTTTGCTGACATTGACAATCTGGAGTTTGTGGGGCTCTGAACCGAAACTCGCGCATGGCGTGGTGAACGCAGTCGCCGTGCTCATTGTCGCCTGTCCGTGCGCACTCGGGCTGGCGACGCCGATGGCCGTGATGGTCGGAATCGGGCGGGGGGCCGAAGCGGGGGTGCTGTTCAAAAGCGCCGCAGCGCTGGAAGTTTTGCAACAGGCGGACACTCTGATTGTCGACAAAACAGGCACGCTCACGGAAGGGCGTCCCGAATTGATGACGCTGGAACCGGCCGAAGGGTTTGCGGGCCACGAACTGCTGCGGCTGGCGGCGAGTCTCGAGCGCGCCAGCGAACATCCTCTGGCAGCGGCAATCATCAAGGGGGCGAGCGACCGGAAATTGTCCTTGGCAACTGCGAGTGATTTTCGGTCGATCTCCGGCAAGGGCGTGACCGGGACGATCGACGGGCGCAGCGTCGCGCTGGGCAATCTGGCCTTGATGGCAGATCTCCAGCTCGACGTCGCGAACTGGCGAGCCCGGATCGACGAACTGCAAGGGGCCGGGCAGACGGTAATGCTCTTGGCGGTCGACGGCCGGCTGGTGGGGCTGGTCGGGGTCGCTGATCGCATCAAAGATTCGACGCACGAGGCCATTCGCCTGCTGCATCGCGAGGGTCTGCGGATCATCATGCTCACGGGCGACAATCGCCGGACGGCGGAGGCCGTGGCGCGCCAATTGGGGATCGACGACGTGATTGCCGGCGTGCTTCCTGACCAGAAGCGAGACGTCGTGCGGAGGCTGCAGGACGAGGGACGGGTCGTCGCGATGGCGGGCGACGGCGTCAACGACGCGCCGGCGCTGGCCCAGGCGAATGTCGGCATTGCGATGGGGAGCGGTACCGACGTCGCTCTGGAAAGTGCCGGAGTGACGCTTGTCAAAGGTGATCTGCGGGGGATCGCCCGTGCGCGAACCCTGAGTCGTGCGACGGTTGGCAACATCCGCCAGAACTTGTTCCTGGCGTTCGTTTACAACACGGCCAGCGTGCCGATCGCGGCAGGCATCCTCTATCCGTTTTTCGGAATTCTCATTTCGCCGATCTGGGCCAGCGCGGCGATGAGCTTAAGCTCGCTCTCGGTGGTGGGGAACGCCTTGCGGTTGCGTTCTGCGAAATTGTGAGGCGCCGCGGCAGGATTGATCCCGCTGGGGCCAGTCGGTCAGGGCCATCGCTGGCGTTGACTGTGAACGACGCTCAAACTTCCATCGAAGGTATTGACGCGCTCAACGTCGGATGTCGTTCACGCTCTGACCCTGCCACACCCGTAATGCATTGGCTGGATCAAATTCACCGTTATCAAGCCGCGCCTTTGCGCCGTGATTTTCGCTTCGCGGCGGCGGCGGCCTCGGCTTCGAGGCGGGCCTGTTCCTGACGGATCGCCTCGTCCCGTTCCTCGATCGCACGCTGGAGTTTCCGGCGGTGCGCCGTCATCAAACCGGCGAGGGAGCGCAGCGCCCAGAGCGCCGCGAAGCCGTACAGCACGATCTGCCAGACGTCCATGTCCGGATGTTCCAGGGGGGCGGCCTAAACTTTGACCCGTTCGACGTACTCACCCGTCCGCGTGTCGATGCGGATGGTTTCACCCTGCTCGATGAACGCGGGAACTTGAACCTCGGTCCCCGTCTCCACCTTCGCCGCTTTGGTGATATTGCCCGACGTGTTGCCGCGCACGGCCGGTTCGGTGTAGGTGATCTTCACGTTGACGTGGGGAGGCGGCTCGACGCCGATGACTCGATCGTTCCAGTACAGGAGCAGGCAGATCATGCCGTCCATCAGCCAGCGCACCGCTTCGCCCATGACTTCCTGCGGCACCGTGTACTGCTCGTATGATTCCTGGTCCATGAACACCAGCGAGGCCTTGTCGCGATATAGGAACTGGGCCTCCCCTTTTCGCACGTCGGCCCCTTCCAGGCCGTCGCCGCTCTTGTACGTTCTGTCGATGATGGTATTCTTCAACAGGTTTCGCAGGCGGCACTTGTACAGCGCCTGACCTTTTCCCGGTTTGACGAAATTGCATTCCAGCATGTCGTAAGGGTCGCCCTCGATGACGACTTTCACGCCCTTACGAAATTCACCGGCGTTAATCTGTGGCATTGGTCGGTCTCAAAATACTTGCAGGTTTGTGAACGGCCAGAAGCATATCAGATGGATTTTTCCTTTACCAGTTCCATTTCCGGGCCCGGCGCAGCGGCAAAAACTGCGGAATTGGGCGACGCCGACTGGCATCTGGCGCTGTCGCGCGCCGTACGCGACCCCGACGAACTGATCGACCTGCTGGAGCTGCCTGGCGCCTTCCGTGAACCGGCGCGGCGTGCCGCGCGGCTCTTCCCGCTGCTCGTTCCGCGGAGCTATCTGGCACGGATGCGGCCTGGCGATGTGCATGATCCGCTTCTCGCGCAGGTCTTGCCGCTGGGGATCGAAGAGACCTCGGTTCCCGGTTTCGTTTCCGATCCGGTCGGCGATTCGGCAGCCCGCCGCGCGCCGGGTCTGTTGCACAAATATCACGGTCGAGCGCTGCTGGTGACGACGGGGGCCTGCGCTGTGCACTGCCGCTATTGCTTCCGCCGGCATTATCCGTATGGCGACGAGCCGCGGCGCCTCGCCGACTGGGACGAAGCCTTCACCGCGATCGCCGCCGATGAGTCTTTGAACGAAGTGATCCTCAGCGGGGGCGATCCGCTGATGCTGACCGACTCGCGACTGGACGGGCTGTGCCGCCGCATTGGCGACGTTCCGCACATCGCCCGGCTGCGACTGCACACTCGGCTGCCCATCGTGCTGCCCGAACGGGTGACGGATCGGCTGTTGCAAGTGCTGCTGGATGCCGGCCCCACTCCCATCGTCGTCGTGCATGCTAACCATCCGCGCGAGATCGCGGGGACTTGTGCCGATGCACTGCGCCACCTGGTGCGCGGCGGAGTGACGGTGCTCAACCAGGCGGTGCTGCTACGCGGGATCAACGACACGATCGAAGCCCAGGAGGGTCTGTGCCGGTCGCTGATCGACGTGGGCGTATTGCCTTACTATCTGCATCAGCTCGACCGCGTGGCGGGCGCCGCGCATTTCGAAGTTGCCGAAGAAACCGGAATCGCTCTGACGGAAGAATTGCGCCGGCGACTCCCCGGTTACGCCATCCCCCGCTACGTCCGCGAGACGGCCGGCGGCGAACACAAGGAGGTCATCGCGTGAATTCCCGCATTGCGCAAAAAATCATCCACGGGGCGGAATTCGCGGAGTGCGTCCGTTTTCCGGGCGTGATTCAATTATCCATCGAGCTTCGATCGGCTGGGTGGCCCCGCCGTCCCGGCAGGGCGGCGGGGTCGCGCAACGACAAGAAGCAACACCGTTCGGGTACAATTGCGAGGGAATCCGCGCGTTCGCGGACTTGCGAGTGGACGGTTCGGTTAAAATGGAAGGCGGATGATGTCGGCTTCTTGTCGCTGCGCGACCCGGCCGGTGCTCCGCACGCGGCCGGGCCACCCGAGTGTTTGCTTGCGCATCACCGGACAACGGATCCGCCAACGAATCCACGCGGCTTTGCTGCCATTTGCCTGTCGTTCGCCGCGTTGTTGTTGACGCTCATCTCGTCTGGACCGTTGCTTGCGGACAACCAGCACGAATTGCTCAACAAGCGCTTCGACGACGAGATTCAGCAACTGACTCAGCAGATCGAGAAGTCTCCGAAATCGGCGGACCTTTATTCGCGGCGGGGCGACGCCTGTTTTTTCCGTGGGAAGTTTGCACAGGCCGTTGCCGATTACGAAAAAATGGTCGAGCTGAATCCCGATCTCGAAACGCTGCACTGGCGGAAGGGCATCGCCTATTTCTATGCCGGGCGCTACAAAGACGCGGCGCAGCAGTTCGAGAACTATCACACCGCCGACAATGTCGACCGCGAGAACGGCATCTGGCGCTATCTCTCGCAGACGAAGGCGCTCGGGCGAGATAAAGCCCGAGCGGGTCTTTTGAAATACGAAAAGGAAGATCGTGAACCGTTCCCCGACGTGTATCGCCTGTTTTCCGGCGAGTTGTCAGGGGCCGACCTGCTGAAGCGAATCCACGACGCGCAGATTTCTCCCCGCGATCGTGAACAGCGGCTGTTCTACGCGCAGCTCTATGTGGGGCTCAACGCCTTCGTCGACGGACGTTTGGAATCGGCTGAAAAGCACCTCGGGGAAGCCGCGAAGAACAACTGGGGCTCCCAAGCCGGCGGCGGACCAGGATACATGTGGCACGTCGCCCGCGTGCATCACGATCTGCTCGTGGCCGAGCGCGCCGCGAAGGCCAAGTAGGCATCTCGCTCCGCCGAGATGCGGTCTGTGCTTTACTCCGACAAGCCATGCCGGCGCATTTTCTGTCGCAGCGTCGCGCGGTGCAGCCCCAGCAATTGGGCGGCCGCGGCGCGGTTCCCCTGGCAATGTTCCAGGACTGCCGCCAGGAACGGGGGCTCGACGAGTTGCAAAAAGCGTTCGTAAAGCTGCGGATCGGCTTCCGCCGCCAGCGCGGCGGAATTCGCATTCGTCCAGCCCGAAATCTCGCGCTGTACCCTGGCGTCTGCGGCGATGGGGGCGGCAGTCGCAAACGGCGCCGGGGCGGGGAGGTGCTCGGGTCGGATCTCGCCGCCGCGAGCCACGATGGCCGCATGTTCCACGGCATTCCGCAGCTCGCGCACATTGCCCGTCCACTGCCGCGCGCACAGAGCGGCACACGTTTCCGGCACGAGGCGCCACGACGTGCCCTGGCTCGGCGGTTCGATCTGCCTTAAAAAATGTTCGGCCAGCGCGGGGACGTCGTCTGTGCGGTTGCGCAAGGGAGGCAGGTGAATCTGAAATACACCCAGCCGGAAATACAGGTCTTCACGAAATGCCCCGCCGGTCACCAGGTCGGGAAGCGGACGATTGGTGGCCGCGATGATCCGCACGTCGAGCGCCCGCGGGCTCGTGCCTCCCACTGGCAGGATTTCGCGCTGTTCGATCGTGCGGAGCAGCTTGACCTGGAGCGCCGCCGGCACGTCGGCGATTTCATCGAGGAGTACTGTTCCCCCCGCCGCCAGCTCGAACAGCCCCGCGCGATCTTCCGCCGCCCCCGTGAACGAGCCGCGCACGTGGCCGAACAGCTCGCTCTCGATCAGCCCGGGATTGAGGGCCGGAATGCACACGGGCAAGAAGTGCCCCGCTCGTCGGCGGCTGTGCCGGTGGAGAGCCCGCGCCACCAGCTCTTTTCCCGTCCCGCTTTCCCCGGTGATCAACACGCTCACGTCCGACGCGGCAACAAGGGCAATCTGTTTAAACACCTGCTGCATCGCCGGTGACGAACCGATGATGGCGCCGCCGGTTTCAGGCGACGACGCAGCGTCGTCTGCGCCGGGCGGAATGGCCTCTTTTCGCGACCCCAGAGCGCGACGCAAGACTTCGACCGCCTGATCCAGGTCGAATGGCTTGACGAGATAGTCGAAGGCCCCTGCTTCGATGGCCCGCACGGCGGTGTCGAGACTGCCGAACGCGGTAATCACCACGACGGGCGCATCACCGATCTTTTCGCGCAGCTCGCGAATCGCCGACAGGCCATCCATTCCGGGGAGTCGCACGTCCATGACGACGACGTCGGGGCGCCAGCCGTCGCCCGTCACCCGCAAGGCTTCTTCCGCCGAGGGGACGACCCGCACGGCATGGCCGTCGTCGCTGAGCGCTTCGCGAAAGGCCCAGCAGATCGCCGGTTCGTCATCAACAATCAGTACCGCAGACATGTTTTACAAGTTTCCGTTTAGCGACGAGGCGCAGCCGAGCCTGTCGCCAGTGCGGCCTCCTTTGTATTTGGACCATTCGCGATCACGTCCACAGCCGGCAATTCTAATCGAAAGACGGTGCGATTCGCTTCGCGCTTCCATGATAGGCTGCCGCCGTGGTCGAGGGCCACCTGGCGGGCCAGGGCCAGTCCCAGCCCCACCCCTTCGGGCTTGGTGGTCACGAACGGATCGAACAGCGAATCAGCGACGGCTGCTGCCGGACCGCGCCCCGAGTCGCCGATTTCGACGATGACCGTTCTGGCCGCGCAAATCGTCTTCATCGTCACGACGCCTCCCGACCCGGCCGCCTCGATGGCATTCGTCGCCAGATTGAGGATCGCAGCCCGCAGGCTTTCGAGATCGGCCTGCACGAGGGCCAGCCCGTTCGCACTCTCCACTTCGAGAGACACCGACGCATGTTCGCACGCCGGCTGCACGAGGACAGCCACGTCGTCAACGAGCTGATGGAGGTCGCTGACGCGGGGCGGGCCGTGCTCGCCGCGCCCCAACGACAATAGCCCCTTGATCTGCGTCTCCGTCAGCGACAATTGCCGCAGCGCGACGACGAGACTCTTGTCGTCGGGCGCAGCAGCACAACGCCGCTGATGCAATTGCAGCGACATGCGGGCCCCGGCGACCGCGTTTCGCAACTGATGGGCCAGTCCGCCGGCGAGTTGCGCCAGCAAGCGTTCGCGTTCCGAATGGCGGATCGTATCCTGCATCTCGCGCAATTGCGCCGACATGCTGTTCACCGAGGCGACCAGTTCCTGAATTTCATCCTGGCGGTTTCCGACGGGGATTTCGGAAAAATCGCCCGCGGCGATCGCAGCGACCTGCCGTTCCAGGCGCCGGATTCGCCTGCCGAAGCGCTGCGCCAGCCAGCCCGAGACGACAGCGGTCAATAGCACCGCGCCGCCGCCGACGGCCAGGGGGGGCAGTGCGGCATTCCATCGCGCCCGGCTCCAGCTTTCGACCGGATACAGCACATAGAGGGCCCGGACAGCCGCGTCGCTGCGCGGTCCCGTCCGAGCCAGAAAGTAGCGCGTGTCGTCCAGGATGAGCGTCGGCTGGCTGGCCAGCGATTCCAGCTTGCCACCAGTGAGGGCCTTTCCGAAATCGGCCGGCAGTGCTGCTCCGGTCGGCAATGTGGATTCCAGAACCTCTCCCCGCGCATCGCAGGCGACGAAATGCGCGCCGGAAAACCCCCGCAGTTTCTCCAGGACCGGCCGATTGAAGGGTACGCTGGTATGTTCGAGGGTCGCCAGGACGTTCTGCAATTGTGCCAGGGTTTGCGCATCGCGCTGCCGCGCCGCCACGACGGCCG
>DASYAR010000420.1:0-7624 GCA_036501235.1 Planctomycetaceae bacterium
CTGAATCGTCGGCACATTTCAATTCAACGTGCTCCCAGAACGCGGTCGGTCCGAGATTTACGTATCGCTCGGGCATTGGCATGAGAGTAAACTTACGTGCCAACCTCCGCTTGTCGCCACATGCTATCGCATAGCTCTCGATGGCTTCGCGCAGTCGTATTGGGCCATTGCATGCGAGCCACGTCACTGGTCGGAAAGCAATCCATGCTGGTCTCTGACCGAGGATGCCTTTTGCGCACAGCCAACATGCCGGCCCGAAGCTCAGAACGTACAGCACCGGCGACGACAGAAACACCACCGCCATCCAGAACGCCCAGCCCGGTTTCTTGCGGTCGGTCATTGGAATCTATCGCGGCGCAAAGCTGATGGCCGCTCCGCAATCACGGCAGTGGAAGAGAATGCCGTATACCCCGTCTCGAGTTTCCGGCGTGACAACGATATTCGGTGACTTACATCTCGGACAATTTGGAGTTGCCGGGGGATTCGCGGCCGATGGCGGCACAGTTGTCACTGCTTTGGTCCTCCGATTTGTGCTAGCTATGGCGAGGCCATTTAGGGCCAGGTCAATGGGGTATCACGTTCGCGGTTCGCTCGATTCTATCCGCGATGGAGCGGCGACGGGAAGGGGAATGATCGTTGCGGAATGTCTGGGATGTCGAGGTAAGTGCGGCCTATGCCTGCGGGATGCCCAGAATCCGGCACCACCAATCGCCGTAGGGTTGGTAGCATTGGGCTAACAGGTCTGGACCGTGGGCGAGCAACCAGACCAGCGGCTTATAGAACGCCGCCAACGCATAGATGATCCAGTCGGGTGGGCCAAACTTCATCACTAGAATCTCTGCCGGCGCTCCGGACAACACGTACAGCACCAGCCCGACAACCACCATCGTTGTCCAGAACGCCCAGCCAGGTTTCTTGCAGTCGGAGGTCATGGATCATCGCCTTAGCCAGAAAAACACTCCGAACAAACCCGTGATGATCACGAGAAGCAGAGAGAATCCGATCCACGCATAACTCTGCATTCTCTTCAAGCATCGCATGCAGAAGAATTCGCGAGCAGGCAACGAATGGTTGTGAAACATCCACTGCTTGCGTCCGCCAGAAAATTCGCCGCAGCTCTCGCAATAATCGAATTCCAGTTCCGTTTCTTCAGCCATGCCCCGATTCTAGCAGCCGTGGATCGCGGGCGGGAAGGAGAACCTGCGATTGGCGGAATGGCTGGGATGGTGACGGAAGTTGGAATTCAATCACGGCCGGGGCTAGTCTCAACGGCTTGATACATCGACCCAGACCCAACGGAATTCATTCCCGTCCGTCTCGACCGTCTCGACCACCCAAATCCAACCTTGCCGCGAGAACAAACCCGAATATGTGAAAGGCGCTTGGGCGAACCAGCCAGTTTGGATTTCGGACGAGTACGCATCGACGGACAATCTCATGAGTGGGTCATATACGATCGAGACGACTCGCGGGCCAAAATTTGTACAGCTACTCGTCCAGCACGCCGGCCCGAAGCTCGCGACATACAGCACCGGCACGATCACAACCACCGCCAGCGTCCACTTTGCCCAGCGCTCGCGGCGGTTGATCTGGGATGGCGACGTAACTTAGTCACTTCGCGTACCGCCAGGATTTGCTACCGTCCGCGTTCATCGGAATCGCAACGACCGATCCGTCCGGCATCCACAGGTCCATATATCGAAAGAGGATTTTCGTCTTGGACACGTCCGTATCGGAAAGCGCCTCGACGAGCCATCCGATAGGCCAGAAGGCGTGAGGCGAAACGCTTTTCGGAACCGCATACTTCGGGAGCCCGCCTATTGGGAGCGGCACCGCAGCGTTTCGAACAGCCAGCCCGAAACCGAAGATGTACAGGACGGGCAGGGACAGCGTGGCCGCCAGCGTCCACTTCGCCCATCGCTCCCGTCGATTCACGATCCGCACGCCGAGCCAGACGCAGAATGCGGCGAAGGCGACGGCCAGTGCGAGCAGGACGTAGGGCATCCCCGGCATTTTATCCGGCATGGAGCGCGGGCGGGAAGGGGCATGCAAGTAGTGGATTGTCTGGCATGGCGACGCAAGCATTACTCATCCGCGGAGCTGCCGAACACAGGCCCGATCTCAAATTCGGGTTCGAAACCGGCCGCTTCCATCCACCAAAAGATATATTCACTGAATGGCGTTCCAAGTTGGTCGGGGACGTTGGCTATCACGGTTTCGAGAGGAGCCCAGAACCAGCCCTGTATCAATTTGGGATTTTCAATCTTGATGGCAAGCCATACCGCCGGCCCGAAGCTCAGGACGTACAGCACCGGCGACGACAACAGCACCACCGTCGCCCAGAACGCCCAGTCAGGTTTCTTGCGGTCGGTCATTTCATCCCATGAACACGATGAATAGTGCGATGTAGATGGCCCATGCGATGGCTGGCCTCATGGCTTTTACGGCAGTGTCGATCAGATTCCGCTCTCGCCCGTTGATGTAACGAACCAGCAACCAGACACAGAACGCGGCGTGACCTGTTGACAGAAGCAGCAAGGCAAGGACGAAGATAGTGGCCATGCGCCCGATTCTATCCGCCGGGATGCGCGGGCGGGAAGGGGAATGATCGCGGCGGAATGTCTGGGATGGCGACGAAATTCGTAAGTCAGGGACTTCCAAGGCACAGAAGATTGATCGCTTGGTGAACTGGCTCGGGGCCGTGGTCATAGACCAAGATGATTGGCGCGTAAGCGGCCCGATATGCCCTCCAACCCCGTGTTTCCAGATCGTCGGGCGATGACTGCAAAAGCATTCGAAACGACAGCACCATCGTCAATACGTACAGAAGCGGCAATCCGACGACGCCAGCCAATGTCCACTTCGCCCACCGTTCCCGGCGATTTATGATCCGCACTGTCAGCCAGACGCAAAACGCGACGAACGCAATTCCGAAGACCGACAGAGCGATTTCCATGCCCCTGATTCTAGCCGACGTGGAGCGCGGGCGCGAAGGGGGATCGCCGTCCTCGGGTGTCCCAATTCAGCGGTCCTGCGGAAGCTCCTCACGGACGGAATCCTTCCCGGAGTTACAGCGGAAGGCCGGCGCCAGGTTGTTGCGAAAACTCGTCGCGACCACCGACTTCCGCCGCGCCGAATATTTGTACGGGGCGGTGGTTCGTCTTTGCGAATAGCATGTCTCAAAAATGCACCGTTGAACGTGATCTGCGTATCGGCCATCGTGAAATCATTCGATAAATTCGGAATTCCAAGCCGCTCGAACACGACCTGAAGTTGACTGATAAACTATATTTCTATTGTGGACTTCGTCCGGGCCGGACAATTGCCGTACCGGAATTCGATATGATTGCTGTCACATCCTCGAACGATTTGAAGGATCTGCCATTGCTTGCGCAACTGGCGTTTGCAGCCCGATGCGCACGGCGTGTAGTCAATCTCTTCCGGCTGCCACCCAACCATTCGGACATGGCCGCCTGTTGTAAATCGATGGGGGCCGCGATCCGATTGGCGGAATTATTCGCCGCCGGAAACGACGTCGACGCCGATGAGCTGGCCACCACCGAAGAGTGGACCGTCCGGGCGGTCGTCGTCGCCAGCGAGATCTGTCCGCCGAACGAAAGGGCCGCCTACGCCGCGAATGCCGCCTACGCGACCTTGTGCGCCGTGAAGGCGGCGTTCGAAGTGAAAGGCTGCCAGTCCCCCGCCGATGATGCCGAACGAGTCGCCAGGGCCGCGGCAATCGCTCGTGACTCGGCCATCTCCGCCGACGAACACGTCGAACGAATGGCTCGACTCGATTGCGAGATGCTCCACCGGATGCCTCTGGGGCATTTTCCTGATTTTGGCGAACCCATCGACGCTGGTGAGCACGGCCAATTGGGGGCCCTGTTTCAGGATCTCAGCCGCGGCACGCGGTGTGACACGCAGCCGACGAGTGGCGGCGTCGAGGGGAGGAGGAGATCCAAGTCGGCCGCGTCGGGTCGCCGGCGAATCCGCAATCACACCGAACTGTCGGCTTTACCTCCGGCGAACGCCTGGGACGAGCAGGCCGCCGAGATCGACGCCCTGCGCCAACAGATCGAGGCCGACCGTCTGCAGTTTCAGGCTGACCGAGCCGCTTTCGACGCCGAAAGGCAAGCTCTGCAGAAGCAACTGGAATGTCAGATCTCAAAATTAGAGCAGCAGCGTGCGACGTACACAAAGCAGGCGGAGCAGCTCGCGACCGAACGTGAAGCATTGAACGCAGAAGCCCGCGACATCGACGAAATACGACAGACCGTCGAGACTGAGCGCCAGACACTCAAGGCGGCCTCGAAAGCGTTGCACGAAGCGAGCCTCGCGATCGGAGACGAGAGATTGGAAATTCAGGCCGCCTTCGATTCGCTCGAGGACGAACGATGCGAGTTGCTTGAACTGCGCCTGCTTTTGAGTCCCGCGTCGCCGCAGTCGTGAATGCTGCGGCGACCGTTTTTCGTGTTTAACTCTTCTCGAGCTATCGCTGATCCCGTTTAATAGGTTTCCGTCCTGTAAACCGCATCTTGCATCGCACGGTACGATTTCCTGAAACTCGGCGGCACCGGTTTCAGGAGAGCAGGCGATGGCGGCCCAGCGCGGAAAATGGCAGCGAGACCCAGTCAAGGAGCGGCACTGGCGGCGGATGGTGCGGCAGGCCGTCGCTATCAAGCGCCAAGCCATGCCCGCCGCCCATGCCCGGCCCCCAAGAATCCCTTCATATCCCGTGTTTTTCAGCCGAATGTCGCTGGATGTTCCGCCGCACCCGAGGTAACTGACTGCAGTCCAAAACGGACGGAAGCCAGACGCCACCACGGGAGCACGAGAACATGCCGACGCTGCAACATCTCCGGCCCGGAACCCGATTCCGGCTGGCCGAGATGCCCGAGATCACCGGGGTCTTGCTCAAGGCGAATGAATGCCGAGCGGTCGTCAGGTTAGACCGCCCCGAACGGGACGTCGAGTTCAGCTATCACGCAGGACAACCGCGGCGATTCGTAAGCCGCGGGACGCACGTGACGAGTTGGGCGCCGACCACGGTGGTCGAGCCCGTTGGTTTTGAAACCCATTTCCAAGACGAGGAGAACGAGATGTCGAAGAGTGCCACCAAGACGAAGAAGGCAACCGAGACGAAAACGCCGAAGGCCGGCAAGCCCGCGAAGGCCAAAGCGGAGGGGAAACTGAGCTGCATCGACGCGGGGCGGCGAAGGTGCTGGCCGACGCCAAGGAGCCGATGACGACCAAGGCGATGATCGAGGCGATGGCGACGAAGGGACTTTGGTCCAGTCCGAACGGCCAGACCCCGGCTGCGACTCTGTACAGCGCCATCCTCAGGGAGATCAACTCGAAGGGGAAGGAGTCGCGGTTCAAGAAGACCGACCGGGGCCACTTCGAGATTCACGGGTAGACCCCTAACTTCTGGAGGATTTCCGATGCAGCGTTCCGAACGACTCCCGAATGGTTCCGAAGTGCGGTTCGATATTTCCCAAGGCTTGGCTATTGGGCGCGGGTTGATTGTCGACGCCCGCTATGACGACGGCTGGCTGTACCGGCTCGACGACGTAACCGCGGTGGGACCGGTGGATGACCAGCGGAACGACCAGCGCGAGCTATGGGTGTGGGACTTCGAGGTGGTTCCACTCGAGGCGACGGGAGCACCGCGAGCCGAATGAGTTGAAGGTACGTTCCAGCAACCGGGCCGCCCGTCATGGGTGGCCCGGTTCGTTTCCAAAGCAAGAAAGAGGAAGAACATGAAACTGGCAGACGTGGTCGTGGGGGGCCGGTATCGGGCCAAGGTGTCGGGCGCGATCTGTACGGTGCGGGTCACCGAGTTGAAGGAGGTCCCCCCCGCGTCCTGGTCATCCCGGTCGGCATGGCGCACGCTGATCTATGCGGTCAACGAGGCCACAGGGCGGAAGATCACGATCCGGTCGCCGCAACGGCTGCGGGCCAAGGTGGAGGGTTAATCCATGAACGAGAACGCGATTTTGAATCGGTTTGTGGACGCTCTCCGTGAAGTCGCTGTGTCGATCGAACGGGCCGTCGACGAGGGGGAGCGGTCGGCACAGATTGATGCCCGGGATTTGGTTGAGGCGTTTCTGGCGGTAGCGGATCGGCTGGACCCGCCGGTGCATCCGTAGCGGCGGATAGCGCACTGACGCCCCACGTGCGCAGACGTGCGGGCGTTTTGTCGTTGGGGGCGGACCAGGCGATCAGGTCGCGACGTAGGCCAGCGTGGGCGGCGAGAGGCGGCGCGGGGAAACCGTGATTCCAGATTGCTTTACATTTCTCCATCGGCGGGGGGGTGGCCTGGTCCTAAGGGGATCTCTTCTCCGGTACGGGTGAACTGAAAGACATGGTCTGCCTCATCAGTTTGGAATATAAAGGTGACCGCTTTGTTATCGGGAACGCCCAGCGAACCCCACCATGTGACAGCGCTTTCCAACGATTCCGCCTGCTCTATCGACAAAAGAAAGGGCATGTAAAAGTCTTGAACTGCTCCTTCGCTGAAGTATCCGCGAGCCGTCAGCCAGATGGCCGGCCCAAAGCTGAACGGATATGCCGCCAGGAGCACAACCGCGACCGCGATCATCCAAAACCGTCGCGATCTGTGCTTGAGCCAGTAGAGCGGACCGCCTTGCTTCGTCGATCGGTGGTTCATGCCCGGCAAGATACCCGCCGAGGAGCGCAGGCGCGAAGGCGAATGCTCGTCGCGGCGGCCGTTCCGCTCGCCCTCCCGCCTCCGTCCGGGGTATGATCGGGGGCATGTCACTTGCCCCATGTCGTCATTGCGGATATGAGCCTGTCGCGAGCGATGCCAAGCGCTGCCCGCGATGTGGCGGCTTCAATCCAAATCCGTCGATCATCGGCTCAGCCATTAGGGCCGTTGCGACGGTCATTTTCGCCCTGGTATTTGCCCTATTCGCGGTCATCGTTTGCGGCGGCGGATTCGCATTTTTTGGACGCTGACTTACGTCGAATCCCGACAGGGCTCTGCTCGCGGTGACGGCCGTTTCGCTCCCATCCCGCCTCCGTCGGGGATATGATCGGGGCATGGGACAGGTTCGTTATATCACGGGGGGACTGCTGCTGCTCTGGGCGACTGGCATGATGCTAGACATTAGCAGCCCATTTTCAGATTTGCTTGCCGGCGTAATATACGGCGCAGTGGCGATTTACTTTTTTGTCGGTCTTGTAGCCGATGGACGATTTCGCAGGCGCCCTCCCGACGCTCCGTGACCCGCGTCGAATCCCCGGCATGCGTCCGGCATTCCCCCGCTTGACCTGTTCCCACGGCGGTGCGTCACGCAGGCACCATGCCCACGCCACCCGCCAAACTCGACCGCCGATAGTGCGGTCATTTCGATTTCCCCGCCGAAAGACCCAACCGGGTGCGTGGGGATGAGGCAGGGTGCGGACGAACCGGACTGTGTCAGTCGCCGGAAGGTATGGGATAGCCAGTTGGATAGCCTAGCAGCCCGTTGAAAAACTCGACTTTCGATCGTCACGTCGCCAGTCGGCGGCGGGACGCCGCACGAGTCGGATGACCGCCGGCCCGCGCTGGAATTGCGAAGTCGTCGACCATGAAAGCGCCAGGACGCGCCAGATGGCA
>DASYAR010000421.1:0-7202 GCA_036501235.1 Planctomycetaceae bacterium
GTACATCAGGTCGTAAACCGTATTGAGCTGCTCCAGGCTGGTCCCGAAGCTGTAGGCGTCCTTCATCAGGAATTCGCTCGTCCGCAGCACGCCGAAGCGGGGCCGCTCTTCGTTGCGGAACTTCGTCTGGATCTGATACACGCAGATCGGCAACTGGCGGTACGAATTGAGGTGCCGGCCGATGAGGTCGGTGACGACTTCTTCGTGGGTCGGGCCCAGCGCCAGGTGCACTTTGCGGTCGCCGCGCTGCACGTGAAAATTGATCAGCACGTTGCCGAACGCTTCTTTTCGACCGGTTTTTTCGAAAAGATCAATCGGCTGCAGCGCGGGCATGAACATTTCAATGGCCCCGGCACGGTCCATCTCTTCCCGAACGATCTGTTCGGCCTTGCGCACGCTGCGCCAGCCGAGCGGCAGGTAGGAATAGGCCCCCGCCATCAATTGACGGATCAACCCCGCCCGCAACATGAGCTGATGGCTGGGAATCTCGGCGTCGGAAGGATTCTCCTTCATCGTGGGAATAAACGTCTTGGACCAGCGCACGGCGACTCCCGAAACAAGTATTGGAATTTGGAATTCGACTTGGGGATTTGTAACGCCCGCACCGTCGTTCCTGCAATCCAGGAATGACATTTCATCGGGAGGAAATGTTCGGGGGCGCTGTATGGCTCCCGCGGACGCGAGGGGCTGTGTCAATGGTTCCCAGGTTGGATAAATCAGGAATGCAGGAATGCAGGAGAAATCGTCAATCCGAGCCCCTTCTTCGATAGTCCGTTTCCTGGTCTCCCGGGCTCCTGCCTTCCTGAATTCATTTCCCTGGGAAACGATTCCCAAAAATGTGGGATCGTTGGAAAGAATCTTCGCGCGACGCGGAAGTCGTTATTTGCAGCAAAACCACGCGCGCAGCTTGCGATAGCACAGAAACGTGCATTGCTGCGTTTCGAGCCAGAGCCAACAACACCAGCTTTCGGTTTCCGGCCGTGGCGGCGGCTCGGGGGCCAGTTGCAGCGTGTCGGCCTCTTCATAGAGGCTGGCCTTCAGGACTCCCTCGACCAGGCTCGCCGGCGATACGCGTGATGGTTCTTTGGCTGTCAGCAGGCCACAGGCGATCAGCGAGTCGGTCGCGTATTCCGAGCAGTGGAGGCCCTCGGCCCGGCCTCCCGTCAGGTGATGCGTGATTGCATACGGACGGCCGAGCTGGCTTTCGAGGTGCTCTTCGAGCCTGGCGGCCTGTTTTTTCGTGAGCGGCTTGGATGGATGAAAGGGATGCAGCGACGCTTCGTTCTGCGAGACGAGGTACTCGGCAAGAGTCTGCTTCCGTACTCCGGTTCCCCCGGTCGAGTCGTAGCAATAGACGTGGGAGTCATGCACGACAACCGTCGCGACGTGGGTAAATCGGCTGGCAGAATACACCTTCACCGCCAGACAATCCCCCCGACTGACGAGAAGACTCCCCGTCTGAACCTGCTGCGCGAGTTGGAGATGCGCCTCGCGCGGCGTAACGACCGTCACGTCGCCGATTGGCGCGGTCATTAATGTGAAGAGAAGTAGTGCGTTCATATCGGTAATTCGCCAATTTGCAGTAATCCTTGACGATAATCTACAAAACTCCCGCTGGGCATTGAAACGTCGCGAATCCTGGAGTGGTTCAGGAGAAAAATCGAGATACGGGAGCCTGGGTCGACGGTGGCGCGACCGGACGCACCATCGGGCCACCAATATTCGCGTCGGTGCCCGGCTCCGGGTTGAACGACGTTCACAAGCAGGCTCTGCAACCACCGCCTGAAGACAGTACTACGAGCGGGGTTGCGTACCTTCGACGACGGTGTACTGCTTGTGCAGGTGCGACTGCACGGTCTCGAACAATTCGGGCATGCGGTTGTCGTACCAGGCATGGGACTTGGCGACGATCAGCACTTTGCCCCCCGGTTTTAGCGCCCGTCGGGCCCCTTGCAGGAAGATCTCGGCGATCCGATAGTCGGAATAGTATGGCGGGTTTCCCAGGACGAGATCGAATGTTCCCGGTTCGGGTGTTTCGCTATCGGCATTCAGAACGGCCGTCACGTTGTCGAGGCCGTTCAGTTTCGCCCCTCTGGCTGTGCATTCGACCGCCCGTGCGTGCGAGTCGACCGCGGTAATGGCAACATTGCCGGCCCGAAACGCTGCCGCGAACGAGACCGTGCCGCTGCCGCAGCCGATGTCGAGGATTCGATCGCCCTCGCGGACGGCCATCGTGTTGATCAGCGCCCGCGCCCCCGGATCGAGACTGCGATGGCTGAAGACTCCAGGCCGGCTGACGACGTGAATCAGCCGCTCGTGGTCCCGAAAGGCGAACGCACATTCGAAATTCTTGTGCTTCTTGAGCGGCCCGCTCTTCGTCGCGAGATAGACGACGCCCTCTTTCAATGGACGGCGCGTGACCTTATCGAACAGCTTGCGCATTTCCTCGTGCAGCCATTGATCGTCGCTATTCGAGGTGGCCGATAGCAGTCGGCCGCCATCGACGAGCCGGTCATGGCCGGATTGCAGCAGGTCGCGCGTCAGTTCGGTCTCGCCACGTGGATCGACCGGAATCGTCACCAGCTCAAACGGGCCCTCGGGAAAATCGGCAGCACAGTTCACGATCGGTTTGCCCTCCCCCGCCCCGCAGTGCGCCGCAACTTCCTGGGCTTGGTAGACATCGAAGCAGTGGCAGATTACGCGCGATTGCGGCGCATAGTCCACGGCCACCTGGGCGAATTGACCGCGCCCCAATGTCGTGCACAAAACCTGACCGGCCATGACGATCGGAATTTCTTCGATCAGCAACCGCTCTGTGAGCGGCGTCTTCACGACCAGCTCCGCCTCGGCTCGTTCCTGCAGGAGTTTTCGCTTCGCTGATTTCACTAATAAACTCTCGCGATATAACACTTGAGATAATTGGTTTCGCGGCAGGTCGTGGACGTGGGATGATCAGTCGCGGCATGCCGTACTTCCAGGATCTGCAGCCGGCGCTTAGCGCTGCGCGCCGCGTCGGTCAGCGTGTCTTCGAACATTTCAGTGGAAACATGACCGGTGCAACTGCATGTCACGAACACCCCGTCGCTGCCGATGACTTCCATCGCCAGGCGGTTGAGGCTGTGATACCCCCGCAGCGCCTCGGGGATGCCGCGCGTGTGTCGCGCCAGCTTGGGAGGATCGAGGACGACGACGTCGAATTTTTCCCCCATACCGCGTAACGCTTCCAGTGCCGTGAATGAATCGGCTTTTTCGAAGCGGATCGTCTGCGTCAGGCCATTGAGCTCGACGTTGGCGCGAGCCGTCGTCAAAGCGGGTTCGGAAACGTCGATTGCCAGGACCTCGCGTGCGTTGCCGTGTCGAGCCGCATTCATCGCGAATCCCGCGCTGTAACAGCAGACGTCGAGCATCCGTCCGCCACTGACGTATTTGGCGAGCTCGCGTCGATTGTCGCGCTGATCCAGAAAAAAGCCGGTCTTTTGCCCTTCCACAATGTCGACTCCGTATTGCAGGCCGTGCTCTTCAATGATGAGTGGACGGGGCGGTTTGTCGCCCGAGACCAGCCCGTCGGCGATCTCCAGTCCCTCGGCCTCGCGGATTCCCTTCTCGGTCCGCAGCCAGATCCCGGCTGGCGCCAATTTTTCGTTGAGCAATCGGGCCAACAGGTCGCGGCGCGCGGCCAGCGCCAGGCTCGTCAACTGAATCGAGAGCCAGTCTCCGTAGCGATCGACGACTAATCCGGAGAGTCCGTCGGCTTCGCTGAACACGAGCCGGCAGGCCGACGTCGGGCTGACCAGTTTCAAAACATCGCGGCGCAATCGAATCGCCTCGTCGAGCCGCTGTGACCAGAACGCTTCGTCAAGCGGCGCCTGGGGGTCCCAGCCATAGAGCCGGACCAGGATGTTGCTCGACGGATTAAATAATCCCCGCGCGACGAATTCCCCGTGTTCGGTGACAAGGGCCACCTCGGCCCCCGGAGCAGGATTGCCTTCCGCACGTGCGACGGCGCCGGAAAAGACCCACGGGTGCCGCGCAAAAAACGGCTGCGCCCGACGGGGTTTCAAAAAGACTTTAGGAAGCGAATCGACGGAATTCGACACGGATCAGTCCGACCCCTTGCCCTGAATCCCATCGACGCCGTCCATGTATTTCAGCAGTCGATCGAGCTCACTCTTGACGTGCCGCAATTCGAGCAGTGTTTTCACGCGCGTTGTCAGCTCAAGTTTATTGACCGGCTTGGTCAGAAAGTCATTGGCGCCGGCATTCACCGCCTTCTCGATATCGCCCATTTCGGCCAGTGCCGTGACCATGATGATCGAGATATTTTGAGACTTGGGGTCGGATTTCAACCGCTGGCACACTTCATAGCCGCTCATTTTCGGCATCATGATGTCCAGCAGGATCACGTCCGGCTGCGATTTCGCCACCGCATCGAGGGCCTGCTGTCCGTCGTACGCCATCTCGATCTGATAGCCTTCGTCGGCGAGATAAGCATCGAGCAATTCGCAGTTTTGATGATTATCGTCGGCGATCAGGACTTTGGAAGGGGTTTTTCGATCTTCACGTCGCATAGATTCAGACTCCACATTGCCCCGGACGGCCTCAGCCGGGTTTGCCACAGGGCATCTATTATAAGGTGACAGACTGCGAAGCGGTATCCACCGGGGGGACTTATGCCGGCGGCGTGGCGTCGATGAGTCGCCGTAAGAGGAGCTCATCGACGTGACCGCGGAATCGCACGATGCCGTCAATTTCGACGACGGGGATGCTCGTGCCGAACCGTTCCCGCAAATCCGGATCGAGATCGACATCGATATCCTCAATTGGAGGAAGGTATTCAATATAGCCGGCCAGCACGGCTTTCGCGTCGTCGCATAAGTGGCATTCTGGGCGCGAGTAGACAATCAATCGCGTGAATCTCCGCCCGTCCGTCGCTGGATGCCATGTCTCGTCGCCCCGGAATCGATTCCGCTGTAATTTCCAACCTGCCGCGCACAGAATCAGGCCCAGTGAACCCCACAGGGCCTTATGCACGTACCAGGTGCGCGGTAAGTCCCAGGGGAGCGCGTGGATCGTGTCGAGCAGGATCAGCGTCAACAGGGCAATCCCGAGAAACATCGCCGCCGCGCCGGCGGTTTGATATTGGGATGAGCGGTCGGGTTTCTGCATGTGGTTGTGTCGGGACAATCGTGCGGACAAACCGCGAGATGTGTCGTGGCTTCGGACATGCAGGTGAGTATAACGACGCGCGCCATAGCAGTGGATAGCACACTCGGGCTGGAAAGCAGTTCCTGTCGTTGGTACGCTCAAATGACCCGAAGTTTTCATTGTCGCGCATCGTTTTTCTCTTCCCACGTCAGGCAAAATGGCTGCTTCCGCCAACCTTACGGTTGAATCGTTTGTAGCGCTCGTCAAGCAATGCGGACTGATCGACGCGGAGCTGCTCAAGAAGCACTGGAAAGAGTTGAAGGAAGCCGGCGTTGCCCTGGCCGAACCGCGCCAGATCGCCGATGAGTTCGTCAATCGTAAGCTGCTGACGCGCTGGCAGGCCGATAAACTGCTGCAAGGCCGGCACAAGGGATTTTTTCTGGGGAAATACCGGCTGCTCTCCCTGTTGGGCAGCGGTGGAATGAGCGCCGTTTACCTGGCCGAGCACGTGCTGATGCGTCGCCGTGTGGCGATCAAGGTGCTGCCTAAGCAACGGGTCGACGACTCGTCGTACCTGGAACGGTTTCATCGCGAGGCGCAAGCAGTCGCTGCGCTCGATCATCGCAATATCGTTCGCGCGTATGACGTCGATCAGGAAAAAGACATCCATTTTCTGGTGATGGAATACGTTCCCGGTCAGAGCCTGCATGAATTGGTGGTCAATAACGGGCCCCTCGATTTTGTGCTGGCGGCTGAGTACATGCGCCAGGCGGCCGAGGGTTTGCATCACGCGCACCGCATGGGGATGGTGCATCGCGATATCAAACCGGGCAATTTGCTGCTCGACGAAAAGGGAACGGTCAAGCTGCTCGACCTGGGGCTGGCCCGCTTCTTCGACGAGAAAGACGAGCATTCGCTCACGGTCAAGCACGATGAAAAAGTGCTGGGAACGGCCGATTATCTCTCCCCCGAACAGGCGCTCAACAGCCATACTGTCGACCTCCGGTCCGATATCTACAGCATGGGCTGCACCCTGTACTTCCTGCTGACAGGGCATCCCCCGTTCCCGGACGGCACGCTGGCACAGCGGCTGTTGTCCCATCAATCGAAATCGCCCAAGCCGTTGCTCGAGGTGCGCCCCGACGCACCTGCCGGCCTGATTGCCGTCCTCGAAAGGTTGATGGCCAAGAAGCCCGAAGACCGGTATCAGACGGCCAAAGACGCCGCCACGGCTTTGCTCGAATGGCTGAGCGAAGCGGGTGGTTCCGTCTGGGAACGGATGAACCCGGTTGGTTTGGGATCCAGCCAGGTCCTGGGGGGCCCGGGCGGCCCCGGATCGACAGCCAATGTTCTTTCCGGCGATATTTCCAGACCGACGGCCAGTCAGTCAGATGTACCGCTTGTAGGTACGGCGATCGGCGCCGGCGCCACGCGAGTTGGCACCGACCAAGCCGACAGCGGCAATTTTCTGCTGAATCCATTCGCCGAGTCCGCCGGTGTGCACGCGGCAGCCGAAGCTGCAACCGATCCCGACATGGCCGCACTGTTCTCGGAAATCGCCAGCGAGGCGACGACGACGATTTCGCGCTCGGCTGGCAACCGGCAACCCCTGCCCAGCGAGCCGGCTGCCCCCGTCTCGGCTCCCGAACCGCCCGATCTGGCCGCTACGATTTCCATGCCTAATCTGACGGCCCCGCAGGAAGAATTCGAGCCCCCAGCTCCCCCGGAATTTGCCTGGCCGACGACTGAGCAGTTCTCATTGGATTCGCCTCCCGCCGCGCAACAGCCGGAATTCGAACCGACGATGCTGGTTTCCTCATCGCTCGATTCGATGCCCCCCACCGTGATGGCCGTCGAAGCCCCCCCCGCCGCGTTCCCTGTGGGACGGCCGCCGGTCGCACCTCCAGTCGCAGCCCCTGTGGTCGGTACGGCGGTCCCCGTCGCGAGGCCTGTCGGTACGACACCCCTGGCGACGCCTTTCGCCAGGAAGGTCGCCAAAGCCCCTGTGAATCGGCTGGTCATCATGGGGGGGGCCGGAGTGTTGGCGCTGTTGTTGG
>DASYAR010000422.1:0-8634 GCA_036501235.1 Planctomycetaceae bacterium
AATACTGGCAGACGCGCAACGCCACCGCGCGCCGCAGCCACGCCAAACGCCGAAAGAAGAAACTCCGAAAACTCGGCATTCGTCTTTCTCAATTGCCCAGATGTGATCCGAAGTGAAAACTCAAAGTGCGCTGTAGTGTTAACTGCCGCCGCTCCGCGGCTCACTGGGAATCATTGCGATCGAAATCCCCATTGGTATCGAAGCCATTAACCGCGAGTGCCTGGGGACAGAATAGAAATGTCAGCTAGTCCTCCCGCACCAAAGTCGTGGCGAGTCGCGATTGTCGGCGGTGGATTGGCGGGGCTGGCGGCGGTTCATCGACTGCATGAATTGTGCGCACGGGAACAGCGCCCGCACGAATTCGTCCTGTTCGAAGCCGGTTCTCGTCTGGGAGGGATTGTCGGTACGCGCAGCATCGATGGTTATCGCGTCGAGCTCGGGGCCGATTCATTTATCACGAACAAACCGTGGGGAGTGGATCTGTGCCGTCGCCTGGGTATCGATGGCCGGCTGATTCCGACCAACGCCCAGTATCGCCGTTCGTTGGTGCTGCGAAATGGAACACCGGTCCCCGTGCCGGACGGGTTCCAGTTGCTGGCGCCGGTCAGCATCGGGGCGGTGCTCGGTTCGCCGATTTTCAGTTGGCCCGGCAAATTGCGAATGGCGTGCGAATACTTCGTGCCGCGGAGCAAGTCGAACGGCGACGAGAGTCTGGCTGCGTTCGTGCGACGGCGGCTCGGCCAGGAAGCGCTGGAGCGGCTCGTGCAGCCGCTGGTCGGTGGGATCTACACGTCGGACCCCGAGAAGTTGTCGTTGCGCGCGACGATGCCCCGATTCCTCGAAATGGAGCAGGCGCATGGCAGCCTGATTCGTGCCTTGCGCTGGCAACAGCAGGCTGGCCGTGGCAATGATGCGACCGCCAGCGGCGCCCGGTACGGATTGTTCACCACCCCGGCCGGCGGGATTTCGGAGCTGGTTGACGCCCTGGCTGTCAAAGTAACTGAACAGGCTGAAGTGCGCTGCGAAACTGAAGTTCAGGGACTGGCCCGCGCGCCCGATGGCCGCGGATTTATTGTGTCTCTTGCCGGCGAGAAATTGGAGAGCTTTGACGCCGTCGTGCTGGCAGTCCCCGCATTTCGAGCGGCACGGCTGATCACCGGCTTCGCTTCCTCGGCAGGCGACAAGCTGAGCAGCATCGAGTATGCGTCGACCGCCGTCGTCGTGTCGGGTCACAAACTGGCCGACATCCGGCATCCACTGGAGGCATTCGGCCTGGTCGTCCCGGCGATCGAGAAGCGCGGGATCCTGGCGGTTTCGTTCACGAGTCGTAAGTTTCCCGGTCGAGCGCCGGACGGATGCGTGCAATTGCGAACATTCGTCGGCGGGGCGATGCAGCCCGAATTGATGGAACTCACGGATGAGGAGATCATGGCGCTGGTCCGTCAGGAGCTCGAAGACATTCTGGGCGTCACCTGGAAGCCCGACTTCGCGATCGTGGCTCGCTGGATGCGGTCGATGCCGCAATACCACGTGGGGCACCTGGATCTCATCGCCTCCATCGAGCGCGAGTTGAGCGGTACGCCGAATCTGGCCCTGGCAGGTCACGCATACAACGGCGTCGGCATTCCTGACACGATCCACAGCGGGGAGGTCGCGGCGGAACGTGTGTTTGCGTCGATGTAGCGGTCTCGGTCCGTCGAAATGAGGTTTGTGGAATCCGTTCAGGTTCCGGCCGCGAGACACGTTGAGGGTTGCCTGCAATTCTGGTTTCGATGTTGTCGTCGGTGAACCGTTACGCCGGTGCAGGAAAAAGGCCTGCGTTGCGCACGGTCGCAGATTCGATGGGTTCAACGGTCGACGCAGAGCGTCGCGACGGGCGTTCCCACGCAGAGCGTGGGAACGAGGGCCGCGAGGGCAGGGGGAGTTACCGGCCGGCGTAACTTGGACTGCCGGATTGAAGAGCCAGGTCGTCTGCCAGGGCGCGGCGTGGCGGAATACCGAGCTCCTGCAAGGCGCCGTGGTATGCGCGGACCGCTTCCTCGGGTTCGATTTGTCCGTCGGCAATCAGCCGCAACTGTTGCACGAATGCCAGTTGGTTCTCAGAATTGTTGATCTTGCGGCCGAAGAGGGCCAGGCGGGCGCCGTATTTTTTGGCGTCATACAGCAATTGAAAGGCGTCTCGCGTGGTCCCGGCGGAGCCGCCGAGAATTCCCACGATGAGATGCGGATCGTAGGCCACGAGTTCTTCGAGCGCCTGGGGGCCGTGATAGGCGATCTTCAGAAACAGGGGCCGGCCAGGCGTTGCGACGCCGGCCAGCGCGCGCGCAATCGCGTCGTTGACGAACGCCCCGATCTTTTCGGGAGGCACTGCGCCGACAATGTTCGGATCGAAGACTTCGAGAAAATACCGGAATCCTTTGCGCTCGGCTTCTTCGCGAAACAGTTTGAAGTGTTCGAGAGTCTGCCGGTCGAGATCGACGTTGTTATTGAACGTCATTGAGTATAGCCCCAGATTGGCGCCCCGCTGGCGCTCGGCTGAAGTGCAGTCGAGATGGCCGCATTGAACATGGTCGAGAGACGCCGTGCGGAATGGTCGCGAGGCGGCTTCATGCACGCGACCGCCGCGCAGTATATGGATGTCGGTCGTGTCGTTGGCTCGCACCGCGGGAGTCACTGGTGAATCGTCGAACAGCCGCTCACGAATCGTCAAAAGGTCGCTCGTGCTGGCGGACATGAGCATGATGTCGACGAGCTCCGAACGGGTGATCAGGCGAATCTGCTCGCGAAATTCGGCCAGCGTGCGGAACCGCGATTCACCTGCACTCTGTTCCGGCGCGACGCCCGGCGACGCGATGCCGAACGCCATGTCGGCGTCTTTGGCGTCGGCCAGAATGAACTCGCGGCAGGCGGAAGGGTCGGCATGAATGGCGGCGAGTTTGCGGTCGAGGGATTTCTTCATTCGATGATCACGAAAGTTGATAGCAGATGGAGAACGGCGAAATGCCGCTCGTCAGTCCGCTGGACGCTTTTTCTTGCCACCTGACTTCGGAGCAGCCGACGGAGTCGCCTCGCGGACACGACTCTTGAAGAATTCCGTGGCCGATTCCTTGGTTACAGTCCCATCGGCTACACCGAGTGTTAAGTGCTCGACCTCGTCCTTCGATGCATTGATGGCCCGATCGTTCAAGTAGAGAAACTGCATTGCCGACGCGAGCGCGCAGCGCTTGTTTCCGTCAATAAAGGGATGGTTCTTACAGAGGTGAAATAGATAGGCAGCAGCCATTGCCGGCAATCCATCGTGAAGGAATTCTCCCCCGAAAGACGACTTGGGCACAGCCACCGCCGAATCGAGCAGATTGCGATCGCGCAATCCCAGTGCTCCACCGTATTCATCCATGACGCGCTGATGGATGAGGAGCACGTGATCGAGCGAGAGGAAGATAATCGAATCGCCGCTCATGCCAATCGCTTCAAGACGTCACCCCAATCGGCAATCACTCGATCAAGACATTCCTGGAAAATTTCATCGCTCACCGGTCGAGGGTTGACCGGAGTGACAACGAGCGAGCCGTTGGTGATCGTCAAACTGACGGCATCGCCTTCATGGACACCGAGCAGCTCGAGGATTGGTTTATCGAGCAACAGGGCGGTACTGTTTCCGACTTTTCGTAAATGCTTTGTCATGGCACATGCTCCGTTGATCCAATGTTATGCCATCCAGATGTGTTGGTCAAGACGGGTCGTGGCCAGCGTGTGTCCTGATTGAGCATTTTTTCAGGGGGAAGCTACGCATTTCGAAAATCCAAGGAGACCGTTTCTCTTCTTTTTTATTTCGAATTGGTGCCCACCCCCGGCTCGCCGGGAAGATTTGTTTACAACACTTTGGCGATTGTTTCCTTCAATACGCTGGCGGAGTTTTGCAGGGCGATCTTTTCTTTGGGCCAGAGTTCGATTTCGACCGTTCCCAGGACGCCTTTGCGGCCCACGACTGTGGGGACCGAAATCGCCACGTCGCGCAGGCCATATGCGCCCGATTGCAGCGAAGAGACGGGCAAAATGCGCCGCTGGTCGAGGGCGATGCTGTGAACGACGTCGGCGATCGACACGCCGACGGCAAAGCCCGCGCCACCTTTCTTCTTGATCACTTCCGCGCCGCTGCCGCGAGTCCGCTTTTCGACTTCCGCAATGACGACGGGCGTCACGCCAGGATACTTCTCGAGGGGCAGGCCGGCGATCTGGGCATTCGACCAGATGGGAACCATGCTGTCGCCATGCTCGCCGAGGATCGTGACGCCGACCTGCGTCGGCGGGACGTCCAGCCGCAGGGCCAGCATGCTGCGCAGGCGCGTCGTGTCGAGGACCGTGCCCAATCCGATGACCTGGCTGGCGGGAAGACCCAATTCACGAATTGCCAGGTAAGTCAGCACGTCGACCGGGTTCGAGACGACGAAGCAGATGGCGTCTTTTTTGAGTCCAGCCTTCTTGAGGTCGGCCAGGATGTTGCGGAACAGGGCCACGTTGCGGTTGATCAGATCGAGCCGGCTTTCGTCGGGCTTGCGCCGCAAGCCGGCGGTGATGACCACGACGTCGCTGTCGGAGACCGCTGCGGTCGGCGCCGCGGTAATCTTCTGATCGGCCAGCAAGCTGGCTCCGTGCAGAAGATCGAGCGCCTGGCCTTCGCACAGATCCTGGTTCAGGTCAATCAGTGTGATTTCGCGGACGATTTTTCCCGCCTGCAGGGCAAACCCGGCGCACGAGCCGACCAGCCCGCCGCCGCCAATGATGCTGACTTTCATGTTGTCTCCTCGCTCTCCTCGTTCCCGCGCTCTGCGTGGGAACGTGCTTGCGGACGCTCTGCGTCCTGTGGGTTCCGGTTCTGGCAGTGATACAGCAATGCGACGCAGAGCGTCGGCACTAGCGTTCCCACGCGGAGCGTGGGAACGAGTGCGTCAAAGAGTTCATTTGTTGAGCGCCGCGACGACTTGTTCGGTGATCATCTTCACGAGCGATTCCATGTCGGTTCCTGCGGGAATCGTCATGCTGGAAGGTGCCTGCAAGTATCCCGGAAAAACTGGCGGCGGATCGAACGCCTTCGGTTCCGGGAGCGATTCTTTGTAACCGTCACGGAAGGCCGTGTTGCCGCACAAGTCGCAGTCTTCGACGTGAAATCGCGGATCGTCGAAACCCAGCCGTTTTTTCAGATCGAGCAGCTCGCGAGATTTCTGCTCGTCGAGGTAGGTGATCCCGCCGATTTGCCTGGCCAGGATCAGGATCCGGCAATACGCGTCGACAATCTCGGTCTTCCAGTACGCCTCTTCCAGCTCCTTACCGAAGCTCACCGTACCGTGATTGGTGAGAATGATGCAGTTCGTTCCCGGCTTCAGGAACGGGAGCACGGTATCGGCGAAATCCTGTCCCCCGGGCGTTTCATACGGCGCGAACGGAATCTCGCCCAGAAAAACTTCGATCTCGGGGAGCACGCATTGCGGAATCGGTTCGCGGGCAACGCCGAACGCCGTGGCGTGGGGCGGATGGCAGTGCACCACGGCGCGAACGTCGGGCCGGGCCCGCATGATCGCCAGGTGCAGCAGGATTTCGCTGGTCCGTTTGCGCTTCCCGGCAAGCTGCTTGCCGAAGAGGTCGACGGCGCAAATGTCGTCCGGCGTCATGAACCCCTTGCAGATCATGGTGGGGCTGCACAAGACTTCGTTGTCGCCGACGCGGTACGAGATATTTCCGTCGTTGGCGGCGGCGAAGCCCTTGGAGTAAACGCGTCGGCCGATCTCGCAGATCTGTTCTTTGACTTTCCGGTCGTTGATGCCGGAGTTCCAGGTGTTAGCCATGATGTGGGTTTCCTTGTTGTCCGGCGAACGGCCGGAATTCGTCAATGGGTCTTAGAGTTGTTCGAATTCAATGGTGTCGAGGATGGCGGCGTTGTAGGCGTCGATCGGCTTCGTCTGCGGATGAAAGGGGGCGGCCGCTTCTGCCCCTTCGCTGACGGCAATTCGCGACCCGACCCCCGCGCCGAATTCGTCGAACACGATAAACGGCTCCCCGCGCCCCGCTGGTTTCCCCGCCAAACCCTCGAGCGTCAATGGCACCGCCACCAACCACGTCGCTCCCTGCAACGAGGGATGACATTTGCCCAAGGTGACGGTTCCGATGGTTTCGGCGATACGCATGAGGATGAGTCGAAGGGGTTAAAAGTCGAAGAGTCAGACGGGGCGAAAAGCTTTCAGGATGGACGTCAGTTCGTGGATACTTTTATGCGTTGGATCGAGGGTCAGCAGGTTGCCTTGCAGGTGTTGACGCACTCGCTCGGCGGCTGCGGCGTCTGAAACCGAGGCGGCGCGGACCTTGTCGTTGCGATTGGCCAGGCACGCGACAAGTTCCGGCTGATCGGTGAACACGACGACTTGCTGGGCCTCGGCACGACAGAGGGCACTGATCGACTGCGCCGCCGCCTCCGCCGGCAATCCCAGCAGCCGCATGTCGCAAACGATTCCGAGAGCGGAGAGACCTTCGATGGCGGCGGCGATTTGCGGGGTCGATTTGGTGACGATCACCTGCCAGCGAATCGCCGTGGTTGCTCCTGCCGACGACGCACCTTCGCGAACGATTTGGATGGAGTGCTGCTTGATGAAGTCGCGCGCCGAGGGAGTCAGGAGGGCTTTCGCGTCAATGCGAACCAGCGCGGCGCCTGTTGCCGATGCGGCGAGCAAGTCTTGCGTGATCACCTGGCCGGGAATGCGAACACCCGGCGCCGCCGCTGGTTCAGCAGCGGTGACGTGTCGCGGCTCTGCGGATGCGGGCGCAATCGCTACGCCCTTCGTCCCCAACTGCTGGACGACGCGCTGAACGATCAGATCGACCTGTTCGGGAGTAAAAGTCATGAATCAGGAATGCCGATCACGGCCCAACGGATTGGCGTGTTATCTTTTTTGACCAGTTCACGGACGGCTGCCCCGTCGGTCGTCAGCATGACGGTGTCGGCGAGGCGGCTGCCGAGATTATCGATGGCGATCTGCGGGTCGCCGTCGGCCTTCCCATGCACATCAAGCGGTTGCACGAGCAGCAGTCTCCAACCGTCCAGCGTTTCGTGCTTGACCGTGGCAGTCGCTCGTCCGACGACTTTGGCGAGTTGCATGGGAGTGAGAAAATTCGGAGTTCGGAATTCGGAGCTGAAACTAGATGACGCGCAAGTCATCAACTAACGTGCAGCGGCGCTGACGAGTGAAAGTGAGCGGGCTGGTAACACCCTCTCCGGTCGGCGTGGCGATGCTGTACGAAAGGTATCCTTCGCCTCCCAGCCCCAGTCCCGCCATGCACGGGCCGTTCTTGATGAACAGCGTTGTATCCATTTCGCGCCCCATGATTGTCATGTTGCGCACGTTGCGGGAGTGGATGATGGCCGTGTGACGGTAGTTGTGCTCGTACTTCTTCGCCATTTCCAGTCCCTGACGGAAGTCGCGAACGCGCACGAACGGAACGAACGGCATCATCTGCTCTTCGCTGACGTATGGGTTCGATTCGTCCGTTTCGCCGTACAGAATTTGCGTTCCGGCCGGCACGCGGACGCCGATCAATTCGGCAAGCACGCTGGCATCTTTGCCGATCAGATCGCGATTGAGGACGGGATGGTCTTTGCCCGGCTTGAATGCCAGCGCGGTGAGCTGTTCGACCTCGCGGGCCGCAAGCCGGTAGCCGCCGTGACGTCCGACAGAGTCCATGAGCTTCGAGAAAATCGACTCAACGGCGAAGACTTCTTTCTCGCCGATGCACAGCAGGTTGTTGTCGTAGGCCGCCCCCTTGACAATCGATTTGGCGGCGTTGTCGGCACAGGCCGTTTCATCCACGACGACCGGAGGATTGCCGGGACCGGCGACGACGGCGCGCTTCCGACTTTCGAGCGCCGCTCGAGCGACGGCCGGGCCGCCCGTGACGCATAGGATCCGCACGCCACGGTGCTGGAAGATCTCCGCGGCCGTTTCGAGGGTCGGCTGTTCGACGATCGTGACCAGATTTTCGAGGCCGGTCGCTTCGAAGATCGCCTTGTTGAAGCGCCGTACGCCTTCGGCAGCAATCCGCGCGCCCCCGGGATGCGCATTGACCACCAGGGTATTGCCACCGGCGACCATGCTGATGACGTTGCCGGCCAGCGTCGGCAACGAATGGGTGACCGGGGTGATGGCGCCGATCACGCCGAACGGCGCGTATTCGGTGAGCGTCAACCCGTGATCGCCCGACATGCAATCGGTCTTCAGGAATTCGACGCCGGGGACCAGCTTGACGATTTTCAGTTTCTCGATCTTGTGATCGAGCCGGCCGATCTTTGTTTCTTCCAGTTCTGCTCGGCCCAGTTCTTCGGCCTGCTGGTCGGTGATCTTGCGAATGCAGTTGATCGCCTTGCTGCGGTCTTCCAGCCCACGTTCGGAAAGCTGCCAGAAGGCTTCGGTCGCCGCTTCGACCGCCTGGTCGACTGTTTTGAAAACGCCCCAGGTGCCGTCACGCGACTTGCCCGACGAGGCCACGTAGGGATTGCGTCCCAACTGGGAGAGCACTTCCTGAACAACCTGGCGAATTGCCGCTTCAGTGGCTTGCATGATGTATCGTCTCGCTGGATTGAAGATAATC
>DASYAR010000423.1:0-5532 GCA_036501235.1 Planctomycetaceae bacterium
GCAACCAAAGTGGATTTGACAACGGCCTCAGCGCCGACTACTTTGGAACTAGAGGGGGCTCTGACACAGAGTTCTCTCGAACTGGCTGTGACAGCCCCGTGGCGCCTGGACTGCGCCAAAGGGGTTTTTTATTGCGCGTCACGCGGAATATCAGGAGACCATCATGGAAGTGCCGTTGAGCATTACCTTTCGCAACGTGGATCGGTCGGAATGGATTGAAGAAGATGTTCGTGGCCACGTCGACAAGCTCGACGAGCTGTTCGGCCACATCGTTTCGTGCAAAGTCGTGATCGAAGCCCCGCACAAGCATCACAAGCACGGAAATCTCTTTCGCGTTCAGGTGCACGTTGCGGTTCCCCGCCGCGAGTTGACCGTCAATCGCGACAAGGGCGACCACCCCGAGCACGCCGACCTGCACGTGGCGATCCGCGATGCCTTCCTGGCCATGCGCCGGCAGGTGGAAGAATACGCCCGTGAGCTCCGCGGCGACATGAAATCGCACGAGACGCCGCCTCATGGCCGCGTCAGCCGGCTCAATCCCGAAGACAATTGCGGATTCATCGCGACGCCTGACGGACGCACGATTTATTTCCACCAGAACAGCCTGCTCGACGAAGCCTTCGACGTGCTCAAACTGGGGACCGAAGTGCGCTTCGTCGAAGAAGCCGGGGACAAGGGGCCGCAAGCCACTTCGGTTCGGCGGGTCGGCCGGCATAACCATCTGACGGATTGAGCAGTCCGCACGTCGCTCACTTTTGCAACTGGCTCGCCAGACTGACGGCTTTCTGCACCATGTCGCGCAGCACGTCCAACCCCTTCTGCCAGAAGGCCGGGTCTGCGATATTCGCGCCGACGCGCGACAGCAGCGCTTCGGGAGACGCGTTCGACCCCGATTCGAGCAGTGCCAGATACCGCGGAACGAACTGCGTCCCCTCTTCCTGGTACATCCGGTACAGCGACAGCACCAGGAGCTCGCCGAAGACGTAGGCGTAGCAATAGAACGGCGTATGGATGAAGTGCGGAATGTACGACCAGCCCCAGCGGTACTGGTCGAACATGTCGACCGCGTCGCCGTAGAGGGCCTCGTTGGCCTGCCACCAGTGGTCGCAGATTTCTGCAGAAGCCAGTTTCTCTTTCCGGCGCGCCGCGTGGGTCGTCTGTTCGAACCGCGTCAGCACGTTCTGGCGGAAGACCGTGGCGAAGGCGTCTTCGATCTTGCTGCATAACAATCCCAGCTTCACGCCCGGATCGCTCGTCGTATCCATCACATAGTCAAACGTCAGAAACTCGCCGAACACGCTCGCCGTTTCGGCAATCGTCAGCGGATGGTGGAAATTGAGATACGTTTGCTTGCGAGACAGGTATTGATGAATGCCGTGCCCCAACTCGTGGGCCATGGTCGAAACGTCGCGCAGCTTGTCGGTCCAGTTGAGGAGAATGTAGGGATGGGCGGAGGGGACGGTGCTGGCGCTGAATGCGCCGCCGCGTTTTCCCGGTCGGACTTCGGCGTCGATCCAGTTCTTCTCGAAGAATTGTGCCGCGACGTCGCGCATCGTCGGGTGAAAACGCCCGAACGCCGCCAGCACAGTGTCGCGCCCGGCGCCGTATTCGCACGTCGGCATGTTCGTCGCCACGGGGGCGTACTGATCGTAAGTCGCCATTTTCGGCAGGTTGAGGAGCCGCGCCTTGAGCCGGTAGTACTCGTGTGCGATCGAATAGTTCGCCTCGACCGCTTCCTGCATCCGTGCCACGACGTCGGGCGCGACTTCATTGGCCAGGTGGCGGCTGGCCATCGGCGAGTCGTAGCGGCGGATCTGGTCGTTGATGGCATGGTCCTGCGCAATGACGTTGAAGATGTTCGTCAGAACCAGCTCGTGCCGCGACAACTCGGCAAAGAAGCACGACTGGGCGGCCTTTCGCAAGTTGCGGTCCGCATCGTAATTCAAGGCCAGAATGGCCGGTTGCGTCAGCTTGCGCTGCTGGCCGTCGTAGTCGAGCGTGTATTCCAGCGACGCCACGAATTCATCGAACAGCGTCGTCCAGGCGGTCCGAGCCGTCAGCGATTTCTGATTGAGCAACAGCTCTTCGGGTTCGCTTCGCGTGTGCGGCTTGTAGCGCCGGCCGGAAGACAGATGATGCCGGTAATTGGCCAATCCGGGATGATCGATCAATGTCTGGGCGACGGCGTCGTCAATGGCCAGCCAGCCGAGCTCGAAAAAGGTGAGCTGATTCTCGCGCTCGATCAACTGCTGCTGCAAGCGATCTTCCAGCCGGCGATACGCGTCGCTCGCCGTATCGGCCGCCGTCAAGAGCCCCGCATAAGAGCCCAGTTTGCTCATCAATTCGGCGATGCGCTCGTAGTCCACGAGCGCTGATTTGAGCGCCGCGGCTGTCAGGGCCCCGGCGGTGGCGAACATCGACCGGTTTTTGGCCTCGAATGCCGTGCAGAGAGAAGCACATTCTTCCAGATCGCGATCGATTTGCGGATCGTCAACGCCGGAATACAAGTCACCGAGGTTCCAAGTGATGCCGGCAGCGGAAGCAGGGGTGGGCATGGGATTGGTTCGGGCCGAAGGAGTGGGGAGGTTCAGTACTCAGTACTCATTGAAATTAAACTGGCGGAGAGTCGTCGTAACGGCGTTTGTCTAATTTTTTTGTCTGGTTCGTTTCAAATAACGGTGGCCGTTTCTGGCCCGTGATCCGTTCGTGGTTTTCCCAGACCCACCTCTCACTCACTCCCCTTCACCACTTCCAGAAGCGTCCGCACCATACATCCCGTTCCGCCTCCTTCGCGATGCGCCTTGTCACTCGATGCAAACGCGGGGCCGGCGATATCGAGATGCACCCACGGCTTTTCCTTGACAAACCGCTCCAGAAACTTGGCCGCCGTGATCGCGCCTCCCCAGCGACCGCCGACATTGCGAATGTCGGCGACGTCGCTTTTGATCAGTTCGTCATAATGGCTGAACATTGGAAGCTGCCAGACGTCTTCGCCGGCGGATTTCGCGGCGGCGAGCACCTTGTCGCACCATTCCTGATTGTTGCTCATCGCGCCGACGACGTCTTCGCCTAGCGCCACGACGCAGGCCCCCGTCAGCGTCGCCAGGTCGATCAGGCGATCGGCCCCTTTCGAGAGGGCATAATCCAATACGTCGGCCAGCACCAGACGTCCCTCGGCGTCGGTGTTCTGGACTTCGATCGTCACGCCGCTGCGCGCGGTCAGGACATCTCCTAACTTCATGGCCGAGCCACCGGTCAGATTCTCGACCAGGCCCATCAGGCCGATCACGTGGATCGGCAGCTTCAGGCGGGCGATGGCGACCATGGTCGCCAGCACCGTCGCCGCGCCGGCCATGTCGCATTTCATGGTGAGCATGCCGTCATTGGGCTTGATCGACAGTCCGCCGCTGTCGAACGTCACCCCTTTACCGACCAGTGCGACGACCGGCGCGCCGGGCGTCCCGTGGTTATATTCCAGAAAGACGAGTCGCGGCGGCTGATCGCTGCCGGCGGAAACAGCCAGCAGCGATCCCATCTTCTCGCCTTCCAGGGCCGCGCGATCCAGCACCTCGCAGCGCAAGTTGTGCTCGCGGGCCAGATCTTCGGCACGTTGGGCAAAACTTGCAGGAAAGATCACCTTGGCCGGTTGATTAACCAGCTCGCGCGTCAGATTGATGGCATCGCCGATGATGCGGCCCGTATCGAGCGCGGTTGCCAATTCGCCCGTGTTCTCTCCTGATGCGACGAGCAGATCGACGTTCGCGAAGGGAAACCGCTTCTTCTCAGCTCGATACAAGTCCTGCCCCACGCACCCGACGGTCATGGCGGTAGCCGTGGCCTGCACGCGGCGCGAGAGAGGCGGGCCTGCCGAGCCGATTCCAGCAAGGGCCACCGCAATTCGCTCGGTCTTCTTACCCGACACGGCCCGCGCGGCGGTCATCAGCGCTTTGTGCAATCCGGCTTCACCCAATTTATCAACCGGGCCCAGACCGACGAGCAGAAGACGAACGGCCCGAATTCCCGCTGGCGCGGGAATCGAAACTGTTTCCGCGACCTTGGCCGTAAAATCCTGCGATTCCCGCAACCGGGAGATTTGTCCGCCGAGCGCGTCGTTGAGCTGGCCCAACGGCCCGCTGAAATCGAAGCCTTCAGAAATCGGGACGATCAGCCAGTCGCCGGCTGCTTCGGTCCACGGAGTCGTCTCGAGTTGCAATTGCATGGTGCGATCCTGATGGGGTTGTCAAATCGAGCCTCATTCAAACGGAATGCGAGGGAATTGGCAAGGAACCATTCTGCCAATCAGAGGCATGAACCGGCGCTGGAAATCCAAGACCGGGCCAACTATCATGGGCCGTCGTCGGACACAAGATGCGCCGGCTTCATCCCCGTCTTATTCGTTGCGGAACCAGATTCCATGCCGAAGATCAAATTCGTCAAAGAGAAGAAAGTAGTTGAAGTCGAGCAAGGCGCGAATCTGCGCGAGGTCGCGATGAGAGAAGGGGTGGAGTTGTACCCCGGGATTCACAAGAATTGGTTTGCCAATTGTCACGGCTGGGGTCATTGCGCCAGTTGCCGTGTGCATATCACCAAGGGTGTCGAAAACGTCAGCCAGCAGGGAGTCTTCGAGAAGGCGCGACTCCTGGGCGGCCCGATCACTTTTTTCGCCCGTCTCGGTCACGAGAAAGACTTGCGACTGGCATGCAAGGCCCGGGTCAATGGCGACATCGAGGTCGAGACTCAGCCTGACGTGAACTGGCACGGCGAACGCTTCTGGGGCTGAGCTAATCCGGCAGCGGCTTGCCTTTCGTCTCGGGCGCGAACCAGATCAGGATCATGCCCAGCACGTAGATGAGAGTCACGGCTGCACCGGCCTTGGCATAACTTTCATCAAAATACCCGACGAGGCTGCCTTGGACCAGCGCCCCGCCCGCCGCGAGAATCCGACCGAAGTTGTAACTGACCCCCTGTCCCGTGGCGCGGATTCGCGTGGGGAACAGTTCGGGAAGATAAAGGGGAAGCCAACCGTAGAACGAGGCGGTCGAGGCGCCGACGATTCCCATCACGATCAGGAACTGCGGGCCGTAGGCGTCGAAGGTTCGGAACAGATACCCGCACGACAGCAGCGACGCCAGGCACAGCAGGAAATACGCCGGACGCCGTCCGATCGCGCCGCCGACCAGGGGACCGATAATGCAACCCACGATCGCCCCGAGGGCGGACATCAAACCGGTCATGGCTTTGGCTTCCGGCACAGAGCCTCCGGTCATTTGATCGGCCCAGAGCGGCGCCCATTGCACTGATCCCCAGGTTCCAATCAAGGCCACCGACGAAAAGCAAATCGCCAGCGCCGTTTTCTTGAACAGCGCCGGTTTGAAGATCTCCGCCAGCGGACGCGAGATTTGCTGACTGACCGCTTCCTTCCAGCGTTCGGATTCGGGAACGAACAAGCGAATGAAGAACGTCAGCACGGCCGGTGCAGCGCCGACCACCATGACCCAGCGCCATGAATCGGTGGTGATTGGAATGAATTTG